>NZ_JBJGYU010000002.1:0-352015 GCF_054050155.1 Geodermatophilus sp. SYSU D00703 | reverse complement strand
TGCGAGCGAGGAGCGGACCGAGGCGCGGAGTCGGACCGGTGGACACCGTCTGACGACAGCCGAGGGAGCATCGCAGCGAGCTCTGCGAGCGAGGAGCGGACCGAGGCGCGGAGTCGGACCGGTGGACACCGTCTGACGACAGCCGAGGGAGCATCGCAGCGAGCTCTGCGAGCGAGGAGCGGACCGAGGCGCGGAGTCGGACCGGTGGACGCCGTCCGACCTACTTCACGGTGAAGCCGGCGTCGACCGGCAGCGTCACCCCGGTGACGTAGCGGGCGTCGTCACTGACCAGCCAGACGATCGCGTTGCTGACGTCGACCGACTCGATGACGTCGACCGGCAGGAGGTTGCTCAGCGCCCCTGCGGCCTCCGCGGGGATCTCCGACAGCCACTGCTGCATGAACTCGTTGACGATCATCGGGGTGTTCACGCCGGTCGGGTGCACGGAGTTGACCCGGATGCCGTGCGGGCCCAGCGAGTTGGCGAAGGTGCGCATCAAGCCGACGACGCCGTGCTTGGCGGCTGCGTAGCCCTGGCCACCGCCGGAGTCGCCGCCGATCCCCTTGAGGCCTGCCGTGGAGCTGGTCAGCACGATCGCGCCGCCCTGGCCCTGCTCCACGAGGACCGGGGCGGCGGCCCGCAGGGTGTTCCAGACCCCGGTCAGGTTCACATCGATGACGTCCTGCCAGGCGCGGGCGGCCTCCTCCTCGTCTCCCATGGGCGCGATCCCGGCGTTGGCGAGCACGATGTCGAGCCGGCCCAGCTCGGCGACCCCGGCGCGGACGGCCTCCTCCACGTCCGGCAGGCTGCGGACGTCGGCCCGGCGGGCCACGATGCGGCGGTCGAGGGCCTCCACCTCCTCGACCGTCCGGGCGAGGTCCTCCGGCGTGGCCATCGGGTAGGGCACGGTGTCGATCTGCGCGCAGAGGTCGACGGCGATCACGTCGGCCCCCTCCTGCGCCAACCGGACGGCGTGCGAACGACCCTGGCCGCGGGCGGCCCCGGTGATGAACGCGACCTTGCCGTCGAGCTTGCCCATCCCCGCTCCCCTCCCGGTCGTGGTCGCAACGTAGGGGAGGCCCGTTGGCCGGGACAACGGCCGGATGCTTCGGCGGCGGCGGCGCCGGGCACTGCCCCGTCATGACCACAGACGACACCCGCAAGGTCGCCGACCTGATCAAGGGGGAGCGCTTCGGCTTCCTCACCACCATCGACCCCGGCGGCAAGCTCACCAGCCGCCCGATGACCCTGCAGGAGGTGGAGTTCGACGGCGACCTGTGGTTCTTCGCCGAGCGGGGCACCGACTGGCTGGCCCACATCGCGGCCTCGCCCCAGGTGAACGTCGGGATCGGCTCCGGCGGCACGTGGGTGTCGCTGACCGGGCACGCGTCGATCGTCGACGACGTCGCCAAGAAGAAGGAGCTGTGGAACAGCGGTGCCGAGGCGTGGCTGCCGCAGGGCCCGGAGGACTCCTCCGTCGTGCTCCTCAAGGTCGACGCCGACTCGGCCGAGTACTGGGACGCCCCGGGCGGTCGGCTCGCCACCGCGTTCAGCTTCGTCAAGGCCAAGGCGACCGGGCAGCGGATCGAGGCCGGCGAGAGCGACAAGGTCGACCTCCGGTAGCCCGCCGGCCCACAGGCGACTCCCAGCCCGCGCGGGGCCCGTCCCCAGGGCGCGGCGGGACGGTGGGAGCACCGTCCGCGCTGGAGGTGCCCCGTGTTCACCGTCGCCGTCCTGCTCGTGTTCCTCGCCGCGCTCACCCTGGCCGACCTGCTGCCCGACCTGCTGTCGGAGGAGGGCCTCGGGTCGACCGGGTGAGCAGTGCCACAGCGTCCCCGGCCGCTACCGGACCGTGAAGCCCGCGTCGACGGGCAGCGGAACCCCGGTGACGTAGCGGCCCTCGTCGCTCACCAGCCAGGCGATGGCGTTGCTGACGTCGACGGCCTCGATGAGCTCGACCGGCATGAGGTTGGCCAGCATCCCGGCGGACTCCTCGTTCGCCGCGAGCCAGTTCTGCAGCACCTCGTTCTCCACCATCGGGGTCGCCGCGCCGGTCGGGTGCACGCAGTTGACCCGGATCCGGTGGGGGGCCAGCCAGTGGGCGAAGCTGCGCATCAGGCCGACGACGCCGTGCTTGCTGGCCGCGTACGCGGTGACCGCGGCGCTGCCGTCACCGCCCCGGCCGGTGAGCCCCTGGGTCGAGCTGGTGAGCACGATGGAACCGCCCTCGCCCTGCTCGATCATCCGGGGCGCGGCGACGTGCACCGTGTTCCACACCCCGGTCAGGTTGACCCCGATGACGTCGTCCCAGGTGCGCTCGGGAGAGGGTTCGGGACTGCCCGCGGCGGAGATGCCCGCGTTGGCCAGCACGATGTCGACCCGGCCGAGCTCGGCGACGCCGTCCTCGACGGCCGACCGCAGCGCGGCCACGTCCCGGACGTCGGCCTGCCGGGCGACGATGCGGCGGTCCAGGGCCTCCACCGCCCGCACCGTCTCGGCCAGGTCGTCGGGGGTGGCCATGGGATAGCCGATGGTGTCCATCTGGGCACACAGGTCGACGGCGATCACGTCGGCGCCCTCCTGCGCGAGCCGGACGGCGTGCGAGCGCCCCTGCCCCCGCGCCGCTCCGGTGATGAAGGCGACCTTGCCGTCGAGCTTCCCCATGTCCGCTCCTCCGCGATCCGCTCCGTGGTGACGCAGACCACAACCTAGGGGCACGTCACGGCCGCGAGCAGCGCCCCAGCCACACCTGCGCCGCGCGCCGGCCCTCGAGCACGGCCTCGAGCACCGTCCGCGGCGCCACGACGTCCCCGGCGGCGAGCGCCCCGTCCGGGACGCCCCCGGGCCGCGCAGGGCCGGCCTCGACGAGGACGGCGCACGGGATGCGGATCTCCGTGCCGGTCCACCGGTCGGCGAGCACCGCCGTCCCGCCCTGCACGCCGCGCAGCACCACCTCGGTGCGCCGGTGCACCCCGGCCCGCAGCAGCCGGGTGTTGGCCGGGGCGAGGTCCTCGGCCAGCCGCACGCCGACCACCTCGTCGGGGGTCACCACGGTGACCTCGCGCCCGGCGGCGGCCAGCAGCTCGGCCACGCCCGTGCCGGCCGGTCCACCGGCGGGGTCGTGCACCACCACCGGGCCGGGGGGCAGCTCGGTGCCGGCGAGGACGTCGGCGGCGGTGAGCACGCCGGGTGTGGGCGACCGGGGCGAGGCGCCGGTGGCGACGACGTCGGCCACCCCGGCCGCCGTGCCGAGCTCCACGTGCACGCCCAGCCGCTCGACCTCGCCCACGAGCCAGGCGGCGAGGTCGGCGAACCGCGACCGGCCGGGCAGCGCCGCCACCAGCGGCAGCGCGCCGCCGAGCCGGTCGCTGCGCTCCACCAGCCGCACGTCGGCGCCGGCGGCGGCCAGCACCCGCGCCGCCTCCAGCCCGGCCGGCCCCCCGCCGGCCACGACGACCTCCCGCCCCGTGGGGCAGAGATGGCCATTTCCGCCGTCCCCGGGTCGGCCAAAGTGGCCACAAAGGCCCTCAGGGTCGGGGTCCTCGGTCTCGTGCCCGCTGCGGGGGTCGGCCACGCAGCTGACCAGCGGGTTGCGGACGTCGCGCACGCGGCAGGCCTGGTTGCAGAGGGTGCAGGGCCGGATCGGGACGCCCGCGCGGGCCTTGACCACGAGGTCGGCGTCGGCGATCTGCGCGCGGGTCATCTCGACGGCGTCGGCGGTCCCGTCGGCGAGCGCGGCCTCGGCGTCGATCACGTCGACGACCGAGCCCTGCAGCACGACCGGCGTCCCCCCGGCGGCCGCCCGGAGCGTCCGGGTGAGCCCGGCGTTGAAGCCGGGCCGGACGTGGCCGTCGGGCCGGTACGCCGAGGGCGTCAGCCCGCCGCCGCGGACGACGACCAGCAGGTCGACCAGCGGCGCGAGGTCGGCGACGTACCGGGCGGCGACCTCGGGCGTGATGCCCGCCCAGGGCGCCTCCTCGTCGCAGGACAGCCGCAGCGCCAGCACCCGACCGGCGCCCAGCTGCGCCCGGACGGCGGCGAGCACCTCCCGCAGCAGCCGCAGCCGGTCGGCGCCGTACCCGTCGGCGCGGGTGTTGGTCAGCCCGGAGGCGAACTGGCGCAGCAGCGACCGCGGCCCGGCGTCGACCTCCACGCCGTCCACGTCCGCGGCGACGGCGGTGCGGGCGGCCGCGGCGAAGCCGTCGACGAGCGCACCGATCTCCGCGGGCTCCATCTCCGCCGGCACCTCGCGGCTGACGACGTCGGGCACGGGGGACGGCGCCCAGAGCGCGGCCCGGGTGTGCGCGCTCGTCCCCTGCGCCCCGGTGTGGCCGAGCCCGGCCAGCACCAGCGCGCCCGCCGGGCGGCAGGCGGCGACCACGTCGGCCCAGCCGGGGCCGCAGTCGGCGGCGAGCGGCGCCCGCTCGTAGGGCCGGTCGCTGCCGTGCACCGACGCGGTCTCGGTGACGACGATCCCGCACCCGCCGGCGGCGCGGCGGGCGTAGTAGGCGACGTGGCGGTCCGACAGTGCCCGCCCGCGGCCGAGGTTGGTCGCGTGCGGGCCGAACAGCACCCGCGAGGGTGCCGTCCGGCCCGCCAGGACCAACGGCTCGAGCAGCCTCGGCGCAGGGGTCACCCGCGGCCTGCGGCCGCCGGGCTCACTTGGTGTTCCACCCGGCGTCCACGCGGTGGGTCCCGCCGGTGACGTAGCGGCCGGAGTCGGCGGCGAGGTAGAGCACCGCCTCGGCGACGTCGTCGGGCTGCACCCAGGGCACCGGCAGGAGGTTGAGCCCCTGGAAGGCGTCGACGACGTCGTCGCGTCCCGGGTCCTCGAGGTCGGGACGGAACAGCCGGTAGGTGTTGTCGTTCTGGATCAGCTGGGTGTCCACGTTGGTCGGGTGCACCGAGTTGACCCGGATGCGGTCGGGCGCCAGCTCCATGGCCAGCACCTTCATCAGGCCGACCACGCCGTGCTTGGCCGCGGTGTAGGCGGCGGTGTTCTGCATGCCGCGCAGGCCGAGGGCGGAGCTGATCAGCACGATCGCCCCGCCCTCGCCGGTCGCCCGGATGTGCGGGATCGCGGCCTTCGCGGTCAGGAACACGCTGGTGAGGTCGATGTCGATGACGTCGCGGAAGGCCTGCGCGGGGTACTCCTCGACCGGCACCGTGGGGCCGCCGATGCCGGCGTTGGCGACGGCGACGTCGAGCCGGCCCAGCTGCGCCACGGCGTCGGCGAGGCCGGCCGTGAGCGCGTCCTCGTCGGTGACGTCGGCCTGGAAGGTCACCATCCGGCGGTCCAGCTGCTCGACCGCGCGTGCGGTCTCGGCGAGGTCCTCCGGGGTGGACGGCGGCGCCTGCGCGCTGCGGATCGGCCCCGCGACGTCCACCCCGATCACGTCGGCGCCCTCCCGGGCGAACCGGACGGCCGTCGCGCGGCCGATGCCGCGCGCCGCCCCGGTGACGAACGCGACCCCGCCCTCGAGCCGGCCCATCGCGGTGGCCTCAGCCCAGCTGCAGACCGGCGAGCGGGGACTCGTCGCAGATCCGGGCGGGCGGTGCGGGTGTGGGCCGAGCGGGGATGCTCGGGATGCCCAGCAGCGTCGGCTGGCCGCGCACCGGGCCGGTGTGCGAGTGGTCGACGTGGCTCTTCGGCATGACCGTGCTCGCGTCGCGGGCGGCCAGCGCGCTCTCGCCGTAGCCCTGCACGCACTCGGGGTCGGGGCCGTCCAGCGGCAGGCCGGTGAAGAACTTGGCCGCCATGCAGCCACCCCGGCAGGCGTCGAAGTGGGCGCACTTGGTGCAGGCGCCACCGGTCTGCGGGCTGCGCAGCTCGGCGAACAGGTCGGATTGCTGCCACACCCGCTGGAAGCCGCCCACGTCCCGGACGTTGCCGGCGAGGAAGTCCTCGTGGATGGCGAACGGGCAGGCGTAGACGTCGCCGACCGGGTCGATGAGGCAGACCACCCGGCCGGCGCCGCACAGGTTCAGCCCGGGTAGCGACTGGCCGTAGGCCGACAGGTGGAAGAACGAGTCGCCGGTCAGCACGCGGTCGCCGTTGGCCAGCAGCCACGAGTACAGCTCCCGCTGCTGCTCCTGGGTGGGGTGCAGCTGGTCCCAGACGTCGGCGCCGCGGCCCGACGGGCGCAGCCGGGTGATCCGCAGCTGGGCACCGTAGCGGTCGGTGAGCGCCCGGAACTCGTCGAGCTGGGAGACGTTCTCCCGGGTCACGACGACGGAGACCTTGAAGTCCTTCATCCCGGCCTCGGCCAGGTTCTCCAGCGCCCGGACGGCGGTGGCGTACGAGCCCGTGCCGCGGACGCGGTCGTTGACCTCGGCGGTGGCGCCGTCCAGGGAGATCTGCACGTCGACGTAGTCGGTACGGGCCAGCTGCGCGGCGCGGGCCTCGTCGAGCTTGACGCCGTTGGTCGAGAACTTGACGCCGACGTCGTGGCCGATGGCGTAGTCGAGCAGGTGCCAGAAGTCCGGGCGGACGGTGGGCTCGCCGCCGCCGACGTTGACGTAGAAGACCTGCATCCGCTGGAGCTCGTCGATGACCGCCTCGGCCTCGGCGGTGGTGAGCTCGCGGGGGTCCCGCCGTCCCGACGAGGACAGGCAGTGCGCGCACGCCAGGTTGCAGGCGTAGGTGAGCTCCCAGGTCAGGCAGATCGGCGCGTCCAGCCCGTACTCGAACTGGTCGATCAGCCGTCCGCCGGTGGGGCGTTCCGGGGCGGGCGTGCGGGGCGGCAGGACGGCGGTCATGAATCCTCCGGGGCGGCCTCGTCGCAGGGGCCCGCCGCGAGCTCGCGAGCGGCGGGGGGCGACGAGGTCCTCACTTCGATCATCTGCGAACGTGCCAGGTCGGCCAGCGCCTTGACGTAGGCGGGGCGCTGGGCCTCGGGGACCCCGCACGCGACGAGGGTGGCCTCGGCGCTGGGGTGGTCGGCGAGCGTCTCCACGACGGAGACCAGCGTCTTCGACTTCAGGAAGGACAGCTTCCGGTTGCCGAAGTGGTAGACCAGCGCGCCGAACGGCTCGGGGCGCAACGCCACCGAGCGGGCCCGCCGCCAGGGCAGCGACGGGTCGAAGTCAGGGGTGGACACGGGGAGACCGGGGTCCGGCAGGTGTGCGGCGCCGGCGTCACGCGAGCGTGGCACCGGCGCCGCGACGGGGGCGTCGATCAGTACACCCCGCACATGCCGTCGATGGAGACCTCCTCGACGAGCGACTCCTCGACCAGGGCCTCCTCGGCGGCAGGCGCCTCGACCTGCGTGTCGGTGGTGGTCTCGGGCATGGCGCCTCCTGTGATCGGGGTTACGGAGTGGGGTGGACGTTAGTGACACCCAGTGCCACCAGCAACACCGGGGTCGGGGGCGGCGTCCTGACCCGGACGGGCGACGACTGCGCCCCTGCGCAGCGCGGATCCCCCCGGACGGGGCACCGCGTGCCGCAAGATGGGACCGTGACCGCGGTGGTGGGGGACGTCCGGGCCGAGACCCGTGCCCGCATCGAGCAGGCCGCCCTCGACCTCTTCAGCCGGAAGGGGTTCGAGCAGGTCACCGCGGACGAGATCGCCGACGCCGCCGGGACCAGCCGGCGCACCTTCTTCCGCTGCTTCGCGACCAAGGCCGACGCGGTCTGGGGGGACTTCGCCTCCCACGTCGAGCGGCTGGACGCGCTGCTGGCGACGGCCGACCCCGGGCAGCCGGTGCTGGCCTCGATCTGCGCGGCCTACGTCGAGGTCAACGACTACTCGGCGGCCGACCTGCCGATGCTCCGCCAGCGGATGGCGCTGATCCTGCGCGAGCCGGCCCTGCAGGCACACTCGCAGGTCCGCTACGCCGACGTCGACCGGGTGGTCGCCCAGCACGTGGCGCGGCGCACCGGGGAGGATCCCGGGGCGCTGCTCCCGCGGCTGGTGGCGACCACCACCCGGGCGGCCGCGACGACGGCGTTCGAGGTGTGGCTCGCCGACGGCACGACCACGCTCGCCGACGACTTGCACTCGGCCTTCGACCAGCTGGCCGCCGGCTTCCCCACCCTCCGCACGGCCTGACGCCCGGCCGTTCCACGTGGAACCGCCCGGCGGCCGGTGGCCCCCTCGCAGGGGCCCTCCCGAGCCTGCGAGAGGCGGGGCGAGGGGGTCTTCCTCAGTCGTCCGGTTCGGCGTCCCTGGTCGCCTTCGCGGCGTTGATCGGGTCGACGTCAACCGAGTCCTCGCCCACGCAGAACTGGGTCATCATGTCGTGGTCCTCGTGGGTGAGGTTGTGGCAGTGGACCATGTACCGCCCGTGGTCGGCGGGGTAGGTCAGCTCCTCCGGCCGGCTGTCGGGGTCGTGCGAGTTCGGGTCGTTCGCGGAGTGGAACCGCATGAGGAGGTCGACCTTCTCGTTCTCCCCGACGTAGACGACGTCCTTCGGGCCCCGCTCGTGCGCCGGCGGCGGTGACCCGTTCCGGCTGACCACCTGGAAGTCCACGAGGTGGATGTGCAGCGGGTGGAACCAGCCGCCGGACCGGTTCTCGATCGTCCACAGCTCGGTCGCGCCCGGCTGCACGGTGGCGAACTCCAGCGTGAAGCCGGAGTCCTCGATGTCCTTCCAGGTGATGCCGCTGACCTCCCACTCGCCGTTGTTCCGCTCGAGCCGCATCGACCGCTTGATCGCACCCTGGGTCGTCAGGCTCATCACGCCGCGGGCCGCGGTGGGGTCGAGCACGTCCGGCACGGCGTTGTCCGTCGTCGGCCCGGTGTCGTCCAGCACCTCGAACTGCATGACCTTGTCGGTGTTGTCGTAGTCCGTGGCGTTGGGCACGCCCAGGTTCCTCAGCTGGATCTTCGCGCCCCTCTTGTACTTCGCGAAGTCGATGACCACCTCGTACCGCTCGGCCATGCCGATCCGGAAGCTCGGCACGGTCTGCGGAGCCGGCATCAGGCCGCCGTCGGTGCCGATGACGGTCAGCGGGGTGCCGTCGCTCAGGGCGAGCTTGAAGCCGCGGGAGACCGAGGCGTTGAGCAGCCGGAACCGGTACTTGCGCCGCTTCACCTGCATGTTCGGCCAGGGGACGCCGTTGACCAGGATGACGTCGCCGAACGTCGACGAGTGGCTGTTGTCGTCGAAGAGCAGGGCGCCGGTGGAGGCGAAGGCCTTGTCACCGAGGACCAGCGGGACGTCGAACTCGCCCTTGGGCAGCGGGAGCGCCCGCTCGACCGGGTCGGTGCTGATGTACATGGCAGCCAGGCCCATGTAGGCGTTCTCCGCCGTGTGGTGCACGCCGTGGTCGTGGTACCAGAGCGTGCGGGCGCTCATCCGGTTCTCGTAGACGTAGTCCTTCCACTCCCCCGGCTGGGTCATGTCGCTGGCGTAGCCGTCGTACTGCGGCCGCGACGGCGAGCCGTGCAGGTGGGTGGAGGTCCAGTCGCGGTACGCGAGCGCGGGGTGGGTCTCGGGCAGCGTGTTGGCCTGCCGGACGACGACGGTCTGCCCCTGCTGCGCGTGGATGGTCGGCCCGGGCGTGCCACCGGCCCCGCCGATGGTGTCGAAGTAGCCGAAGACCGGCGTCGTGAAGCCGGGGATGATCTCCGGGGTCAGCAGGCGCTGCTCCATCCGGTAGAACGCCGCGCCCGGGTAGGCGGAGTTCGACCGCGACTGCGCCACCGGCGGGGTCCGGAACGGCAGCGTGTAGGGCTTGGGCAGCTTGCTGGCGGCCAACTGCGACACCGACTTCGCGCTCAGCACGGGGATGAACGGCAGCGTCAGGGCGGTCGCGCCGAACGCGCCGACCTTGAGGGCGTCGCGGCGAGAGAGGTTGCTGGGCACGGTGTCTCCTTCCGAGGTCCCCCGCGAGCGGTGGGCGGGAGGGAGACTCCGCTGGTTGCATGCCGCAACGTCACCCGAGAGGTGGGGCGGGCCCACCGCCCTGTCCTGGGGGGATCCGGGCCGACGGCCGCCGCGTCCTCACCGACCGTCGGGATCCGGTGCCGCGCTGATGACCACAGCCACCTCCCAGGCACCTCTCAGCCGGCGAGCCACTCCGCCAGCCCGGCCAGCAGCCGGTCGACGTCGGAGTCGTCGTTGTAGGGCGCCAGCCCCACCCGCAGGCCGCCGGTGTCGCCCAGCCCCAGCCGGCGGGAGGCCTCGATCGCGTAGAAGGAGCCGGCCGGGGCGTTGACCCCGCGGGCGGCCAGGAACCGGTACGCGTCGGCGGCGTCCCGGCCGGCGAAGGTCATCAGCAGGGTGGGGGTCCGCCACTGCGCCCGCGACCACACGGTGACGCCGGGCAGCCCGCGGACGGCGTCCTCGATGCGCTCCCGCAGCCGGTCCTCGTGCCCCTCGACGGCCGCCATCCCCGCCTCGATCCGCGCGCGCCGGTCCCCCTCGGGACCGCCCAGCGCGGCGAGGAAGTCGACCGCCGCGGTGGTGCCCGCCATCAGCTCGTAGGGCAGGGTGCCCAGCTCGAACCGCTCGGGGACGGCGTCGGTGGAGGGCAGCAGCTTGTCCGGGCGCAGCGTCTCCAGCAGGCCGGGTCGGGCCACGACGCACCCGCAGTGCGGGCCGAGGAACTTGTACGGCGAGCAGGCGTAGAGGTCGGCACCGAGCGCGGCGACGTCCACCGCGGCGTGCGCCGTGAGGTGCACCCCGTCGACATACGTGAGCGCGCCGGCCCGGTGGGCGAGCACGGTGATCGCGGCGACGTCCGGCCGGGTGCCGATCAGGTTCGACGCCCCGGTGACCGCCACCAGCCGGGTGCGGTCGGACAGCACGGCGGCGACCGCCTCGGGTGGCAGCTCACCGGTGGCCGGGTCGAAGTCGGCCCAGCGGACGGTCGCGCCGCGCGCCTGCGCCGCCTGCACCCACGGCCGGACGTTGGCGTCGTGGTCCAGCCGGGTCACGACCACCTCGTCGCCCGGCCCCCAGCCGGTCGCCAGGGTCCGGGAGAAGTCGTAGGTCAGCTGCGTCGTGCTGCGGCCGAAGACGACCCCGCCGGGATTCCCGGCGACCAGGTCGGCCACCGCCCGGCGCGCGGCTCCGACGACGTCGTCGGCGGTGCGCTCGGCCTGCGTCACCCGACCGCGGTTGGCGATCGGCGAGGTCAGGGTGTCGGCGACCGCCGCCGCCACCGAGTCGGGGACCTGCGAGCCACCCGGGCCGTCGAAGTGGGCGACTCCGGCGCGCAGGGCCGGGAAGCGGGCACGGACGGCGTCGACGTCGTAGCGCACCGCGACAGCATGCCCGGGTCCCGCCGCGAGCTGCTGCCGGGCACAGGGTGTGCACGCACCGCGGACCGAGCAGGCCCGAGACCACGCTGCGTGCACACAGCGCGGGACGGTCAGCGGGCCGACGCGACGATGCGGTCGGGGCGGACGACGACCGTCGAGGCCCCGGCGCGGTGCAGCCACCCGGTGAGGACGCCGTCGACGTCGTCCACCCGCACCTCGGGAGCGCCCTGCGGCCGCACCGCCAGCCGGCCGGGGCCCAGCAGCCGCAGCCGCGCCGTCCCCGGGCCCAGGACGTCGTCCACCGGGCAGCGCGACCCGCCGGCCTGGACCGGGGCACGCGGCAGCAGCGTCCCGGCCAGCCGCCGCCCGGCCCGGCCGCGGCGGGCCACCAGCGGGCCGCGGCGCAGCGGCGGGGTGCGGCTGTCGGTGGCGAACGCCGCGACCGCCGGCAGGCGTCCCACCAGCGCCAGCACCGCCCGGCGGGCGACGGAGCCGGAGCGGCCGCCCCCGGTCATGACCCGGCCGACGAGCAGCGCCAGCCGGACCATCGCCCGGGCGTGCGGCTCCCGCTCGGCCTGGTGGGTGTCGAGCAGCGCGTCCCCGGCCGCGCCGGTCAGCACCGCGGCCAGCTTCCAGGCCAGCTGGTGGACGTCGCGCAACCCGAGGCCGAGTCCCTGCCCGATGAACGGCGGCGTGAGGTGTGCGGCGTCGCCGGCCAGCAGCACCCGCCCGTCGCGCCACCGGTCGGCCACCTGCCCGCGGTAGACGTACTCGGCCACGCGCACCACCGCGGCGCCCGCCGCGCCGTACGGGTCGAGCAGGGCCGGCAGCCGCCCGGTGAGCGCCTCGCGGGTCTCGCCCGGCCGCACCCGGAACTCCCAGCGGTAGCGGTCCCCGGCGACCTGCATGAACGTGGCCGGGCGGACCGGGTCGCACACCTGGTGCACCCCCGGCCAGACCGGCAGCGGCACGTCCGAGCGCAGATCGGCCACCAGCCAGCGGTCGGCCCGGCCGAGGTCGCGCATCCGGGAGCCGACCAGCCGGCGGACCGTGCTGTTGGCCCCGTCGCAGCCCACCACCGCAGTGGCGGTCAGCCGCGAGATGGTCCCGTCGTCCAGCACGGTCAGCGCCACCCGGCCGTCGTCCTGGGTCAGCCCGGTGACCTCCGCCCCGAGCCGCAGCTCGACGCCCGGGGCCCGCCGGACGGCGGCCAGCAGCACCTCCTCCAGGTCGGGCTGGTGGAACAGCGAGCCCTGCGGCCAGCCGTGCGCGCCCGCGTCGGCCGACCGGCGGAACTCGGCCAGCGGGCGTCCCCGGCCGTCCAGCAGGCGCAGCCCGCTCATCGGCCGGCTGAGCTGCAGGAACTCGTCGGCGATCCCGGCGTCGGCCAGGGCCCGCAGCGCCTCGTCGTCGAGGTGGACCGCCCGCGGCCCGTCGTAGGGAGCCGGCCGCCGTTCCAGGACGAGCACGTCCAGACCGCGGCGGGCCAGCAGCAGCGCCGCCGTCAGCCCCACCGGCCCGGCGCCGACGACGACCACCGGGTCCCGCGCCACGGCGCCACTCTCCCAGGGTTCGGGGGCGGGGGTAGCGAGAACGTTGCAGCGCCCTTCCCATCTGTGTGAGCGACGCCATAACGTCCGGGGCACGGTCATGCGCTCGTGCATGCGAACGGCTCTCAGCGGTGAGGGCGACGAGGAGGTCACACGTGCCCGTGAACACCCGCGGAGCGATCCTGCGCTCCGGTCCCGGCAAGTGGGAGGTCACCGACCTGGTCGCGGACGACCCGCGACAGGGCGAGCTGCAGGTCAAGCTCGCGGCGTCGGGGCTGTGCCACTCGGACGACCACTTCTCCACCGGCGACATGGCGGCCGGCCACTACCCGTTCCTCGGGGGTCACGAGGGCTCCGGTGTCGTCACGGCCGTCGGGCCGGGCACCCCGGGCTTCAAGGAGGGCGACCACGTGGTCTTCTCCTTCCTGCCCGGCTGTGGCCGCTGCCGCTACTGCGCCAACGGCCAGCAGTACATCTGCGACTCCGGCGCCAACCTGCTCGTCGGCTCCCGGTGGGACGACGCGGAGAGCTTCCGCTTCCAGACGCCCGACGGCACGCCCGTCGGCCAGATGTGCGGCCTGGGCACCTTCGCCGAGGTGACGACGGTCGACGTCCGCTCCACGGTGAAGATCCCCGACGACATCCCGTTGGACGTCGCCTGCCTGACCGGCTGCGGCGTGGGCACCGGCTGGGGCACCGCGGTGCAGGCCGGAGAGGTGAAGGCCGGCGACACGGTGATCGTCATGGGCATCGGCGGCATCGGCATCAACGCCGTCCAGGGCGCAGCGCACGCCGGCGCCAGCCACGTCATCGCCGTCGACCCGATCCCCTTCAAGCGGGAGAAGGCGCAGGAGCTCGGCGCCACCCACGCCTTCGAGAGCATCGAGGAGGCCGCCGACTTCGCCCGCTCCGTCACCAACGGCCAGGGCGCGGACAAGGTGCTGATCACCGTCGGGATCCTGAAGGGCGAGCACGTCGCCCAGGGGGTCGAGGCGCTCGGCAAGGGCGGTCGGGTCGTCATCACCGGTCTCGGCGACCTCACCGAGGTGGGCATCCCGATCACACCCAGCATGCTGGCGCTGTTCACCAAGGAGATCCGCGGCGCGCTGTTCGGCGACCAGAACCCGAGCGCCGACATCCTCAAGATGCTCCGCCTCTACCAGGAGGGGAAGCTCAAGCTCGACGAGCTGATCACCAACCGGTACAAGCTCGACGACGTCAACCAGGGCTACGAGGACATGAAGGCCGGCAAGAACCTCCGCGGCGTCATCATCTACGACTGACGAAGGACCCCGCCCTCCCCACCCTCCGCAAGCTCAGCGTGGGACCCGGGACGGGGCCGCCGGCCGGACCGGGGCGTTCCCTGCGGGGAGCGCCCCGGTCGCACGTCCACCCCGCACAGGAGGACCTCCGTGAGCACCACCACCGCCGCCCGGCGGCTCGACGTGACGGGCATGGTCCGGGTCGCCCGCGAACGGGTGGTCGCCCGCCTCCGCGAGGCGGAGGTCGTCGCGGCCGCCCTGTCGGCCGGCCGCAACGTCCTGCTCGAGGGGCCACCGGGCACCGGCAAGACGACGCTGCTGCGCTCGCTGGCGGACGGGGCCGGGGTGCCGCTGGTGCTCGTCGAGGGCAACGCCGAGCTGACCCCCACCCGGCTGGTCGGCCACCACGACGCCTCCCGGGTGCTCACCGAGGACTACCGGGCCGAGAACTTCGTCCCCGGCCCGCTCACCCGGGCGATGACCGACGGCGCGATCCTCTACGTGGAGGAGTTCAACCGGGTGCCCGAGGAGACGATGAACGTCCTCCTCGGGGTGCTCTCCGAGCGGGAGATGCACGTGCCCCGCTTCGGCCGGGTGACCGCCCGCCCCACGTTCCGGCTGGTCGCGGCGATGAACCCGTTCGACGCCGTCGGCACCGCGCGGGTGACCCCCGCCCTCTACGACCGCTCCTGCCGCGTGGCGATGGGTTACCAGGACGAGGACGCCGAGCTCGCGGTCGCCGCCGCCGCCACCGACGGGCCTGCCGACCTGGTCGCGCAGGCGGTGCGCGCCGTGCGGATCACCCGCGACCACCCCGAGCTGCGCATCGGCTCCTCGGTCCGCGGCGCGATCGACACCGTGCTCATCGCGCTGGAGCTGGCCACGGTCCGCGGGCACGAGGGCGTGCAGGACGCCACCGGCCTCGACGCCGCGCTCGCCGCGCTGACCGGCAAGGTCACCCTCGCCGACGGGACCGCGCGGCCGGTGGAGGACGTCGTGGCCGACATCTGGCGCCGGGCGGGTGAGGAGCTGGGAAAAGCCTGACGCCCGAGGAACCGGGCGAGCAGTCGGAGCCCGCGGAGCCGCCGCCACCGCCGCCCGGAGCCGGCGGGCTGCGGGAGCCCCCGGGACGGCGTCCGCCGCAGCCGGCGCCGGTGGAGGACGCCGACGACGTCGAGCAGCTCCTCAAGCAGCACCAGGCCCGCCGCGCCGGCCGCGACGAGCTGGCGCGGGCGCACCCGGAGTTCCAGCAGGTCTCGCCGCAGCTGGGGCAGCTCGACGAGGAGGCGCTGGCCGAGGTCACCGCGCGCGATGCCGACGCGGCCAACCGGCTGCTCACCGCGATGGGGCGGGCGTTCGACCCGGCGCTGCGGGCCGCCGCCCGGGCGCTGGCCTGCCGGCTGCCGGTGGGGACGCCGCGGGCCGGGGTGCCCGACCGCCCCGGCACCCGCCGCGTGGTCACCCGCCGCGACGAGACCGGCAGCGACATCGACCTGGACGCCACGCTGGCCGCGCGCGGCGCCGAGCCCCACTGGAGGGCCGAGCACCTGCACACGCGGGGCTGGCGCTCCACCGGACGGGCCTGCGTGCTGCTCGTCGACGCCTCCGGCTCGGTCGCGGGCGACGAGCTGGCCGTCGCCGTCCTCACCGCCTCGGCGCTGGCCCAGCGGATGCGGCCCGGCGACGAGCTCGGCGTGGTCGCGTTCTGGTCGCAGGCGGTCGTGCTGCGGGCGCTGTCGACCGACCCGCGCGCCGACGCCGTCATCGACAGGCTGTTCGACCTCGACGGCGGCGGCACGACCGACCTCGACCTGGGCCTGCGCACCGCGGCCGCCCAGCTGGGCCGCTCGCGCGCGGCCGCCCGCGACGTGCTGCTGCTCTCCGACGGGATGCCGACCGACAGCCCCGACCCGCTCCCGGCCGCGGCGGCGCTGGTCCGCGCCGGAGCGCACCTGCACGTGCTCTCCCTGTCGGAGGAGCCGGAGTCGGTGGCCAACTGCGCCGCCCTGGCCGCCGCCGGCGACGGTCGGGTCGCGCCGCTGCTCAAGCCGACGCAGGCCCCGGCGGCGGTGCGGCTGCTGCTCGGTTGAGCGGAGTGGGAGGGGCGCACCTCCACTCCGTGGCACTCCGCTCACCGGCGGACGGCGTCCCCGGCGTGCCCGGCGTCCAGCGGGACGGCGGAGGTCAGGACGGCGGGCCCGAGCCGCAGCACGCCGTCCGACAGGGCCGCGCAGCGCACGCCGCCGCGGCCGCGCAGCCCGCGGTGGGCCCCGGGCGCGAGGACGACGTCCATCCACCCGCACGGGTGCGCCGGCCGCCCACCCCGCAGCCGCACCGGACCGGCGCCGCCGTCCAGGGCGAACTCCTGGCCCCGCAGCGCCTCCACCTGCGCACCCCGCAGGACGACGGTGCGCCGGGTCAGCAGCGGGTCGAACGGCGGCACCCCGAGCTCCGCGGCCAGCGCCTCCAGCGCCTCGACGGCGATCACGGTGAGCTGGGCGTCCCGGTGCGCCGGCCGGCCGGCGTAGCGGTCGCCCACCACGCCGGACCCGGCGCGCACCTCGATCGACGTGCGCCGGTCGCCGTCCTGGTCGGGGACGTCGGCCCCGGGCCGGCCGCCGTAGCGGTGCACCGGCGAGGCGAGCAGGCCGACGACCTCGACGTCGGAGCGATACGGCAGGGCGCTCAGAGGATCGGTCCGGCGCCCGGCGGCGGAGCCGGCTCGTCCGCGTCGGCCAGTCCGTAGTCGCGGGCCTCGGCGGCGTCGAGCAGCCGCCCGGCGCGCATGTCGGTGGCGACCTCCTCGACCGGGCGCCCGCAGGCGGCGGCGAGCCGCTCCTGCAGGCGGTGCAGCTGCCGGGCGTACTCGGCGGCCCAGACCTCGACGTCGGACCCGGGCAGACCGCGCGGCGCCCGCGGTTCGACCAGGTGGACGACCGCGTGCCGGCCGACCACCCGGCGGTCGGCCACGGCCAGCACGGCGACCGCCGGCCCGGTCAGGGTGCCCAGGCAGGTGGCGTGCACGGGGGCGCCCACGAGGTCGAGGGCGTCGACCAGGGTCAGGGCGCCGTCCAGGTCCGCGCCGACCCCGGACAGCTGCAGCCGGACCGGTCCGTCCCCGGTCGCGTCGAGCAGCGCGAGCTCGGCGACGGCCCGGTTGACCGCGTCGACGTCCAGGTGCCCGCCCAGGGCCACCACCCGCCGCTCGATCAGCCGCTCGGCCAGCCAGTCCCGCCCGCCGACCACCAGGGACGCCGACGCCGACACCGGCCCGGCTGGAGCCGGACGGGGCTCCGGGTGCCACGGGTCGTGCCGCGGTCGCGGCGGCTCCGGCGGCTGCGGGGGCAGGGGCGGGAAGGTGTTCCTGGGCACGCTCACGGGGACTCCTCGGACGGTCGGACCTGCCAGTCGACGGTGCGGCCCAGCGCGGCCGCGTAGCGCTCCAGCGTGGACAGCCGGGCGTCGAGGTCACCGCTCTCGAGCCGGGCGACGGCGGACTGCGAGGTCCCCATGCGCGCGGCGAGCTCGGTCTGGCTCAGCTCGCTCTCCTGGCGGAGCCGGACGAGCTCCTCGATGAGGCCGCGCCGGCGGTCGGCGACCCCCTCCAGGCCGGGGAACCGGCTGCGACGCTGCGGCGGCATACCAGGAACGGTATACCTTCTCCGCTATGGCGAGGACCCCCTGCCCTCCGCCACGCGCGAGCTCGCGGCGGGCCCCTGCAGGGGCCGTGGACGGCTGGGCCTCAGCGCTCGGCGGTCTTGTGGATGGGTCCCTCGATGCCGGTCAGCCGCTCCCCCGTGCCGCCCCACCGCCCCGCGATGATCTCGGCCGCGATCGAGATCGCCGTCTCCTCGGGGGTGCGGGCGCCCAGGTCCAGGCCGATGGGCGAGGAGAGCCGGGCCAGCTCCTCCTTGGCCAGGCCCGCCTCCTCCAGCCGCGCCAGCCGCTCCTCGTGCGTGCGGCGGGACCCCATCGCACCGACGTAGGCCACCGGCAGCCGCAGCGCGACCTCCAGCAGCGGGACGTCGAACTTCGGGTCGTGGGTCAGCACGCACAGCACGGTGCGCTCGTCGATGCGCCCGGCGTCCACCTCGGCCTGCAGGTAGCGGTGCGGCCACTCCACGACCACCTCGTGGGCGTCGGGGAACCGCTTGGGCGTCGCGAACACCGGGCGCGCGTCGCAGACGGTGACCCGGTAGCCGAGGAAGGCGCCCACCCGGGCGACCGCGGCGGCGAAGTCGATCGCGCCGAACACGACCATGCGGGCCGCCGGGGCGAAGGAGTTGACGAAGAGCGTGAGGTCGTCGCCGCGGCGCTCGCCGTCGTGCCCGAAGTGCATCTGCCCGGTGCGGCCGGCGGCGAGCATCCCGCGGGCGTCGGCCGCGACGGCGTCGTCCAGCCGCTGGAGGCCCAGCGTGCCGGAGGTGCGGTCGGGCCAGATGACCAGCCGCTTGCCCACCCGGTCCTCGGGGCCGGCGACACAGGTGACGACGGCGACCGGCTCGTGCCGGTCGACCGACTCCTTGATCTCGCCCAGCTCGGGGAAGGACTCCCGCGAGACCCGCTCGACGAAGACGTCGAGGATCCCGCCGCAGGTCAGCCCGACGGCGAAGGCGTCGTCGTCGCTGACGCCGTACCGCTCCAAGGTGGGGACGCCGGTGTCGACGACGTCCTTGGCCTCCTCGTAGACCGCGCCCTCGACGCAGCCGCCGGAGACGCTGCCCACCGCGGTGCCGTCGGGGCCCACGAGCATCGAGGCGCCGGCCGGGCGCGGCGCCGAGCGCCAGGTGGCGACCACCGTCCCCATCCCGACGGTCTCGCCCGCCTGCCACCAGCCGACCAGGTCGTCGAGCACGTCACGCATCGCTGCCCCTTCTCCCAGCGGAGTGTGGAAGTGCAGGTGACCCCCACCGTGGTACTCCGCTCAACACCTCAGGCACGGGAGATCACTCCCGCGAGCTCCTCGAACGCCACCATGCTGTGCCCGGCCACGAAGGCGTCGACGAACGGCAGGGCCGCCTGCATCCCGGCGGTGAGCGGCTCGTAGCCCTCCCGTCCCTTGTGCGGGTTGACCCACACGACCGCGTGCGCCAACCGGTGCAGCCGGGCCATCTGCTCGGCGAGCACCTCGGTGCCGCCGCGCTCCCACCCGTCGCTGCAGAGGACGACGACCGCTCCGCGGGCGGTGCCGCGCTGCCCCCAGCGGTCGAGGAACGCCTTGAGCACCTCACCGAGCCTGGTGCCCCCGGACCAGTCGGGGATCGCGGTGCCACTGGCCGCGAGCGCCTTGTCGGGGTCGCGCAGCCGCATCTCGCGGGTGACGCGGGTGAGCCGGGTACCGATGGTGAACACCTCGGTCGCGGCCGGGTGCGCGCGCACCGCGGCGTGCGCGAACCGCAGCAGCGCGTCGGCGTAGGGGTTCATCGACCCGGAGACGTCGATCAGCAGGACGACGCGGCGCGGGCGTGGCCGGGCCCGGCGGTGCAGCAACCGGGTGACCTCGCCGCCGTCGTGCAGCGCGCGGCGCACCGTGCGTGACGCGTGCACCGTGCCGTGCGCACTCGGCCGACGCCGGCGCGAGGCCCGCATCGGGGAGGCGGGGACCAGCAGCGCGAACAGCCGGCGCAGGTGCTCCCGCTCGGCCAGGCTCATCTCGGCGACGTCCCGGTGCCGGAGCACCTCGTCGGCGCTGGCCCGGCCGGCCAGCTCCGGGGGCTGCTCGCCCTCGTCGCCCTCGCCGGTCCCGGCCTCCAGCGGCGCGGTCGTGGCCAGCACCCGCTCCGGCTGCGCCGCGGAACGGGTCGGCCGCGGCGCCTCGCCCCCGAAGTACGCGGCGAAGGCGGCGTCGTAGCGGTCCAGGTCGTCGGGGCCGGCACACAGGGTGAGCCGGCCGGCCCAGTAGACGTCGGTGGCGTCGAGGACGTCGAGCGCCCCGACCGCGGCCAGCATCGCCTCCACCCGGTCGGGGCTGGCGGCCACCCCGGCGTGGCGGAGGGTCCGCGCGAAGCCGAGCACGGTGTCGACGACGTCCCGCCGCTGATCCGAGGCATGGGAGGCAGTGCCCACGTCCGCACGGCTGGGGACGCGGGTGGTGCTTCCCGTGCCCGGGGACTCACCCACCGAAGAGCGCCCCCCGGGCGAGGGCGTGCACCCGGTCGGTGTCCTCGCGGTACTTGAGCACGGCGCCGAGCGTGCGCGCGGCGACGTCCGGGTCGAGGTCGCGGGCGCCCAGCGTGTGCAGCGCCGTCGCCCAGTCCATCGCCTCCGCGACGCCGGGGGGCTTGAGCAGGTCGAGGGTGCGCAGCTTCGCCGTCGCGCGGGCCACCTCGCGGGCCAGCTGCTCGGTCACCTGCGGCAGACGGGTGCGCAGGATGGCGACCTCGCGGTCGAAGTCGGGGTGCTGCAGCCAGTGGTAGAGGCAGCGCCGCTTGAGCGCGTCGTGCACCTCGCGCGTGCGGTTGGAGGTCAGCACCACCAGCGGCGGCGTGACCGCCCGGATGGTGCCGAGCTCCGGGATGGAGATGGTGAAGTCGGAGAGCACCTCGAGCAGGAACGCCTCGAACTCGTCGTCCGCGCGGTCCACCTCGTCGACCAGGAGCACGCTCGGGGAGTCCTCGAGCGCCTGCAGCAGCGGGCGGGCGAGCAGGAACCGGCGGTCGTAGAGGGAGGCCTCGAGGGTCTCGGTGTCGCCGGTCGCGTGCGCGGCCTCGGCGGCGCGCAGGTGCAGCAGCTGCCGGCCGAAGTCCCAGTCGTAGAGCGCCTGGCTGGCCTCCAGGCCCTCGTAGCACTGCAGCCGGTACAGCGGCCGGCCGGTCACCTCGGCCAGCGCCTGCGCCAGCGCCGTCTTGCCGACGCCGGCCTCACCCTCCAGGAACAGCGGGCGGTGCATCGCCAGGGCCAGGTAGGCCGCGGTGGCCAGCCCCTCGTCGGGGAGGTAACCGGTGCCCTCGAGTGCCGCGGCCAGCTCGTCCGGGCCGGCGAACCCGCCGTCCGAGGCGGACACCGGCTCCAGCGTGGTCTCACTCACGTCCTGAGCATCCCACCTGCGCTGTCCGGACGGCGGCCCTCACCCGGGCCCGCGGCCCTCCTCCGGACCCGCAGCCCCGGACCCGCAGCCCGGACGCGACGGCGCCCGCCCGGTCGAGCCGGGCGGGCGCCGTCCTGCGACCTCGCGGGTCAGCCGATCCGGCCGTCTCGGTCGCGGTCCAGGGCGTCCTTGGCCTTCTGCGTGAGGCTGCGGTCGTCGTGGCCGCCCACGTCGCCCCGGACGCCGGTGCCCTGGGCGCCGTCGACCTCGATCCGCTCCTCGCGGACGTCGGCGGAGACCGTCTCGGTGTCGGTGACCGTCTCCTTGTCCAGGCGCACGCGCTCGACCGGCACGGCCTCCTTCTCCACCACCGGGCGCTCGGCGTGGAGGGTCACCTCGTGCTCCTCCTCGCTGATGGCCGGCCCGTCCAGCGCACTGCCGATGTTGGCGTCGGTGATCGGCTCGCGCTCGACCCGGACCTCCTCGCGGGAGACCGGCACCGTCTCGGTCTGGTTCTGGGTCACCACGTACTTCCGCAGCCGGGCCCGGCCGACCTCCTCGCTGCGGGTGCCGACGTTGAGCCGCTCCTCCGAGCGGGTCATGGCGTTGTCCGTCGTCGGACCGGAGGTGTCGTGGCCGACCGCGGGACGGGTGTCGGTGTACCCGGCGGTCCCGGTCAGGTCGCGGTCGGCGATGCCCTGGCCGGCCATGCCGGTGCTGGCCATCCCGGTGGTCGACTCGGTGCCGACCGTCCCCGGCTGGTCGACGCGGCCCACGGTGGTGTCGGTGCGGCCGTTGCCGGTGTCGACGCCACCGAGGGCCCCCGTGCCGGTGTCCAGGCCGTAGTAGCGGTAGAGCTCCTGCTCCTCCTGCGGCGACAGGTGGCCGTCGGTGTCGATCTTCGGAGCGTCCTTCACGGCGTCCTTGCTCACCGGTACCCGCAGGCCGTCGTCGGTGAGGTCGGCCTCCCGGATCGGGACGAAGGACTCCTTGGTGCCGAACAGGCCCGTACGCACGGTGACCCACTCGGGCTGGCCGGTCTCGTCGTCGAGGTAGACCTCGGAGGCGGAGCCGATCTTCTGGCCGCTCTGGTCGTACACGTCCTTGCCGATCACGCGGCTGATGGTGTCGGTTCCGATCATCGTCGTTCGTCGCTCCCATCTGAGCACTGGTGGAACGGTCGTCAGGAGGGGTTACCGGCAGTCACGCGACGAAACGGACCGATTCGTCCGACCCGTCCAACGGGCCTCCGGTCCGGTACCGGCGCGGGACGGCTGTCTCGAGCTGGGCGGCGCGTCCCTGCAGCTCATCCGCACGTCGATCGCGCGCAACAGGAGTTGCGGAGAGTGACCGACGCACGGGGCCACGCTGGGTCACCACACCACCGCCGGGCGTGTCGTCCACAGCCGTCCCCCGGCGCGTCGCCGCCGTCCTCGGGCCCGGTGCTGCTCATCCTGGAGGGCGTGCCTCCCCGCTCGCCGTACGACGACCTGGTCCACCCGCGCACCGTCAAGAAGCCCACCCCGCAGGTCGAGGCCGAGCGGGACCTCGTCGTCGAGGACCCGAGCTCGGGCTTCGTGGGCGCCGTCGTGCGCTGCGAGAAGGACGTCGTCCACCTGGAGGACCGGTTCGGGAAGGTCCGCGCCTACCCGCTGGGTCCGGGGTTCTGGGTCGACGGCCGGCCGGTCGTGCTGGTGCGGCCGAGGCCCGCGGCGCCGGTGACCCCGACCCGGAGCGCGTCGGGGTCGACCTACGTCGCCGGGGCGCGGGCCCGGGTCGCCCGCGAGGGACGCATCTACGTCGAGGGCAAGCACGACGCCGAGCTGGTCGAGAAGGTGTGGGGTCACGACCTGCGCATCGAGGGCGTCGTCGTGGAGCCGCTGCACGGCGTGGACGACCTGCCGGCCATCGTCCGGGACTTCCGCCCGGCGTCCGGACGGCGGCTCGGCGTACTGGTCGACCACCTGGTGAAGGGGTCCAAGGAGTCGCGGATCGCCGACCAGGTGACCGGCGAGCACGCGCTCGTCGTCGGCCACCCGTTCATCGACATCTGGCAGGCGGTCAAGCCGCAGGTGGTCGGCATCCGTGCCTGGCCGACGGTGCCCAGGGGCGAGTCGTGGAAGGAGGGGGTCTGCCGCCGGCTGGGCTGGGAGGACGACACCGGCTACGTCTGGGCGCAGCGGGTCCTCGCCCGCGTGCGCACGTGGACCGACCTGGAGCCGGCGCTGATCGGCCGGGTCGAGGAGCTCATCGACTTCGTCACGACCGACTGAGCGGAGTACCAGGGGCCCGTTCTCCGCGCCCTGGTACTCCGCTCGGGGGTCAGCTCGGGATGTAGTCGAAGCTGTCCGGGTCGGGGCCGGTGCGATCGCCCCGGTCCAGGCCGGACATCGCCGCCATCTGCGACTCGTCGAGCTCGAAGTCGAAGATCGCGAAGTTCTCCTCGACGCGGCTGCGGGTGACCGACTTGGGGAAGACGACGTCCCCGCGCTGCACGTGCCAACGCAGCGTCACCTGCGCCGGGGTCCTGCCCAGGCTCTCGGCGACCTCCTTGATCGCCGGGTCGTCGGACACCTTGCCCTTCGCGATGGGAGCCCAGGCCTCCGTCACGATCTCGTGCTCGGCGCCGAAGGTGCGTGCCTCGTCGTTGGCCAGGTAGGGGTGCACCTCGATCTGGTTGACCGCCGGGCGGACCTCGGTGGCCCCGAAGAGGTTCCGCAGGTGGTGCGGCTGGAAGTTGGAGACGCCGATCGCGCGGACCCGGCCGCTGGCGTAGATCTCCTCCAGGACCTTCCAGCGGGCCACGTAGTCGCTCACCGTCGGCAGCGGCCAGTGGACCAGGAAGAGGTCGAGCTGGTCGAAGCCGAGCTGGGCCAGGCTCTCGTCGAAGGACCGGAGGATGTCGTCGCGCGTCTGCCGGTTGTTGTTGAGCTTGCTGGTGACGAACACCTCCTCGCGCGGGATGCCCGAGGTGCGGACGGCCTCGCCGACGCCCTTCTCGTTGCCGTACATCTGCGCGGTGTCGATGTGCCGGTAGCCGACCTCGAGCGCCGTGCGGGTCGCCTCGGCGGTCTGGTCCGGCGGGATCTGGAAGACGCCGAAGCCCAGCTGGGGGATCTCGACGCCGTTGTTCAGACGGATGGTGGGCACGCTGGCCACAGGCACTGTTCCTCTCGGATCGGGGAGGGTGGCGCTCACGACGGGGCCACCCGGGGGGCGCCTACCCCTTGACGCCGTGGTCAACCCGCGCGGGCGGCCGCGCCGTTCCCGCCGGCGGTGCCGGACGGCGCAGCAGGGGAGCGCCGGCGAGGGCGAGGAGGGCGGCTCCGGCCGCGGCCAGCGCCGGGACGGCGAACGCGGTCTCCGCGCCCCACGCGTCCACGGCGGCCCCTGCCAGGGCCGACCCCGCGGTCACGCCGAGGGTGAGTCCGGTCGTCGTCCAGGACAGCGCCTCGGTGAGGGCCGCGCGCGGGACGCGGGACTCGGCCAGCGACGTCCCCGAGACCAGCACCGGGGCGATGGTCAGGCCCGCGAGGAACCCGACACCCACCAGGGCCACGAGCGAGCCCACGCCCCACATGAGCTGGGCGGCGAGGCCGAAGGCGACGGCCGTGGCCAGGAAGCGCGTGGCCAGCGTGCCGGGCAGCCGGAGGACGCCGTAGACGAGTCCGGCCACCAGGCTGCCGCCCGCGTAGACGGCGAGCGCCAGGCCGGCGAGCGCCGGGGCGCCCTCCGCGGCGGCGAAGCCCACCACGACGACGTCCACCGCGCCGAACACGGCCCCGACCGCGACGTAGGTCGCCGAGACGACCAGCACCGTGGCGTTGAGGGCCGCCCACCTGCGGGCGGGAGAGGCGGGGTCGGGCCCGTGCACGGCAGGCTCGGTGGCGCGCTGGCCGGCCAGCCAGAAGCCGCCGACCGAGCCCAGGACGATCCCGGTGAGGAAGCCGACCGGCGGGGCGACCAGTGTGGCGAGCAGGGTGACCAACGGCGGGCCGACGACGAAGACGACTTCGTCGACCACGGCCTCCAGGGCGAAGGCGGTCTGCCGCCCGCGGGCGTCCTCGAGCGCCGCCGCCCAGCGGGCCCGCACGAGCGAGCCGATGTTGGGCCCGCTGGCGCCGCAGACCGCGGCAAGCAGGAACCACGACCAGCGGGGTGCCCCGGCGGTGACCGCGGCGACGAAGCCCACCCCGGAGAGCAGGTAGGCGGTCATCGCCCAGCGCAGGACGACGCCCTGGCCGCGGCGGTCCATCGCGCGTGCCCACTGCGGGCTGGCGACGGAGAAGCTCAGCGCCAGGGTGCCGGAGACCGCGCCGGCCACCCCGTAGCTGCCGGTCTCCCCGGCCACGAGGAGCACGGCACCCAGACCGAGCATCGGGATGGGCAGGCGGGCGACCCAGCCGGCGAAGGAGAACGCCACCGAGCCGGGCACGGCGAAGAGGCGGGCGTACGGAGCGAACACGGTGCGGGGTGACACGGACTTCTCGCGCTTCCTGGCCACAGGCGAGTGCGGGGTGAGCCCGCCGGGCTCTCGGGTGGCCCGCCGACCGTAGCAACGGGCAGGGACGTCGCGCCGCCGGTTTCCCTGCGGGGACGGCGTCCGCCCGCGTGTCAGCCGGACCAGTGCATGAACGTTCATGCACGCTGTGTGAGCGACCGCACACGCGGACGTGCCCACCACCCTAGGGAGCCCCGTGTCCCCGATCCCCCCGCGCCGAGCCCTCCTCCTGGCCGCACTCCTCACCCTCGCCGTCCTGCTGGTGCCCGGCACCGCGTCGGCCCGGGGCGGCGACGACGCCACGACCACCGAGGACGGCGGCACCGCGGCCGGCACCACCGGCGACTTCGCCGTCGTCGTCAACGGCCGCACCACCGACCCGGCGCCCGGGCGCGAGGCGCGCCTGCGCGACGTGACGCCGACCGGCCCCGTCGCCGTCCGGGGCCGGCACGTCACCTTCACCATCGACCCGGCGACCCTGGGCGTCGTCGACTACACACTCACCGGCGCCGCGGACCCGCAGCGCATGGTCACCGCGCCGACCGTCGTCTTCGCCGCGAAGGTGCCGCAGCTGACCGCCGCACAGCTGCGCGGCGTGCGGATCGCCGAGCTGCGGCTGCGAGACGGCGTCCTCGTCGCCGAGTTCTCCACGGCCGCCGGCAAGCTCAAGATCCAGGCCAAGGACGCCCCGCAGGGCGGGATCTTCCAGATGGAGCAGGAGTTCGGCGCGCCGGTCGAGTTCGTGCACACGCTCGGCCCGACGCTGTTCTACTTCGTCAACGAGTTCACCGGGAAGGTCAACTTCGGCGACGGCGTCGCCGGGGACGCGACGCACCAGATGCTGCTCGGCAAGGACAGCCCCCAGGTCGCCACGAAGCTGTACCAGGACGGGACGAGCACCCGCTGGTCGGTGGCATCCGGCGGCCGGATGGGCGGTGTCCTCGGCGAGGACGCGATCGAGCTGTCGGGCGGCGCCACGAACTGCACCAGCGACTGCCAGGCCCGCAACCGCATCGGCGGCTCCGTCCCCGTCCCGCCGGAGCCGGTGGACCCCACCCCGATCGGCTGACCGTCGTTCCGCGGACGCGGGCCGCACGCGCGGTCCGCGTCCGCGGCTGCGGTTCGACCCCTCGGGTCCGGACCGACCCTGGCCACGTCGTTGGCCCCCGCTACTACATTGGACGAGGTGACCCCGACCTCCCTGCCCGACCCCTGGGTCCGACCCGCCGACGGCGCCCCGGGCAGCGGCGGGCTGGTGGACCGGCACGGCCGTGTCGCCACCGACCTGCGGGTCTCCCTCACCGACCGGTGCAACCTGCGCTGCACCTACTGCATGCCCCCCGAGGGGCTGGACTGGCTGCCCAAGGTCGAGGTGCTGACCGACGACGAGATCGTCCGCCTGGTCCGCATCGGCGTGGAGCGGCTGGGCATCCGCGAGGTCCGCTTCACCGGCGGCGAGCCGCTGCTGCGCCCCGGCCTGGTCGGCATCGTGCAGGCCACCACCCGGTTGAGCCCGCGTCCCGAGGTGAGCCTCACCACCAACGCGATCGGCCTGGCCCGCGTCGCCCCCGCGCTCGCCGCGGCCGGGCTGGACCGGATCAACGTCAGCCTCGACACCCTCGACCGCGACCGGTTCAAGCAGCTCGCGTACCGCGACCGGCTGGACGACGTCCTCGCCGGCCTGGCCGCCGCGCAGGCCGCCGGGCTCACCCCGGTGAAGGTCAACGCCGTCCTGCTGCACGGCATCAACGAGGCCGACGCCGTCCCGCTGCTGGACTTCTGCCTCGAGCACGGCTACCAGCTGCGGTTCATCGAGCAGATGCCGCTCGACGCCCACCACGCCTGGACCCGCGGCCGGATGGTCACCGCGGAGGACATCCTCGAGCGGCTCTCGCAGGCCCACACCCTCACGCCCGACACCGAGGAGCGGGGCTCGGCACCGGCCGAGCGCTGGCTGGTGGACGGCGGCCCGGCGACCGTCGGCGTCATCGCGTCGGTGACCCGCTCGTTCTGCGGCACCTGCGACCGCACCCGGCTCACCGCCGACGGGCAGGTCCGCAACTGCCTGTTCGCCCGCGAGGAGTCCGACCTGCGGACGCCGATGCGCGAGGGCGCCTCCGACGAGGAGCTGGCCGACCGCTGGCGGATCGCCACCCTCGGCAAGCTCCCCGGGCACGGCATCGACGACCCGAGCTTCCTGCAGCCGTCCCGGCCCATGTCGGCCATCGGGGGCTGAGCACCCCATGGTCACGGTCCGGTACTTCGCGGGGGCCCGCGCGGCCTCCGGTGTGGACACCGAGACGCGCGCTGCCGGCACCCTCGAGGAGCTGGTCGGGCAGATGGTCGCGACGCACGGCGAGAAGCTGGAGCGGGTGCTCACCGCCTGCTCGTTCCTCGTCGACGGAACGCAGACGCGGGACCGATCGTTGGCCCTGCAGCCCGGGGCGGTCGTCGACGTGCTGCCCCCGTTCGCCGGAGGTTGATCCCCTAACCCGTGCAGGCGCTGCCTCACCATCCCCCCTGTCCTGAACTCCTGCCGCGCCCGCCCGCGCGGACTCCCCGATGACCGAGTGGCTGCTCGTCGTCGTCGGCGTCCTGCTCGTCCTCGCCTGTGCCGGCTTCGTCGCCTTCGAGTTCGCCCTCGTCACCGTCGACCGGGCGACCGTGGAGCGGGAGGCCGAGGCCGGCTCCTCCCGGGCCGGCACCGCCCTGTCGGCGCTGCGGACGCTGTCCACCCAGCTGTCCGGCGCCCAGCTCGGCATCACCGTCACCAACCTGGCGATCGGGTTCGTCGCCGAGCCCTCGATCGCGGCGCTGCTGCGGGGTCCGCTGGGCGACCTCGGCCTGTCCGGGGCCGCCGCGCGGTCGGTGTCGATCACCCTGGCCCTGGTCGTCGCGACGGTGCTGACCATGGTGTTCGGCGAGCTGGTGCCCAAGAACCTGGCGATCGCGCAGCCGCTGCGGGTGGCCATGGCGGTGTCCGGCTTCCAGCGCGGCTTCACCCGCGCCACCTCGCTGGTCATCCGGCTGCTCAACGGCTGGGCGAACGGCGTCCTGCGCCGGGTCTTCGGCGTGGAGCCGCAAGAGGAGCTGGCGTCGGCCCGCTCGCCGGAGGAGCTGACCTCGCTGGTCCGCCGCTCGCGGACCGTCGGCACGCTGCCGGCCGGGACGGCGACCCTGCTCGAGCGCGGGCTGGCCTTCGGTGAGCTGCGCGCCAGCGACGTCGCCACCCCGCGGACGCGGATGACCACGGTGCCCGCGGGCGCCCCGGTCGCCGACGTCCTCGCCGCGGCGCGGGAGTCCGGGCACTCCCGGTTCCCCGTCGTGTCCGGCTCCGGCGCGGACGACGTCTCGGGGATGGTCCACGTGAAACACGCGCTCGCCGTGCCGCGCGACCGGCGGGACACCGTGCCGGTCGAGCGGGTGATGGTGCCGCCGCTGTTCGTGCCCACCTCCCGGCCGCTCGACGACCTGCTGGTCGACCTGCGCCGGGGCGGACTGCAGATGGCGGTCGTCGTCGACGAGTACGGCGGCACGGACGGCGTCGTCACCGTCGAGGACCTCGTGGAGGAGCTGGTCGGCGCGGTGTTCCACGAGCACGACGCGGAGGCCACCGCCGAGGTCGTCGCGCGCGGCGACGGCGTGTGGTCGGTGTCCGGGCTGCTGCGGCCGGACGAGGTCAGCGCGCTCACCGGGCTCGCCGTCCCGGCCGACCGGCACTACGAGACCCTCGGTGGTCTCGTGCTGCACCGCCTCGGCCGCATCCCCGAGCCCGGCGACCGGGTGACCGCGCTGCGGCAGCTGCCGCCGGAGCTCGCGGCCGAGGCCGACGGGCACCCCGGCGGCGTGTGGGTCGAGGTGGAGCGCCTCGACGGCACCCGCGTGGACCGCGCGCTGGTCGGCGCGGTCGCCCCCGAGGCCGACGTCGAGGAGGCCCCCCGTGGGTGACTGGGTCGGGGTGCTCGTCGCCGTCGTCCTGCTGCTGGCCAATGCGTTCTTCGTCGGCGCGGAGTTCGCGCTGATCTCCGCCCGGCGCTCGTCGATCGAGCCGCTGGCCGAGGCCGGCTCCCGCCGCGCCCGCACGACGCTCGCCGCCATGGAGCGGGTGTCGCTGATGATGGCCGGCGCGCAGCTGGGCATCACCGTCTGCTCGCTGGGGCTGGGCGCGATCGGCGAGCCGGCCGTCGCGCACCTGGTGGAGCCGGTGTTCGACGCGCTGCGCGTGCCCGAGGCGCTGGTGCACCCCGTCGCCTTCGCGATCGCGCTGCTCGCCGTCGTCGCGCTGCACGTGGTGATCGGCGAGATGGTGCCCAAGAACCTCGCCCTC
The DNA here is from genome assembly GCF_054050155.1 of Geodermatophilus sp. SYSU D00703. NCBI lineage: Bacteria > Bacillati > Actinomycetota > Actinomycetes > Geodermatophilales > Geodermatophilaceae > Geodermatophilus > Geodermatophilus sp. SYSU D00703. Next base: position 322,136 of record NZ_JBJGYU010000002.1, on the reverse strand, counting down.
GCCGGCCCGGACCGCGCGGCGCTGGCGCTCGCCCCGCCCCTGGCGGCCGTCGTCACCGTGCTCAGGCCCGTGATCGTCGCCCTCAACGCGCTGGCCAACGCCGTCCTGCGGGTGCTGCGGGTCGAGCCGAAGGACGAGGTGACCAGCTCCTTCACCCGGGACGAGGTGGCCGGTCTGCTCGACCAGTCACGCGCCGGCGGACTGCTCGGCAAGCGTGAGCACGACCTGCTGACCGGGGCACTGGCCCTGGAGGACCGCGACACCCGCTCGGTCCTCATCCCCCGCGACCGGCTGACCACCGTGCGCTGGGAGGACGGCGCCCCAGCCGTCGAGCGCGCCGCCGCCCGTACCGGCTTCTCCCGCTTCCCCGTGCTGCGCGGGAGCGCGGTGGCCGGCTACGTCCACGTCAAGGACGTGCTGGTGACCGACGGCGAACCCGACGTCCGGGTCGCCGACATCACCCGTCCCCTCCCCCGCGTGCCGGCCACCGGCGACCTGCGCACCACCCTGCAGGCCATGCAGGCCGACGGCGCGCACCTCGCCGCCGTCACCGAGGGCGGCGAGGTGCTGGGCGTGGTCGCGCTGGAGGACATCCTCGAGGAGCTGGTCGGGGAGATCCGGGACGCCGTGCACCGCTGACCCGCCGCGAGGCGGCGGACGGTCGAGAATGGGTGCATGAACATCTGGGACAAGGCCCGGGCCAAGGCCGAGGAACTCCTCGGCCGGGCCGAGGAGGTCTACGGCGAGTCGCACGGGGACGCCGCCGCGCAGCTGGCCGGCGAGGCCCGGCGCCTCGAGGGCGAGGCCGAGGAGGAGGCCGCCGAGCGGGGGGACACCACTCGGCAGCAGCCGCGTCCCGGGACCGACCCAGACCACTGACCGGCGTCGCCGGGCGCGGCCCGGTGACCGGAGGGGGCACGGGGGGATGGCGGAACACGTGGTCCCCGGACCGGGGATCGCCGACATGGCGCCCTGGCGCGACTTCGGCGGCGTCGCCTGCGGCGCGCTGAGGTTCCTGCACGAGCAGCTCGGGTGGGACGTCTGCGTGGTCACGCGCGTCGTCGACGGGCGGCAGGTGGTGCTGCACGCGTTCCCGACGGACGTGCTGCCGCGCGGCGCGTCCCTGCCGTGGGAGGAGAGCTTCTGCCGGCTGATGGTCTCCGGCGAGGCGCCGCGGGTGGCCACCGTGACCGCCGCCGTCCCGGAGTACGCCTCGCGCTCGCTCGGACCGGTCCAGCGGGTGGCCGCCTACCTCGGCGTCCCCCTGGTGACGGCCGAGGGGGAGCTCTTCGGCACGGTGTGCGCCATCGGCTTCCGGGCCAAGCCACGCAGCGCGGCCCGCGACCTGCCGCTGGTGGAGCTGGTCGCGCGGCTGCTGAGCACGCTCATGGCCGCCGGGATGACCCCGGACCCGCCGCCGCCACCGGCACCCCCGGGCTCCGTGCCGGTCTGACCGCACGTGCCCCGGGACAGGGGCGGGCCGACCTCCGGCCCTTCCCGGGGCGGCCGGTCGGTGCCATCGTGGAGCGCCGGGACCCAGCTCCCGGTCCCGGCGGCCGATCGCCGCTGCGACCAGGAGGCACCGATGGCCGGGTCCGCACTCCCCCGCTCATCGACGATCACGCTGGGCACCGTCCTCGCCCTGCTGGCGGCCACCGGCGGCCCCGCGCTCGCCTCCCCGGAGGTCGACGTCATCGTGCTGCCCGGGGCCAGCTCGGCCGAGGGCATCGCCCGGGGCTGGGACGCCACCTTCTACGCGGGTGACCTGTTCCGCGGTGACGTGTTCCGCGGCGACCTGGCCGAGGGGACCGCCGAGCTCTTCATCGACGTCCCCGACGAGCCGGCCCGGATGGCCGTCGGCATGTCCTTCGACCACCGGCACGGGCTGTTGTTCGTCGCCGGGGGCTTCACCGGTCAGGCGTACGTCTACGACGTCCGGAGCGGGGACACGGTGGCGACCTACCAGTTCTCGCCGCCGTCGCCCGCGGACGCCGTCCCGCCCACGACCGTCGTCAACGACGTGACCGTCACCGAGGACGGCGCCTGGTTCACCGACAGCCGCCGCGCCCAGCTGTTCTTCGTGCCCGTGGACCGCGACGGCGAACCCGGCGACGCGGGCACGCTCGACCTGAACGGCCCGGCCGCCGACACCAGTGGGCAGTTCAACCTGAACGGCATCGTCGCGACCGAGGACGGGGACACGGTGGTCGTCGCGCACGCCGGCAGGGGGCAGCTGCTCACCGTGGACCCGGAGACGGGCGACAGTGCGGTGGTCGACGGGGTCAGCGTGCCGGGCGTGGACGGCCTCGTGTCGAGGGGCCGGGACCTCTGGGCGGTGCAGAACAGCGACCAGGTGACCCAGGTCCGGCTGAGCCGCGACCTGGCCTCCGGGACGGTCGAGGAAGTGATCACGGATGCCGCCTTCCAGACCCCGGCCACGGCCATCTGGTTCGACCACCGGCTCGCGGTGGTGAACGCCAAGTTCGACACCGGGATCCCGCCGACCGCCGACCAGTACGAGGTCGTGCTGGTCGACGACTGAGAGGACCCCGCCCGGGACCGCCCTCAGGGGCAGGCGACCCACTCCTCCTCGCCGTCGGTGAAGACCTGCCGCTTCCAGATCGGCAGCCGCTTCTTCACCTCGTCGACGAGCTCCGCGCAGGCCGCGAACGCCTGGCCGCGGTGCGAGGCGCTGACCGCGCAGGCCAGCGCGACGTCGCCGATGCCCAGCATCCCGACACGGTGCGACACCGCCACGGCGTGCACCTCGGGGCGGGCGGAGAACTCCTCGGCCAGCTCGGTGATGACCTCCTGCGCCGTCGGGTGGCCGACGTACTCGAGCTCGGTCACAGACCGGCCGCCGTCGTGGTCGCGCACGACGCCGGCGAAGGAGACGACCGCGCCGGCGGCCTTGTCCGCCACGGCGTCCTCGTGCTCGGCGACCGACAGCGGCGTGTCCACGACCCGGGCGATCACGGCGCCGACGGTACCCCGGAGGTGGCGCTCCCCGGCGGGACGTCGAGGTCGGTGGGGTCGGCCAGGCCGGTGCAGTCCACCTCGGTGACCGGGTGCGTGGCCAGGTAGCGGCGGGCGCCCTCGTCGCCGGTCGCCGTCTCGGCGACGCCGGCCCAGTGCTCGCGGCCGAGCAGCACCGGGTGCCCGCGGACGCCGGCGTAGGTGGCGACGGCGAGCGCGTCGGGTGCGGCGTGCCCGGCCATCCGCGCCAGCGCGGCCGGGGTCATGCCGGGCATGTCGACCAGCAGCACGAGGGCGGCGTCGACCCGTCCGGGCCAGCCGCGCAGCCCCTCCAGCCCGGTGCGCAGGGACGACGCCATGCCGGTCTCCCAGTCGCGGTTGGCCAGCACCGTGGCGCCGTCGAGGTCGGCGGTCCGCCAGACGTCGACCGCGCGGGCGCCGAGGACGACCAGCACCGGGTCGCACACCTGCCGCGCCGTCCGGACCGCCCGCTCGACCAGCAGGCTGCCCTCGTACTCGGCCAGGGCCTTGGGCATGCCGTAGCGGCGACCGCCGCCGGCGGCGAGGACGAGACCCGCGACTGCGCTCACGCCCCCACCCTGCCAGGACGGGCCATTGTGGCCACAAAGGCCCGTCAGCGGGCGTAGACGGCGACCTCGGAGGCCTTCACCGTCGCCCACACCCGCGACCCGGGCGCCAGGCCCAGCTCGGCGAAGGCGGTCGCGGTGACGTCGGCGACCAGCGGCACCTCGCCGTCCAGCTCGCAGCGGACCGTGGCCCCGTGCGGCGTGGCCGACACCAGCCGCGCCGGCCAGACGTTGCGCGGGCTGCCGTGCGGGGCGTCGAGGTACAGCGCGACCGACTCGGGCCGGACGGCGACGAACACCGGGCCCGCGGTCTCCTCGGCCACCGCCACCGTGCCCCCGCCGTCCAGCCGCACCGCCGTGCCCGCGCCGGTACCCGGCAGCAGCGCCAGCCCGACCAGCCGGGCCACGTAGTCAGTGCGCGGGTGCCGGCTGACGTCGGCCGGCGTCCCGGCCTGGACCACCCGGCCCTCCTCGACGACGACCACCCGGTCGGCCAGCGCCATGGCGTCGACCGGGTCGTGGGTCACCAGGACCGTGCTGCCGCCGAAGCCGGCCAGGTGCCGGCGCAGCTCGGCGCGGACGGTGAGCCGGGTGCGGGCGTCCAGCGCCGACAGCGGCTCGTCGAGCAGCAGGACGGCGGGGTCGCCGACCAGCGCCCGGGCCAGCGCGGCCCGCTGCGCCTGGCCGCCGGAGAGCTGCCCGGGCCGGCGGTCGCCGAGCTCCTCGAGGCCCACCCGCGCCAGCCACTCCCCCGCCGTCGCCCGCGACGCTGACTTGCGCACCCCGCGCGTGCGCAGGCCGAAGGCGACGTTGTCGGTCACCGTCAGGTGCGGGAAGAGCAGGTGGTCCTGGAACACCATCCCGAGGCGGCGCTCGTGGGCGGGCACGTGCACTCCGGCGGCGACGTCGTCCCAGACGTCGCGGCCGCCCACCACCACTCGGCCGTCGTCGGGACGGAGCAGGCCGGCCAGCACCCGGAGCAGCGTGGACTTGCCCGCCCCGTTCGGCCCGAGGACGGCGAGCACCTCCCCGTCGGCGACCTCGACGGCCACCTCGACGGCGGCCGTGCCGCGGGTGACCCGGACGTCGGCGGCGAGCGTCACGCGGCGGCCCCGGCGCGGGACAGCCAGCGGTCGCGCAAGAGCAACAGCGTGGCCAGCGAGACGACGAGCAGCACGAGCGAGAGGACGATCGCCGCCTCCGGGTCCTGCTGCAGGGCCAGGTAGACGGCCAGCGGCATCGTCTGCGTCGTCCCCGGGAAGTTGCCGGCGAAGGTGATCGTGGCGCCGAACTCGCCGAGCGCCCGGGCCCAGCAGAGCACGGCGCCGGCGGCGATGCCCGGCGCCACGAGCGGGAGCGTGACCCGGCGGAACGTCGTCCAGCGGTCGGCGCCGAGGGTGGCCGCGGCGTCCTCGAAGCGCGCGTCGGCCGCCCGCAGCGCCCCCTCGACGCTGATGACGAGGAACGGCATCGCCACGAACGTCTCGGCGATCACGACCGCCGTCGTCGTGAACGGGATCGTGACGTCGAAGGCCTGGTCCAGCCAGCGGCCGACGATCCCCTGCCGGCCCAGCACGAGGAACAGCGCGACCCCGCCGACCACCGGCGGCAGCACCAGCGGCACGGTGACCAGGGCCCGCAGCACCGACCGGCCCCGGGCGCGGGAGCGGGCCAGCACCCAGGCCAGCGGCACGCCGAGCACCAGGGAGACCGCGGTGGCCAGCGTCGCCGAGACCAGCGACAGCCGCAGCGCCTCCCCCACGGCCGGCGAGGTCAGCCGCGGCCACAGCCCGCCCCACGGCGCGCGGACGACGAGGCCGACCAGCGGCAGGACGAGGAAGGCGACCGCGATGGCCGCGGGGACGAGCAGCGGCAGCGGGACCCCGGTCTCCGGCCGTCTCACGGGGTCCGGAAGCCGGCGTCGGCGAGCGCCCGCTGTCCCTCCTCGGACCGCACCAGGTCGACGAAGGCCGCCGCCGCGTCGGGATTGGGCGCGTCGGCCAGCGGCACGATCGGGTAGTCGTTGACCGCGTCCTCGGCCTCGGGGAAGTCCAGCCCCTCGACCGCGTCGCCGGCCGCGGTGACGTCGGTCGTGTAGACCAGCGCGGCGTCCACCTCACCCAACTCGACCTTGGTGAGCGCCGCGCGCACGTCCTCCTCCAGGGTGTCGGGCACGGCGGTGGTGCCGGCGGCGGCGAAGACGTCCTCGGCGGCCGCCCCGCAGGGCACCTCGGGCGCGCAGACGGCCAGCGTCAGGTCCTCCCGCCCGAAGTCGGCCAGGCCGGCCACCCCGGCGGGATTGCCCGCGGGGACGGCGATCTGCAGGACGTTCGAGGTGAAGACCGTCGGGTCCTCCCCCTGCAGCCCCGCGTCGGTGACCACGGTCATCTGCGTCTCGTTGGCCGAGGCGAAGACGTCGGCCGGCGCCCCCTGGGTGAGCTGCGTGGCCAGCGCGGAGCTGCCGGCGAAGTTGAACCGGACGTCGAGGTCCGGGTGGTCCAGCTCGAGCCGGTCGCCCAGCTCGGTGAAGACGTCGGTGAGGGAGGCGGCCGCGAAGACGGTGAGGGTGCCGCTGAGGCCGCCGTCTGCGGAGCTCGACGAGGCCGCGCCCGCGTCGTCGTCCGGTGCCGCTCCGCAGGCGGAGAGCAGGAGTACCGCGGCGAGGAGTGGCCAGGGTGTCCGCACCCGCGGGACGATAGCGCCTCGGGCTGCGCACGTGCGGATCGGTGACCTACGAGCGGTTCCGAGTGTGCGGTCAGGGGACGTCGACGCTGACCTGGGTCGCCTTCACCGTCGCCACCGCCCGCACGCCGACCTCGAGCCCGAGCTCGTCGGCCGCCTCGCGGGACATCAGCGAGACCACCCGGAACGGCCCGGCCTGGATCTCCACCTGGGCCATGACGGTGTCCCGGAGGACGCGCGTGACGATGCCGGTCAGCCGGTTGCGGGCCGAGGAGTGCCGCGTGGTGCCGGGCTCGGGCGCCTCGTGCAGTCGGGTGGCGACCCGGGCGAGGTCGGCGCCGTCCACCTGGGCCGGGCCGCCGCCGTCGCGGCGGGCGGGCAGCCGGCCGCTGTCGATCCAGCGGCGCACCGTGTCGTCGCTGACGCCGAGCAGCTCGGCGGCCTCGGCGATGCGGTAGGAGGCAGCCACCGCCCGAGCCTAGCCGCAGGCGCGGTGCTGCCCGGTCGTGCAAGGCGCAGATGCGGACCTGTGGATGTCCCGGCGTCGTCCACAGGCCCGGCCGGTCCCCGGAGGGGCGGCGGGGGAGCATGCCGGCATGGGGACCACGACTGCGGACGACGCCTGGCTGCGGGACCTCCTGCTCGCCGGCCGCTGGCTCGACGACCCGCGCGACGCCGACGACGTGGCCGCCGCCCTTGCCGCGCGGGACCCCGATGTCGACACCGCCGGCCGGGCGACCCGGGCGCTGCTCACCGCTCTCACCGAGGCCTGGGAGCGGGGCTGGCAGCCGGCCGACGTCGTGCACGCGGTGCGTCGCCAGGCGCCCGCCCGGTCGGCGCGGCTCGCGGTCGCGCTGCTCGCCGAGGACGCGCGGCTCACCGACGCCGGCTCGCGGGCGCCCGAGCCGTGGGTCGCCCAGCTGCGCGAGCTCGGCGCCCTCGTCCCGCGGGTGACCAGCGGGTGGTCGCCGCCTGGCACCGCACCGGGCGCCGCCCCGCGGCCGAGGCGTGGCGGGCGGTGCTGCTGGTCGCCACCGTGCTGTCCACACTGCCCCGCATCGACCAGCTCGTGCCGCCACCCTCCCGCTGGGGGACGGGCGTCCGGGGCGCGGACCCCGCCCCCACTGCCGACGACGCACGGCTGCTGCGGCGCATCCGCAGCCTGCTGGCCAAGGCCGAGTCGACGGAGTTCCCCGAGGAGGCCGAGGCCCTCACCGCCAAGGCGCAGGAGCTGATGGCCCGGCACGCGGTCGACGCCGCGCTGCTGGACGCCGGTGCCACCGCCGCGGCCCGGGCGGTCGTCGGCAGCCGACGCGTCCACGTCGACGACCCGTACGTGCGCGCCAAGATGCAGCTGCTCGGGGCGGTCGCGGACGCCAACGACGTGCGGCTGGTCTGGTACCAGAGCCTCGCGATCGCCAACCTGGTCGGCACCCCCGCCGACCTCGACGCCGTCGAGCTGCTGTTCACGTCCCTGTTGCTCCAGGCGGGCCCCGCCCTCGCGGCGGCCGAGCGGTCGGCAGCGCCGCGGTCGGCGTCCCGCTCCTTCCGGCGGGCGTTCCTGCTCGGCTACGCGGGCCGCATCGGCGAACGGCTCCGGACCACCCGGGAACGAGCCACGTCGACGGCGGCAGCGGAGCGCGGCGTGGACCTGCTGCCGGTCCTGCGCTCGCGGCAGGAGGCGGTGGACGACGCCTTCACCGAGCTCTTCCCGCGGGTGCGCACCAGCCGCAGCCGGGCGTCGATGGACCCCGCGGGCTGGTACGCCGGCCGGGCCGCGGCGGACACCACCGACGTCGGCTCCTGCCGCTCCCGGCTGCGGTGACCGCGGTCCCGCGCACGACGGCGTTCCCGCGGCGACGTCCTGAGTGCCACAGCACGGCAGTGTTCCGTTTGCCGATCTCGGCCCCCGGGCAGCGGGAACCGGTGCCCCGCCGCAACGAGGACCACCCCGCCGGGGCGTCCCCCTCCGTCCGCACCCGCCGCATCCGCGAGGTCGCCCGCGCCCTCCTCGGCATCGAGGAGTTCCGGCCCGGCCAGGAGGAGGCGATGCAGTCGGTCGTGTCCGGGCAGGACACCCTCGCGGTGCTGCCCTCGGGGGCCGGGAAGTCGGCGGTGTACCAGGTGGCCGGCCGGCTGACCGACGGCCCGGTGCTGGTCGTGTCCCCGCTCATCGCCCTGCAGCGCGACCAGGTCGACCGGCTCGACGAGCTCGACGGCCTCCACGGGCAGGCCGCGCAGCTGAACTCGGCGCTGTCGGCCGGTGACCAACGAGCCGCCCTCGCGGGCCTGGCAGACGGAACGGTCCGCTACCTGTTCCTCGCGCCCGAGCAGCTCGCCAAGCCCGAGGTGGTGGAGGCGATCGCCGAGGCGCACCCGGCGCTGTTCGTCGTCGACGAGGCGCACTGCGTCTCCGCGTGGGGGCACGACTTCCGCCCCGACTACCTGCGGCTGGGCGCCGTCGTCGACCAGCTGGACCACCCGACCGTGCTGGCGCTCACCGCGACCGCGGCACCGCCGGTGCGTGCGGAGATCCTCGAGCTGCTGGGCATGCGCGACCCCCGGACCGTCGTCGCCGGCTTCGACCGACCGGAGATCCGGCTGGAGGTCGAGCAGCACGCCGACGCCCACGGCAAGCAGCAGGCGGTGCTCGACCGCGTGCTGGCCGAGGTGGGCGCGGGGCGCGTCCCGGGGATCGTCTACAGCGCCACTCGCAGGGGCACCGAGGAGCTCGCCGGCGAGCTCACCGAGCGCGGCCTGCGCGCGGCGCCCTACCACGCGGGGCTGCGGAAGGCCGAACGCGAGGAGACGCAGCAGGCGTTCATGGACGACGAGCTGGACGTCGTCGTCGCCACGACCGCGTTCGGCATGGGCATCGACAAGCCCGACACGCGCTTCGTCGTCCACGCCGAGCCCGCGGACTCCGTCGACAGCTACTACCAGGAGATCGGCCGCGCCGGCCGCGACGGGCAGCCGGCGCTGGCGGTGCTGGTGTACCGGCAGGAGGACCTCGGCGTCCGCAAGTTCTTCGCCGCCGGCATCCCGCCCGAGGAGGAGCTGCAGCAGGTGGCCGGCCTGGTGGCCGCCGCGGAGGCAGCCGGCATCGACGACGGCGTCGACGTCAAGCAGCTGCGCGAGGAGACCGGCCGGGGCGCGACGCCGCTGGCCCGCGACCTCAACCTCCTGGAGCAGGTGTCGGCGGTGGTGCTCGACGAGGAGGGCGCCGCCCACCCCGCCGAGGGGGCGCCGAGCCCCGGCGAGGCCGCGTCGGCCGCGCACGAGCTGGCCGAACACCACGAGCGGGTCGACCAGAGCCGGGTGGAGATGATGCGCGGCTACGCCGAGACCACCGAGTGCCGGCGGCAGTTCCTGCTCGGCTACTTCGGCGAGCAGCTCGAGCAGCCGTGCGGGAACTGCGACAACTGCTCCGCCGGGCTGTCCCAGGAACAGCCGGCCGCGGACGACGACACCCCGTTCCCCACGCAGACGCCGGTCGAGCACGCCGAGTGGGGCCCGGGCATGGTCATGCGGGTGGAGGACGACCGGGTCGTCGTCCTGTTCGAGGAGGTCGGCTACAAGACCCTCGCGCTGGCCGCCGTCACCGAACACGACCTGCTGCGCCGCCGCGACTGAAGAAGGACGCTGCTGCCCCACGCCTCGCGAGCTCGGCGCGGGTCCTCGCAGCAGGGCCGATGCCAGGCCTCGCGGGGGCCACGGTCGGGTGACCTGCGCCGTTCGCCATGCGGACCAAGGTCATCGGCTCGATGATCAACGCAACGACGGACCGGGCGGTTCTGCCCGGCGGGAGGAGCACACGGGTGAAGGTCCTCGGCATCAACGCGATATACCACGACCCCGCAGCGGCGCTCGTCGTCGACGGCCGCATCGTGGCCGCCGCGGAGGAGGAGCGCTTCAGCCGGCGCAAGCACGGCAAGCGCCCCCTCCCGTGGAGCGCCTGGGAGCTGCCCGAGCTGTCGGCGACGTGGTGCCTCGCCGAGGCCGGCATCCACCCTGAGGAGCTCGACGCCGTCGCCTACTCGTTCGACCCCGCCCTCATGGGGACGCCGGAGGAGTCCGGGCTGAACGACCCGGGCGACGTCATGCGCAAGACGTACGCGGAGAAGGCACCCGAGTTCCTCGCCCACGCCCTGCCCGGTCTCGACCCGGCCAAGGTCCGCTTCGTCAAGCACCACGTGGCGCACGCGGCCTCCGCGGGGCTGGCCGCGCCCACGCCGACCAACGCGGTGCTCGTCCTCGACGGCCGCGGCGAGGCGCACAGCCACCTGGCCGGGCGCTACGTCGACGGCCGGCTGGAGGTCCTGGCCGGCCAGGCGCTGCCGCACTCCCTCGGTCTGATGTACGAGGAGGTCACCGACCACCTCGGCTTCCTGCGCAGCAGCGACGAGTTCAAGGTCATGGCGATGGCCTCCTACGGCAAGCCGCGCTTCCTCGGCGACCTCACCGAGCTGATCCGGGCCACCGACGACGGCGGGTTCCGCACCGAGAAGATCGACTACTCCGAGTTCGCGCCCCGCCTGGGCAAGGGTGACGACTGGACCCAGGACCACGCCGACCTCGCCGCCTCGGTCCAGCAGCGGCTGGAGGAGGTCATGCTCGACCTCGCCCGCTGGCTGTACGAGCAGACCGGCGAGCGCACGCTCACCCTCGCGGGCGGCACGGCGCTGAACTGCGTCGCCAACACCCGCATCCACGCGGAGACCCCGTTCGAGGACGTGTGGGTGCAGCCGGCCGCCGGTGACGCCGGCACCGCGCTGGGCAGCGCCCTGCACGTGGCCCGGGCGCTGGGTGAGCAGACCGAGCCGATGCCCGGCGCCGACCTCGGCCGCGGCTGGTCCGACGACGAGATCGAGCAGTGGCTGCGGACCGCAGCGATCGACTACGAGCGCCCGCGGGACGTCGCCGACGCCGTGGCTGCGGTGCTCGCGGACAACGGGATCGTCGCCTGGTTCCAGGGTCGCAGCGAGTACGGGCCGCGGGCGCTGGGCCACCGGTCGCTGCTGGCCCACCCCGGGTACGAGGCCAACCTCGAGCGGATGAACAACGTGAAGGGCCGCGAGCAGTTCCGCCCGGTCGCGCCCATGGTGCTGGCGGAGCGGGCCGCGGACATCTTCAGCCGCGGGCCGATCCCGTCGCGCTACATGCTCTTCGTCCACGACGTGCACCCCGACTGGCGCGAGCGGATCCCGACGGTCACCCACGTCGACGGGACGGCGCGGATCCAGACCGTCGACCGGGCCGAGGAGCCACTGGTGGCCCGCATGCTGGAGTGCTTCGAGCGGCGCACCGGGCTGCCGGTCGTCGTCAACACCAGCCTGAACACCGCCGGCCGGCCCATGGTCGACGACCCGCGCGACGCCCTGGAGTGCTTCGGCTCCGCCCCGGTCGACCTGCTCGCGATCGGCCCGTTCGTCGTCCGGCGTCCGAGGCCGACCCCGCGCTGAGCCGCCGGGGCCGGCGAGCGACCACCAGGTGCCGGCCCCGGGAGGTGACGATTCGGCGACATCGGTCCCTGCATCGGGGGACCTCTGGTCAGCGTCGATCGACAGGGGTATCCCGGAACGGAACCGTCCAAGACAGGGCGGGTCACCGTGCACCTGGGAGGACCACCATGTCCGCAACCGGCGACGCCGGCACCAACCGTGGGGCCATGACCTGGCCCCAGGTACTGGCGCTGGCCCTCGGGGCGATCTACCTGATCATCGGCATCATCGGCTTCTTCATCACCGGCTTCGAGAACTTCGTGGGCAACGAGGCCGGCACCCCGCACCACGTCGACGCGAACCTGCTCGGCTTCATGATCAACCCGATGCACAACGTCGTGCACGTCCTCATCGGCGTGGTCGGGCTGATCCTGTCCCGCACGCTGCGAGGAGCACGGACGTACGGCTGGCTGCTGGCCGTCGGCTACGGCGCCGCCTTCGTGTACGGCCTGTTCGCCGTCGGCGCGGAGTGGGACTTCCTCAACCTCAACTGGGCGGACAACTGGCTGCACCTGGTCACCGCGCTCGTCGGTCTGGGCATGGCGCTGGGCCCGGTCCGCACCGCCGTGGGCGGCCGCTCCACCCGCGTCTGACCCGACCCGCCACACCACCCGGAGGCCGTGTCCCGCGACCGGGGCCCGGCCTCCGGCCGGTCCGGGCGCACCACCCAAGGTCCCTGCGGGCACGGTGACCACGGGCACTCGACAGCGCGGGCACGCGGTCGCCTACTGGCTGGCGCACCGCCGCAGGCTCCGGCTCCCGGAGGACACCCGCCGTGGACGACGACCCCGTGCTGCGGGCCCTGGGTGAGGACCTCGCCCGCGAGGACCCCGACCTGGCCGCCCTGCTCGCCGCCGGTCCCCTGCCGCCCGCTCCCCGGCGCCACGGCCGGCGGGTGCTGATCTGGCTGGTGCTCACCGCCGTCCTGACCGTCGCGATCTCGCCACTGCTGCTGGGGCCGGTGGCGTTCGGCCTGATGGGCCTGGCGGTGCTGGCCTGCCCGCTGCTGGTCTGCCACTGGGTGCTGCCACCGGCACCGGAGGACGACGAGCCGCCCCCGTGACCGCCGGGGACATCTACGTTGCGGGCATGGACTTCTCCCTCTCCGCCCGAGCCGAGGACGTCTGCGGCCGGATGTGGGACTTCATGCGCGAGCAGGTCTTCCCCGCCGAGTCGGTCTACGCCCGGTGGCGCGCCGCCCGCGGCCACGACGACCACGCGCACCCACCCGTGCTGGAGGAACTGAAGGTCGAGGCCCGCAAGCGCGGCCTGTGGAACCTCTTCTCCCCCGAGCTCGGTGGGCTGACCAACCTGGAGTACGCCTCCGTCGCCGAGATCACCGGCTGGAGTCCGACGATCGCGCCCGAGGTCACCAACTGCGGAGCGCCGGACACCGGCAACATGGAGACGCTCATGCTGTTCGGCACGCCCGAGCAGAAGGAGCGCTGGCTGCAGCCCCTGCTCGAGGGCGAGATCCGCTCCGGCTTCGCGATGACCGAGCCCGACGTCGCGTCGTCCGACGCCCGCAACATCCAGACCTCGATCGTCCGGGACGGCGACGAGTACGTCGTCAACGGCCGGAAGTGGTGGACCACCGGCGCCGCCGACGAGCGCTGCCAGGTCTTCATCGTGATGGGGAAGACCGACCCCGAGGGCGCTCCGCACCGGCAGCAGTCGATGCTCCTGGTCCCGCGGGACGCCCCCGGGCTGGAGATCGTCCGGCACCTGCCGGTCTTCGGGTACCAGGACCAGCACGGCCACTCGGAGCTGGTCTTCACCGACGTCCGCGTCCCGGTGGGCAACCTCCTGGCCGGCGAGGGCGACGGATTCATGATCGCCCAGGCCCGGCTCGGCCCCGGGCGCATCCACCACTGCATGCGGGCCCTCGGCATGGCCGAGCGGGCCCTGGCGCTGATGGTCGGCCGGGCGCAGGAGCGGGTGGCCTTCGGGCGCCCGCTCGCCGAGCAGGGCACCGTGCGCGAGCTCATCGCGCTGTCCCGGCTGGAGATCGACCAGGCCCGGCTGCTGGTGCTCAAGACCGCCGACCTGATCGACCGGTACGGGGCGCGCGGCGCCCGCACCGAGATCGCCGGCATCAAGGTGGTCGCGCCGCGCGTGGCCTGCGAGGTCGTCGACCGGGCCATCCAGGTGCACGGCGGCGCCGGGGTCAGCGACGACACGGTCCTCGCCCGCTTCTACGCCGCGGCCCGCACGCTCCGCATCGCCGACGGCCCGGACGCCGTCCACCTGCGCTCGGTCGCCCGCGAGGAACTGGGCCGCGACCGCCCGCACCCGGGGTGACCCGAGTCGTCGGTGTCCCGTGACACGGTGCCCACGTGCCCAGGGACCCGGACGCCGACGACCTCCTGATCGAGCACACCGACGCCGTGGCCGCGACCGCCCAGCGGCTGCGCGCGGTGCTCCTCGACGCCCACCCGCAGCTCGACGAGCGGGTGCGGCGCGGCTGGCACTCGCTCAACTACCGCGATCCCGTGGCCGGCTTCGTCTGCGCGCTGTTCCCGACGGCCGACCGGGTGCAGCTGGTCTTCGAGCACGGGGTCCGCCTCCCCGACCCGGAGCGCCGGCTGGGCGGCACGGGCCGGCAGGTGCGCACGCTCGACTTCGCCGACCCGGCGGACGTCGACGTCGACGTCGTGACCACGTTCCTCGACCTCGCCGTCGAGCTGGGCGCTGGGGAGCAGGTCCGGTGACCGGGCCCGTCCTCGTCCTCGCGGCACCGGGACCACCCGACGGCGTGCCGGTCGACCGCCCACGTCCTTCGCAGCCTCCGCGCGGGCGGCGACCGCGGCCGGTGCTGGCGCGGCTCATGCGGGCCGCCGTGTGCGGCCTGCGCTGCCTCAGGGGGACAGTGTCGAGCCGAACCCGCCTCCGGCCAGCTTCGCCATGAGCTGGGTGCGGTCCAGCCCCACGGCGTCGAGCGCCTCGCCGTCCCGGTCGGTGTCGATCTCGTCGGGCAGCTGCGCCTGCACCTTGTCGGCCGTCTCGTTGTCGCCCTCGGTGCGCAGCACCCGCAACAGCTCCTGCTTGTCCAGCTTCACGCCTGACCTCCGCTCGGTCGCCGACAACTCCGGTCCAGCGTGATGCGCGGCCCGCCGGCCTGCAACGCGTCAGCGACGCTGCGCGCGGCGGTAGAGGAACGCCGCCACGCCCGCGAGGACGACGGCGAGGAAGAGCTGCGCCACCCCGACGCCCGCCTGGTCGCTGGCGAACCACGTCGGCGACGACACCAGCAGGACGACGGCCACGCCCGCCACCAGCAGGGCCACCTGTCGCTCGCGGCGTGCCGCCGGTCCGGGAGAGCTCATGGACCCGACCCTAAGGTCTTGTCATGCAAGCAAGCACTTGCGTATCGTCCGACCGTGGGCGACGTGTTCAAGGCCCTCGCGGACCCGACCCGGCGCGCGATCCTCGACGAGCTCCAGGAGCGGGACGGTCAGACGCTGTTCGAGCTGTGCGCCCGGCTGATCACCAGACACGGGCTCACCTCGTCCCGCCAGGCCGTCTCCCAGCACCTGGACGTCCTCGAGGACGCCGGCCTGGTGCGGACCCGCCGCGAGGGTCGCTACAAGTTCCACTCCCTGGACACCGCGCCCCTCCGGACCATCACCGAACGGTGGCGGATCGACCCCTGAGGAGGGCTCGTGCGCATCAACCTGACCAGCGTGCTCGTCGACGACCAGGAGAACGCCCTGCGCTTCTACACGGAGGTGTTGGGCTTCGTGAAGAAGACCGACATCCCGGTGGGCGAGCACCGCTGGCTCACCGTGGTCTCACCGGAGGACCCGGACGGCGTGGAACTGGTGCTCGAGCCCGACGAGCACCCCGCCGCGAAGCCGTTCAAGGCCGCCCTGGTGGCCGACGGCATCCCGTTCACCTCGTTCACCGTCGACGACGTGTCGAAGGAGTACGAGCGCCTGACGGGCCTCGGGGTCACCTTCACCCAGGAACCGACGGCGATGGGGCCGGTGACCACGGCCGTCCTGGACGACACCTGCGGCAACCTCATCCAGATCGCCAGCACGTGAGCCGCTCCCCCGGCGTCGGCGTCCTCCGTCAGTCGGCCTTGTTCGGCGGCTCCCCCGCGTCCCGGGCGGCCTGCGCCTGCGCGGGGTCGTAGGCGCAGGCGTCCCCCACGTCGGTCACGGTCTGGGCGTCGCCGTCGGAGGTCCCCGCCGGCGGCGGCGTCTGCTCGGCCGGGGTGGGTGTGGCGGTGCCGTCCGCGGCGTCGTCCGGGGCCGGGGCCGGGGCCGGGGCCGAGGCCGGCGAGAGGGCGTCCTCGACGATCTGCCGGATGGTGTCGTAGTCGGGGTAGGCCGGGTCGATCACGCTGTTGTCGAAGACGACGCTGCGCACCTCGGCGTCCTTGACCAGGAAGCCCAGGTCGACGAAGTCGTCCAGGGCCGACCGCGGGATGTCGGTGCTCACGATGTCCTGGGTGGTCGCCGCCAGCTCCTGGTAGCGCTCCAGCAGGGTGACCGGGTCGGCGGCGTCGATGATCGCGTCGATGGTGCAGCGCTGACGGGCCATCCGGTCGTAGTCGGTGAGGCCGAACCGGCCACGGGCGAACTGCAGAGCCGTGAACCCGTCCATGTGCTGATCGGGCCCCGGTTCGATGTAGTCGTCGGGCAGGGCGCCGGTGCCCGGGTCACCGCCGATCGGCACGTAGTAGTTGACGTCGACGGTGATCCCGCCGAGCGCGTCGACCAGCCGGCTGAACCCGTCGAGGTTGACCAGCACGAAGTAGTCGATGTCCAGGCCGAGCGCCTCGCCGACGCCTAGCTTGAGGAAGTCCGCCCCCGGGTCGTCGGTCGGGCCCAGGATGTCGGGGTACTGGGCCGGGCCGTTCCGGTAGACGGCGTTGAGCAGGCTCTCGCTCTCGCTGCCGCCGTCGAAGCCGTCCGGGTAGACCTCGGCCAGCGGGCTGTCCGCGGGGAAGGGCAGGTCCTCGAGGTTGCGCGGGAGGCTGAACAGCGTCGTGTCCCCGGTGCCGGTGTCGATGCTGGCCACGATGACGGTGTCGGTGCGCACGCCCTCGCGGCCTTCGCCGCCGTCCCCGCCGAGCAGCAGCACGTTGACCCGCTCCTGGTCGCCGAACGGGTCGGAGGTGTCATCGACCGTCGCCGACAGCCGGTCGTCGGCGAACAGGTCCTCGAGCAGGCCGCGCTGGGCGAACGCCACCTCGGCGGCTTTGAAGGACGGGTACCCGATCCCGGCCAGCAGCGCCAGGACGACCACCGCCCCGAGCGCCTTCCGGCCGCCGGACGTGCGCTCGGGCAGCAGCGCCCGGTAGCCGGCGACGACGACGAGCATCCACAGCACCGCCACGGCGACGACGCCGGCCAGCACCCACGTCAGGAACGCGGAGTCCAGGGCGATCTGCACCGCGGTGCGCCGTCCGGCGGTGGCCAGCCACACCGCGCCGCCGACGAGGAGGGCGAAGAACAGCAGCGTGAGGGCACCGAGCTTGCGGCGTCCGGCCGCGAGGAACGCCGTCCCCGGGAGGACCGCGCCGACGACGGTCAGGGCCAGCGTCGACCCGAAGGAGCGCTCGGGCTCCGCGCGGCGGTAGACCGGTCCGTGCGGCGGCGGGAGGGACCGGGAGGGACCGATGGGTCGGGTCGCGTCCTCGTGCTCGCTCACGGGCACGCCTGCGCAGGACGGATCCGGGTCATTCGGCCATGATCCCACTCAGAACCCGCCCGTACCCTCCGTCATCCACCTCCCACCTGCAGTGCACCCGATCGAGGGCTCGGTCGCGCGCTCAGCGGAGTACCCGGGCGCGGAGTCGCCCGAAGGTCCGCCGCGGCTCGGCGCAGGCGGAGGGGCACCTGGCCGCGGTGTCGCGCGAGCGACGAGCGGGGCCCGGAGGGTCCCCGAGGAGCGCAGGTCCGCCGCGGCTCGGCGCAGGCGGAGGGGCACCTGGCCGCGGTGTCGGACGGCAGTCCGACAATGACTCAGTGCGCCTGGCGACCTGGAACGTGAACTCCATCCGCAGTCGAGCCGACCGGGTGGTCGCCTGGCTGCAGCGCTCGGACGTCGACGTCCTCGCGGTGCAGGAGACCAAGTGCCGCGACGACCAGTTCCCCGAGTCGCGCTTCACCGACCTCGGCTACCAGGTCGCCCACGTCGGCTACTCGCAGTGGAACGGCGTCGCGATCCTGTCGCGGGTCGGCCTGGACGACGTCGAGATCGGCTTCCCGGGCCAGCCGTGCTGGGGCGACGGGTCGGGTGGGGATGACAGGGCCGAGGCCCGAGCCCTCGGCGCCACCTGCGGCGGGGTGCGGGTGTGGAGCCTCTACGTCCCCAACGGCCGCACGCTCACCGACCCGCACTACGAGTACAAGCTGCGCTGGCTGGAGGCGCTCCGGGCGACCGCGTCCGGCTGGCTCGCCGCAGACCCCGCCGCACAGGTCGCCCTCGTCGGCGACTGGAACATCGCGCCGCAGGACGACGACGTGTGGGACGTGCGCGTCTTCGCCCACTCCACGCACGTCTCCAAGCCCGAGCGGGCCGCGTTCCGGGCGATCGTCGACGCCGGGTTCGCCGATGTCGTCCGGCCGCACGCCCCGGGCCCCGGCGTCTACACGTACTGGGACTACACCCAGCTGCGCTTCCCCCGCCGCGAGGGCATGCGGATCGACTTCGTCCTCGGCTCCCCCGCCCTCGGAGCGCGCACCACCGGCGCGCGCATCGACCGTGAGGAGCGCAAGGGCAAGGGCGCCAGCGACCACGCACCGGTCGTCGTCGAGCTGGCCGACTGAGGCAGGCGCTCCGCGGGCTGGGAGGAGTCGAGGTCGACCGCCGTCGACCCGAGCCCCACGGGGGACCGCCGCGGTCGGCGCCGGTCGACCACCTCGGCCTGCCCGCCACGTACCGTGGCCGGTCGTGCTCGTCCTGCTGCCCCCGTCGGAGACCAAGGCGCCCGGCGGCGACGGCGCCCCGCTCGACCTCGCCGGCCTGTCCTCCCCCGAGCTCACCTCGGTGCGCACCGAGCTGGCCGAGGCGCTGGTCAAGCTGGCCGACGACGTCCCGGCGTCGCGCGCCGTGCTCGGGCTGTCCGTCACGCAGGACGACGAGATCGCCCGCAACGCCGCCCTGTTCACCAGCCCGACCATGCCGGCGCTGGAGCGCTACACCGGGGTGCTCTACGACGCCCTCGACGTCCGGTCGCTGACCCGGGCCCAGCGCTCGCGCGCCGACCGCCGGCTGGCGGTGGGCTCGGCGCTGTTCGGGCTGGTCCGGGGGACCGACGCTATCCCGGCCTACCGCCTGTCGACCGGCTCGTCGCTGCCCGGGCTGCCCACCCTGCGGGCGCTGTGGCGACCCGCGCTGGGCCCGGTCCTGGCCGCCGCCGACGGGCTCGTCGTCGACCTGCGCAGCGGGTCCTACGCAGCCCTCGCGCCAGTCCCGGGTGCGGTCACGGTGGACGTACTCAGCGAGCGGCCCGACGGCACCCGCGCGGTCGTCAGCCACTTCAACAAGGCGCACAAGGGGCGGGTCGCCCGCCTGCTGGCCACCACCACGGCCGAGCCGGCGGACGTCGTCCGGCTGCGGGCGCTGCTGCGGCGGGCGGGGTTGCACGTGGAACACGACGGCGGGACGGCCCTGACCCTCGTCGTCCCGGCGGAGCACGTGACGCGGTGAGCAATCACCGTCCGTGTTCAGTACGGTGATCTGCGTCAGGATTGTTGCCCGTGCCCGACCCGCCGTGGCATAACCGTCTGAGACGCGCGGGGCTCGAAGAAGGCGGGTCGGCGCGCGGGCAGCACCCTGGCCGCGGCCGGGCGGAAGGGTTGTGGTGGAGACATCCCCACGGCGGGACGACGCCGTGAGCAGGCTGGACGCTGCCCGGGCGGCGATCCTCCTGCGCAGCGATCCCGCCCGCGTCCGCGCGGCGCGGCGGTTGCGCGTCTCCGGCATCGGGTTCGCCGCCCTCGACCGGCTCGTGGAGCTGGCCTCGCGGCTGCTGGGTGCCCCTTCGGCGCAGATCTCCATCCTGGACGACGTGCACACGGTCGCCGGCATCGCCGGGATCCCGCCGGGCGGTCGCGGCCAGGAGTCCCCGCTGGACCAGTCGCCCTGCGCTCTCGCCGCCGCGCTGCGCGCCCCACTGGCGATCCCCGACGCCCGCGCCGACGTGCGGGTCCGCGACCTCGGCCCGGTCAGCTCGGGGATCGTGGGCTCCTATCTCGGCGTGCCGCTCATCGACGAGTCGGGGCTGGCTGTCGGCACCCTGTGCGTGTTCGCCGCCGCCCCGCGGGCGTGGTCCGACAGCGACGCGGCCACCCTGGCCCAGCTCGCCGCCGCGGTGGTGACCGAGCTGGAGTACGCGGCGCTCGCCGGGGAGCACGAGCGCCAGCGGGTGCGGTGGGTCCTGGCGATGGACGCCGGCCGGGTGGCCACCTTCGACTGGGACCTGCGCACCGGCGAGCTGGTCTGGGACGAGCCGCTGATGGCGGTGTTCGGCTACACCGCCGAGGAGTTCGACGGGACCATCGACGCGTTCAACCGGCGCCTGCACCCCGATGACCTGCCGCGGGTCAGCGAGGCGCTGCGGACGTCGATCGAGACCGTGGGCGACTTCGCGGCCGAGTACCGGGTGGTGCGCCCGGACGGCGACACCCGCTGGGTGCAGGCACGGGGCCGCGCCCTGGCCGGTCCGGACGGGATGGCCGTCCGCCTGCTGGGCGCCGCCTCCGACACCACGGAGGACCGCGGCGCGCAGGCCCGCGTGACCCGGGTCCTCGAGGCGATGCCGGCCGGCTTCTATTCGCTGGACCACCGTTGGCGGTTCACCCACGTGAACGCCGAGGCCGAGCGGCTGCTGGGCCGTTCCCGCGAGGAGCTGCTCGGGCAGGTGCTGTGGGAGGCCTTCCCCGCCGCGACGAGCAGCATCTTCGAGGAGAGCTACCGCGACGCCGTCCGCACGGGGCAGCCGGTCAACTTCGACGCCCACTACCCCGCGCCGCTGGACGGCTGGTACGAGCTGCGCGCCTGGCCGACCCCCGAGGGCCTGTCGGTGTACTTCACCGAGGTCACCGAGCGGCGCCGTGTCCGCGAGCGCGCCGAGCGGTCCGCCCAGCAACTGGCCCTCCTCGCCCAGGTCAGCGCCGAGCTCGCCGGCACGCTGGACACCGAGGCGGCGACCGCCCGCCTGTCGCGGCTCGTCGTCCCGGCGCTGAGCGACTTCTGCGTCCTCACGGTCATCGACCCCGACGGCCGCCCCCGCGACGTCGGCAGCTGGCACGTCGACCCGGCGTACCGCTCGATTCTCGAGCGGTACGCCGAGGTGCGGATGGAGGTCATGCCGGTCACCGCGCCGGTCGCCCGCGCGCTGCACACCGGCGAGGCGGTCACCTTCGCCGGGGACGACGTCCTGGACGTGCTGCCGCCGGGCCGGGCCAAGGACCTGCTCGCCGTCCTGTCGCCGGCCACCGAGGTCGCCCTGCCCCTGCGCGCCCGCGGCCGGACCGTCGGGCTGCTCACCCTCTTCTACGCCGGCGGGCACGCGCCGACCCCGGAGGACGTCGCCGTCGCAC
This sequence comes from Geodermatophilus sp. SYSU D00703, assembly GCF_054050155.1. Taxonomy (NCBI): domain Bacteria; kingdom Bacillati; phylum Actinomycetota; class Actinomycetes; order Geodermatophilales; family Geodermatophilaceae; genus Geodermatophilus; species Geodermatophilus sp. SYSU D00703. The sequence continues at coordinate 300,830 of NZ_JBJGYU010000002.1, read as the reverse complement.
AGGACGTCGCCGACCGGGCCGGGCTCGCCCTGGACAACGCGCGCCTCTACGGCCAGCAGCAGCAGCTCGCGGAGGGCCTGCAGCGCAGCCTGCTCACCGACCCGCCCGAGCCCGACCACGCGCAGATCGCCGTCCGGTACCTGCCCGCCGTCGAGGCCGCCCGGGTCGGCGGCGACTGGTACGACGCGTTCCTCCAGCCGGGCGGGGCCACGATGCTGGTCATCGGCGACGTCGTCGGGCACGACACCGAGGCGGCCGCGGCGATGGGCCAGCTCCGCGGGCTGCTGCGCGGCATCGCGACCTACAGCGACGCCCCGCCGGCGGAGGTGCTGCGCGGGCTGGACGCCTCCATGGCGGTGCTGCAGACACGGGTGCTGGCCACGGCGGCCGTCGCCCGCTTCGAGCAGACCGACGACGAGCGCGCCCGCGGCATCACCCGCATGCGCTGGGCGAACGCCGGGCACCTGCCGCCGCTGGTCATCAACCCCGACGGCACCGTGGCCGAGCTGGCCTCCTGGAAGGGTGACCTCCTCCTCGGCGTGGACCACGAGGCGCGTCGGCAGGAGTCGGTGGTGACCCTCGACCGGGGTTCGACGGTGCTGCTGTTCACCGACGGCCTCGTGGAGCGGCGCGACGCCGACCTCGACGCCGGCATGGTGCGGCTGCGGGAGGCCCTGACCGACCTGGCCGGCCAGCCGCTCGAGGACCTGCTCGACCACGTGATCAAGCGGCTGGTCGACGGCCGGCCCGAGGACGACGTCGCGCTGGTCGCCGTCCGGCTGCACCCGCAGGACCGGCCGCGGCCACCCGAGGCCGGTCCCAACGTGGTGCCGGACGTCGTCCCGGAGGACCCCGCCTGACGCACTGCCCTGTCGGGCTCGGCGCGGACCGGGACGCCCCCTGGTCGCGGTGCCGTGCCCGGCGGCGGGCCCGGAGGGTCCCCGGCGGGTGCGACGGTCGGGCTCGGCGCGGACCGGGACGCCCCCTGGTCGCGGTGCCGTGCCCGGCGGCGGGCCCGGAGGGTCCCCGCGGGTGCGACGGTCGGGCTCGGCGCGGACCGGGACGCCCCCTGGTCGCGGTGTCGTCCGGTAGGACGACGATGTGACCGTGACGACCTCCACTGACGAGCTGTGCCTGCGCCCCGCGACGGAGCTGGCCGCGCTGATCCGTTCCCGGCAGCTGTCGGCCCGCGAGCTCACTGACGCCTGCCTGGACCGGATCGAGCGGCTCGACCCTCAGGTCAACGCCGTCGTCACCCGGGACCCCGAGGGCGCGCGGGCGGCCGCCGACGCCGCGGACGCCGCCCTGGCCGCCGGGGAGGAGGTCGGCCCGCTGCACGGCCTGCCGGTCGCGCACAAGGACACGCACGCCACCGGCGGCATGCGCACCACCTGGGGATCGCCGCTGCACCGCGACACGGTCCCCGCGGAGGACGAGCTGGTCGTCGCCCGGCTGCGGGCGGCCGGGACGGTGCGGGTGGGCAAGACCAACACCCCCGAGTTCGCGGCCGGGTCGCACACCTTCAACACCCTCTTCGGCGTGACGCACAACCCGTACCGGCACGGGTTGTCCGCGGGCGGCTCCAGCGGCGGGGCAGCCGCGGCGCTGGCCGCCGGGTTCGTGCCGGTGGCCGAGGGCAGCGACATGGGCGGCTCGCTGCGCAACCCGGCGGCGTTCTGCAACGTCGTCGGGCTGCGGCCGACCCCGGGCCGGGTGCCGATCTGGCCGACCTCGATCGGCTGGTCGCAGCTGTCGGTGCAGGGCCCGATGGGCCGCACCGTCGCCGACGTCGCGCTGGTGCTGTCCGCGATCGCCGGCCCCGACCGCCGGGTGCCGATCGTCCTGGACGACCCCGGCGCGCCGTTCGCCGCGCCGCTGCCCGAGCGCCTCGACGGGCTGCGGGTGGCCTGGGCGCCCGACCTCGGCGGGCGGGTGCGGGTCGACTCGGCGGTCACCGCGGTGCTGGAGGGGGCGGTGCGGGTCTTCGAGGACCTCGGCGCGACCGTCGAGGCCGACTGTCCCGACCTCTCCGGTGCCGACGACGTCTTCGGCACGCTGCGCGCCTGGCTGTTCGACGCCGCCTACACCGACCTCATCCGGCAGCACCCGGACCAGGTGAAGGAGTCGATCCGCTGGAACGCCGAGATGGGCGCCAAGCTCTCCGGCTCCGACATCGCCCGGGCGGAGACCGCGCACACGGCCCTCTACGAGCGGGTGGTGGGGTTCTTCGACCGCTACGACGTGCTGCTGGCACCGACGGCGCAGGTGCTCCCCTTCCCGGTCGAGCAGGAGTACCCGACCGAGATCGGCGGCCAGCCGCTGGAGAACTACCTGGAGTGGATGCGGGCCTGCACGCTCATCACACCGACCGGCTGCCCGGCGCTGTCCGTGCCGGGCGGGTTCACCGACGACGGCCTGCCCGTCGGGCTGCAGGTGGTCGCCGCGCCGCGGGCCGACCGCCGGGTGCTCGAGGTGGGCCACGCCTTCGAGCAGGCCACCCGGTTCGGCGACCGCCGTCCGCCCCTGTGACCGGGCAGCCGCACCGTCGCCACGGGTGGGTGCTGGGCGTCGCCGCCGCCGTCCTGGTCGCGGACCAGGCCACCAAGGTGTGGGCCGAGTCGGTGCTGGCGGACGGCCGGCGGATCGACCTGGCCGGGGACCTGCTGGGCCTGCGGCTGCTCTACAACCCGGGGGCCGCCTTCTCGATCGGCAGCGGCGCCACCTGGCTGTTCACCATCGTGTCGGGCGTGGCGGTGGTCGCGCTGGCCTGGTACTCGCGGCGGGTCACCTCGACGGCGTGGGCCATCGCCCTGGGCCTGCTGCTCGGCGGTGGGGTGACGCACTTCGGCGACCGGTTGCTGCGCGCGCCGGGCTTCGGCCGCGGGCACGTCGTCGACTTCATCGACTACGCCGACTGGTTCGTCGGCAACGTCGCCGACATCGCGCTGTTCTGCGGCGTGCTGCTGGCGCTGGTGCTCTCGCTGCGCGGCGACCGGGAACCGACGCCGTCCTCTGAAGCCGAATAGGGCTCTCTGGTTCCAGCGCTAGAGAGCCGCAGACGCGGCTACGCGCCGGCTCCCTCCCTCAGGTGCGGCGCCGGAGACCGCGCAGCGTCCGGACGGCGACCAGCAGCTCGGCCAGCTCGTGGCGGTCGCCAGCGGCGATGTCGACCAGGTGTGCAGCCGCCCGCTGCTGGGTGCCGTCCCAGCCCCCCGCCCAGCGGGCCACCAGCTCGTCGGCGGGCTCGGTGTCGGCCCGCCGCCCGCCGAGCACCTCGGCGACCAACGCGGCCTGCTCGGTGGCCAGGTCGTCGCGCAGGGCCGCCCGTGCCATCGACGGCCAGCGGCGGTCGCGGGGCAGGGCGATGACCCGCTCGCGCAGCGGCACGAGGCTCAGCCGCTCGGCGAGGCACTGCTGCACCCGGCCGGCGAGGTCGATCGGCGCGCGGGTGCGCTCGACGACCACCGCGAGGTCGAGCGCGGCGGGCAGCAAGGGGGCGGCGGCCACGTCGGCGGCGAGCTCCCCGGGCACGCCGACCCGCTCCAGCCGCGTCGCCCGCTCGGCGTAGGCGGCGGCCTCCGACCCGAGCAGCCACGACGGCAGCCCGGCACGCACCGCGGCGACAGGAGCGACGAACCGTTCCGTCACCTCCCCGATCGGGGGAGCCTCCTCGGCGGCGAACGGCGGGAGGGCCAGCAGCCACCGGGTCGCCCGTTCGGCCAGCCGGGTCGCCTCCGTGCGCAGCTCCACCTGCGTGGCCGCCGGGACCCGGTTGTCCAGCGGCCGGACGGCGTCCCAGAGCCGGTCGACGTCGAACACCGCGCGGGCCACCGCGTGCGCGCGCACCACGCCGGCCAGGGACACGCCGGTCTCCTCGACCAGGCGGTACAGCCCGGTCACGCCGGCGACGTTCACCGCCCGGTTGGTCAGCGCCGTGGCGACGATCTCCCGGCGCAGCGGGTGGCCGCTGACCGCCTCCGGGTAGCGGCGGCGCAGCTCGGCCGGGAAGTACCCGACCAGCAGGTCCTGCAGGGCCGGGTCGTCGGGCAGGTCCGAGTCCAGGACGGCGTCCCCGGTCTGCAGCTTGGCGTAGGCGAGCAACACCGACAGCTCCGGGCCGGTCAGCGCGTGGCCGTCCCGCCGTCGCTCGGTCAGGGCGCGGTCGTCGGGCAGCGCCTCGACGCTGCGCACCAGGCGTCCGGAGCGCTCCAGCGCGCGCAGGTAGCGCTGGTGGGCGTCGAGCAGGCTGCGCGCCGAGGTCACCTCGACGGCCAGGGTCGCGTTCTGCGCGTGGTTGTCGGTGAGGACGTCGGCGGCGACCTCGTCGGCCATGTCGCCGAGCAGCGCGGCCCGCCCCTCGGCGTCCAGCTCCCCGGCCTCGACCACCCGGTCCAGCGCGATCTTGATGTTGACCTCGTGGTCGGAGGTGTCCACGCCGGCGGAGTTGTCGATCGCGTCGGTGTTGACCTTGCCGCCGGCGAGCGCGTACTCGACTCGCCCGCGCTGGGTGAGGCCGAGGTTGCCGCCCTCCCCCACCACCCGCACCCGCAGGTCGCGGCCGTCGACCCGGACGGCGTCGTTGGCCTTGTCCCCCACGTCCAGGGAGCTCTCCGTGGCGGCCTTGACGTAGGTGCCGATGCCGCCGTTGAACAGCAGGTCGACGGGGGCGGTCAGGACGGCCCGCACCAGCTCGACCCGGCTGAGCACCTCGACGCCGGCGGGCAGGCCCAGCGCGGTCCGCATCGGCTCGCTGACCGGGATCGCCTTCGCCGTCCGCGGCCACACCCCGCCGCCGGGGCTGATCAGCGCCGGGTCGTAGTCGGTCCACGACGAGCGCGGGAGGTCGAACAGCCGGCGGCGCTCGGCGTAGGAGGACACGGCGTCCGGTGTGGGGTCGACGAAGACGTGCCGGTGGTCGAAGGCGGCGACCAGCCGGATGTGCTCCGAGAGGAGCATCCCGTTGCCGAACACGTCGCCGGACATGTCGCCGATGCCCACGACGGTGAAGTCCTGGCGCTGCACGTCGAGGTCGAGCTCGCGGAAGTGGCGGGTGACCGACTCCCACGCGCCGCGGGCCGTGATGCCCATGGCCTTGTGGTCGTAGCCGACCGAGCCGCCGGAGGCGAAGGCGTCGCCCAGCCAGAAGCCGCGCTCGAGCGCCACGGCGTTGGCCAGGTCAGAGAAGGTCGCCGTGCCCTTGTCGGCGGCGACCACCAGGTAGGGGTCGTCGCCGTCGTGGCGCACCACGCGCTCGGGCGGGACGACGCGGCCCTCGACCAGGTTGTCGGTCAACGACAGCAGCGCGCCGATGAACAGCCGGTAGCAGGCCTGCCCCTCGGCGAGGTGCGCGTCGCGGCCGGCGCTCTCCGGCGGGGGCCTGCGCACCACGAACCCGCCCTTGGCGCCGGTGGGCACGATGACGGTGTTCTTGACCATCTGGGCCTTCACCAGCCCCAGGACCTCGGTGCGGAGGTCCTCGTGCCGGTCGGACCAGCGCAGCCCGCCGCGGGCCACCGCGCCGAAGCGCAGGTGCACGCCGGCCACCCGCGGCGAGCTGACCCACACCTCGCGGTCCGGCCGGGGCTGGGGCAGGTCGGGCACCTCGGCGGGGTGCAGCTTGAGCGCCAGCGGTCCGCCCGCGTAGTACGTCGTCCGGACGGTCGCGGTCACGGCGGCCAGCAGCGCGGTGAGCACCCGGTCGGCGTCGAGGGACTCCACCTGCCCGATGGCCGCGCCCAGCGACTCGACCAGCTGGTCCTGGCGGCGTTCGCGCCCCGCATCGCGGTCCGGGGAGAACCGCGTCTCGAACAGCGCCACCAGCCGGGCGACGACGTCCGGGTGCGCGGCCAGCGTCGTCTCCACGTAGCGCTGGCCGAACGGCAGCCCGGCCTGCCGCAACCACTGCACGTAGGCCCGGACGACGGCGACCTGCCGCCAGTTGAGCCCGGCCAGCAGCACCAGAGCGCCGAGGCCGTCGTCCTCGGCCTCGCCGCGCCACACCGCCGACAGGGCGTCGGTGAACCGCTCCGGGAGCGAGCCGGGGAACGGCAGCTCGCCGGCGGGAGCGGTGAGCCCGAAGTCGTAGATCCAGGCCAGCGGCGCGCCGATCCGGTCGATCTCGTAGGGCCGCTCGTCGACCACGTCGACGCCCATGTGCTGCAGCATCGGCAGCACGTCGGAGAGCAGCAGCCGCTGCCCCACCCGGTAGACCGCCAGCCGCGGCTCGCTGGTGGAGGAGCCGCCGCGGAGCACCAGGCCGATCTCCCCGTCGCCCAGCGCCTCCAGCCGCTCGAGGTCCTCGACGGCGACCGACGCGGGGAAGTCCTCCTGGTAGGCGCCCGGGAAGGCGTCGGCGACCCGGGCCAGCCGCCGCTCGGCGTCCTCCCCGTACCGGGCGCGCAGCGCCTCGGACAGGTCGTCGGTCCAGCTGCGCACGACGGCGGCCAGCTCCGTCTGCACGGCGCCCACGTCGACGTCGGGCAGCGCCGGCCGGCCGCTGCGGGCCACCGGGGGGCGGACGACGAAGTACAGCCGGGCCAGCACCGACTCGGTGACCCACGCCGTGTACTCGATGCTCGTGCCGCCCAGCCGCTCCAGCAGCAGCTGCTGGACGGCCAGCCGCACCTCGGTCGTGTACCGGTCGCGGGGCAGGTAGACGATCGCCGACCAGAACCGGCCCGCCGGGTCGCGGCGGAGGAACAGCCGCGTCTGCCGGCGCTCCTGCAGGTGCAGCACGGCCAGCGCCACCGGCAGCAGCTCGTCCGCGCCGACCTGGAACAGCTCGTCGCGGGGGTAGGTCTCCAGGACGTCGAGCAGCTGCTTGCCGGTGTGGCTGTCGGCCGGCACCCCGGAGCGGTCCAGCACCTCGGCCACCCGGCGGCGCACCAGGGGCACCTCGCGGACGCCGTGCGCGGCGGCCGCCGTGGGGAACAGCCCGGCCAGCCGGTGCTGCCGCGCGGGCCCGCCGTCCTCGGCCGGGAAGGTCACCGTGACCACGTCCAGCCAGGCGCGGCGGTGGACCGTCGACCGGGCATCTGCCTTGCTCACGGTCAGCAGGGCCGGCCCCGGCGTCCCCTCGGGGAGGGAGGTCGCCTCGACGTCGCTGCGCAGCACGCCCAGCCCGCTGCCGGGCACCGCGCGGACCGTCGTCCGCCCCTGCCCCCGCGCCCGGTCGACGTCGCGGGCGCCGAGGAAGACGAAGTTGCCGTCGGTCAGCCAGCGCAGCAGCGCCGCCGCCTCGGCCGGGTCGGCCGCGGGGTCGCCGTCCGGCGCCGGTGCCAGCCGGTCGAGGCGCTCGGCCAGCTCCAGCGCGCGGGCGCGCATGCGGGTCGCGTCCTCGTCGACGGCGCGGACGTCGGCGAGCACCGTCCGCAGCCCGGCGACCAGGTCACCGGTGGCCTCCTCGTCCAGCGGACCGTCGAGGACGAGGGCCATCCACGACTCGGCCAGCGCGTCGGACCCGCAGACGGCGGGATCGCCGCTGTCGCAGAAGGCCCGGATCCGGCCGGCGAGGTCGCGGCGCACCACGACGACCGGGTGGACGACGTGCTCGAGGCGGAAGCCCTGGCGGACCACCTCGGCGGTGACCGAGTCGACCAGGTAGGGCATGTCGTCGGTGACGACGAGGACCACCGAGCGGGGGCGGGTCCCGGGGCGGTCGGGCAGCCGCTGGACGTCGACGGTCGCCGAGCCCTGCGGGCGGACCCCCGCCAGCCGCAGGTGGGCCAGGGCCAGGGCGGCGAGGTCGGCCGGGTCGTGCTCGAGGACCTCGGCGGCCGGCTCGCTCCAGTAGTAGCGCTGCAGGAGCGCCGGGACGTCGTCCGCCCCGCACCCGGGCGGCAGCCCCGCCCGGCTCTCGAGCGCGGCCTGCGCGGCGCGCTCCAAGAGCCGGGACTTCTCCTGCCGGGCCGCCTCCAGGGCGGCCAGTTCGGTGGCGGCGGCTGCGGGTGACGCGCCGGCCGCGGGGCCCGCTCCCGGGGTCGCCGGGGCGGTGCCGGTCGTGCTGGCCATGCCCGCGACGTTAGTAGAAGGATCCCCTGCCCCCCACCGTTGAAGGCCCCGTCCTCCCACCCTTCGCAAGCCCAGGGCGGTGCCCTGGACGGGCCGGGAGCCTGCAGGAGGCCGAGACGCGGGTCAGCGCTTCTCGGTCACCTGGTCGGCCAGCCAGCCGCCGATGGCGAGCAGCAGGCCGCCGACGATCGCGCTGCCGAAGCCGTCCACCTGCAGGCGGTCGGTGATCGCCGCGGTGATCCCGAGCAGGGCCGCGTTGATCACCAGCAGGAACAGGCCGAGGGTGAGCAGCACGAACGGCAGCGAGAGCAGCCGCAGGACCGGTCCGACGAACGCGTTGACAACCGCGAAGATCAGCGCGATCCACAGGTAGGTGCCAGGCTCCCCGAGCGGGCCGTTCGGGTTGGGGATCACCTCGATGCCGTCGAGGAGATAGGCCACGCCGTAGAAGACAGCGGCCATGATGACGACCTTGAGCAGGAACCTCAGCACGTCGTCCACGCTAGTCGTGGATGATCACGAGCCGGGTCGTGTCGGCTCCTCTACGGCTCTCTAGCCGCCGGTGTAGACGTCGGCAGACAGCGGTCGACACCCTTCCGCCCGCCCGCGTCCCGCGTGATCATGGGCTGTCGTCGCCGACACCGCGGCGTCCGCAGCAGCGCCGGCACGGGGCCCGTGGTCGACGCGACCCGAGCACGCATCGACCGGGCTCCCCCGGGGAAACCCGTCACTGCGGGGGGAACCGGAGAGGTGGGGGCACCGATGGACCGACTCGTGGTGGTCGGAGCGTCCGCCGGTGGCCTGGGCCCGCTGCAGGACCTGGCCGCGGCGCTCCCCCCGGACCTCCCGGCCGCCGTCCTCGTGGTGGTGCACCTGCCTCCCGCGGCCGACAGCCACCTGCCCCGGCTGCTCTCCCGCTGGGGGCCGCTCCCCGCGCGCACGGCGGCCGACGGGGACGCCCTGGTCCCGGGGACCGTGCTCGTCGCCCCGCCCGATCGGCACCTGCTGGTCCGCGACTCCCGGGTGCGGCTGTCCCGCGGGCCGCGGGAGAACCGGCAGCGTCCGGCCGTCGACCCGCTCTTCCGCAGCGCCGCGCAGTCCTTCGGCCCGGGGGTCGTGGCCGTCGTCCTGTCCGGCGCGCTGGACGACGGGGCCGTCGGCGCGGCGAGCGTGGCCGCGCAGGACGGCGCCGTCCTCGTGCAGGACCCGGCCGAGGCCCGGGTCACGTCCATGCCGCGGGCCGCACTCGCCGCCGTCCGCCGGGCGCGAGCGCTCCCCACCGCCGCACTGGGCGCCGCCGTCACCGACCTGGTCTGCGGCGAGCTCCCCGGCTCCGCGCCCGCCGCCACGACCACCACCGGAGAGAGGAGCAGGTCCATGGAGGGCGGACCGACCGCGGTCACCGACCTGGGCACCCCCGCGGCCGTGGGATGCCCCGAGTGCCAGGGCGGCATGTACGAGGCGGTCTCGGACAAGACAGCCAGCTACACCTGCCACGTCGGGCACGCCTGGACCGCCCAGACGCTCCTCGACGCCCAACGGCAGGCGGTCGAGGGCGCCATCTACAACGCCGCCTCCAAGCTGCTGGAGGTCGCCGCGGTGCACCGGCGGCTTGCCGAACTCGACGGTGCGGAGGCCGGCACCCGGGAGGAGAACCTCCGGGCCGCCGACCGGGCCGAGCGCCACGCCGCGCGGATCCAGGCCCTGGCGACCGAGGACCCGGGCGGCGACACGCCCTAGCCGGTTCTACCGATGTCTACGGCGGGGACTAGACGACGCCATACGGTGCTCGACATGGACCCCGTGCGGAACCCGTACGCGCCCGGCGCCGGCCAGCGCCCGCCGGAGCTGGCCGGCCGCGACACCGAGCTGTCGGCGTTCGACGTCGTCCTCGAGCGGATCGCGCACGGCCGTCCGGAGCGCTCCCTGGTGCTGACCGGGCTGCGCGGGGTGGGCAAGACGGTGCTGCTCAACCAGCTGCGCTCGGCCGCGATCGGCCGCGGCTGGGGCACCGGCAAGATCGAGGCGCGCCCGGACCAGTCGCTGCGCCGGCCGGTCTCCTCCGCGCTGCACATGGCGCTGCGCGAGCTGCGCCACCCCGACCCGGAGTCCATGGACGCCGTCCTGGGCGTGCTCAAGGCGTTCGCGCTGCGGCAGTCGGTCGACGCCAAGGTCCGCGACCGCTGGCAGCCGGGCATCGACGTCCCCGCGGCCTCCGGACGGGCCGACTCCGGGGACATGGAGATCGACCTGGTCGAGCTGCTCAGCGACGCCGCCGGACTGGCCGCGGACGTCGGCAAGGGCGTCGCGCTGTTCATCGACGAGATGCAGGACGTGCAGGCCCCCGACGTCTCGGCGATCTGCGCCGCCTGCCACGAGCTGTCGCAGCAGGGCGCGCCGCTGATCGTCGTCGGCGCGGGCCTCCCCCACCTGCCGGCGGTGCTGTCCGCCTCCAAGAGCTACTCCGAGCGGCTGTTCCGCTACCTGCGCATCGACCGGCTCGACCGGGCCGCCGCCGACCGCGCGCTGCTCGCGCCGGCCGAGCGGGAGGAGGTCACCTTCGAGCCGGAGGCCCTCGACGCGCTGTACGCGGCCGCCGACGGCTACCCGTACTTCGTGCAGGCCTACGGCAAGGTCACCTGGGACGTCGCCGCCTCCTCCCCGATCAGCGCGGCGGACGTCGCGATGGCCGCCCCCGTGGCCGAGGCCGAGCTCGCGGTCGGGTTCTTCGGCTCCCGCTACGACCGGGCGACCCCCGCCGAGCGGGAGTACATGCACGCGATGGCCGAGCTGGGCGGCCCCAACGGCGCGGCGGTGGCGACGTCGGAGGTCGCGGTGTCGCTGGGCCGCAAGCCGGCGTCCCTCTCCCCGGCGCGCGACTCGCTGATCAAGAAGGGGCTGGTCTACTCCGCCGAGCGCGGGCAGATCGCGTTCACCGTGCCGCACTTCGGCCGGTACCTGCTCAGCCACCCCGACTGAACCGGGCCGGTCAGCTCGGGAGCAGGAAGGCGTTCAGGTCGCTCGCCACGTCCCCGGGCCGCTCCCAGTTCGGGCAGTGCCCGGTGTCCTCGAGCACGTGCAGCTCGGAGTGCGGCAGGAGGGCGAGCAGCCGGTCCTGCTGTCCCCGGTCGAACAGGGCGTCGTGGTCGCCCCAGAGCACCAGCGTGGGCGCGGTGACGTCCCCGAGCCGGTCGCGGTCGTCGACCCGGACCAGCCCCTCCCAGGACTCCCGGTACACCCAGCCCGGCGCCTTGCGGCTCTCGGCGACGAGCGCGTCGAAGAACTCCGGCGGCACCGGCCGGTGCACCGTGCTGGCCGCGAACTCGCGGGCGAAGTCGTCGGGGACCTCGTCGGGCAGGTCGGCGATCGCCGCCCGCACCTCCTCGACCAGCGAGTCGCCCATCCGGTCGGCCGAGCCGATGAGCACCAACCGGTCGACGCGGTCCGGGTGCCGCTCGGCGGCGTGACGGGCGACGAAGCTGCCGAAGGAGTGTCCCACCAGGTGCGTGCGCGCGATGCCGAGCGCGTCGCAGAGGGCCACCAGGTCGTCCGCGTACCGGTCGAGGGCGTACCCGGCCGGCGGGCGATCGGACTCGCCGAAGCCCCGCTGGCTGAAGGCGACGGCGCGCAGCCGAGGGTCCACGGAGGGGAGGACGGAGCTCCAGGAGAACCAGGAGTCCGGCCAGCCGTGGACGAGGACGACCGGCGTCCCGGTGGGGTCACCCTGCTCCACGACGTGCAGGCGCAGTCCGCCGGGCACGGTCACGTCGGCGGAGCGGAGCGGCTGGGTCGTCCCGGACACGGCGCCTCCCGGTGCTCGGCCCCCGCGCGTCCACGGTAGGGCCCGCGATCGGCTGCCGGAACGCCGCCGGACGGACGGAGCGGACCGGTCGAAGGTCCCTGGCCCCGCCGGCGGATTCCTGCCGTGGACCGTGTCCTCCGTTGCGACCGGCGTGGTTGGGCGGCCGGCTCGGCGGGCAGGGCGGACCCGGCGTCCCCGGACCAGGGAGGCCGGGGGACGTGGAACGGGGACGCCGTGCCGACGTGGCTGGAAGCCGGGCTGTGGGGCCTGCTGGGGGGCGGGGCCCTGGTGCTCGGCGCGCTGGTCGCCTGGTTCGTGCGGGTGCCGCAGACGGTCATCGCCTCGGTCATGGCCTTCGGCTCGGGCGTGCTGATCTCCGCGGTGGCCTTCGACCTCATGGCCGAGGCCGCCGAGACCGGCGGGCTGCTCCCCACGGCGCTCGGGTTCGTCGGCGGCGCACTCGCCTACCTGGGCGCCAACGAGGTCCTGGCCCAGCGCGGGGCCCGGCACCGCAAGCGCTCGGGGTCCCAGCAGCCGTCGGAGGACCAGCAGTCCGGCAGCGGGGCCGCGATCGCGATCGGCGCGCTGCTCGACGGTGTCCCGGAGTCGGTCGTCCTCGGCCTCGGGCTGCTGGGCGGCGGGTCGGTGAGCGCCTCGGTGCTGGCCGCGGTGTTCATCTCCAACGTGCCCGAGGGGCTCTCCTCGGCCGCCGGGATGAAGGCCAACGGCCGCTCCGCGCGCTACGTGTTCGGGGTGTGGGGCGGGATCGCCGTCGCCAGCGGGCTCGCGGCGCTGATCGGCTACGCCGCGCTCGGCGGCGCCCCGCCGGAGGCGATCGCGGTCATCACCGCCGTCGCGGCCGGGGCGATCCTGACCATGATCGCCGACACGATGATCCCGGAGGCGTTCGAGCGGACCCGCACCTGGACCGGCGTCATCACCTCGCTGGGCTTCCTGGTCGCCTTCGCCATCGAGCTCGCCTGACCGTCCCGACTCCCCGCGGCGCGGGGTCGGTCCCCGGGCGCTCGTGCTCTGCCCACCCACGTCGGCAGAGCACGAGTGTGCGCGGGCGCAGCCCACCGGCCGGCGGGGAGTCGCCTGACGCTGCGGCCGCGGCCCCTCCCCGGCAGGGTGGGCTCGTGAGAGAACCGAAGGAGATCGCCGTCCCCGTCGCCGGTGGGGAGCTGGCCGCCCTGCACTGGCCGGCCGACGCCCCCGGTGCGCCGCTCGTCGTGCTCGTGCACGGCATCACCGCCAACGCGATGGCGTGGGCACGGGTCGGGAACGCGCTGGCCGGCGAGTTCGAGGTCGTCGCGCCGGACCTGCGCGGCCGGGCCGGGTCGGCCGCGGTGCCCGGGCCGTACGGGCTGGACGCGCACGCCGACGACCTGACCGCGCTGCTCGACGGCTTCGGGGCCGACGGCGAGGCAGGCGCCGAGGCCACCGTGCTGGTCGGGCACTCCATGGGCGCCTTCGTCGCGGCGCTGGCGACGTCGGGGCAGGCCCGGGACCGGGTGCACGGCCTGGTCCTCGTGGACGGCGGGCTGGCGCTCCCCCTCCCCCCGGGTGCCGACGTCGACGCGATGATGGCCGCCGTCCTCGGGCCCTCGCTGGCCCGGCTGTCGATGACCTTCCCGGACCTCGCGGCGGTGCGGGCGTTCTGGGCGCAGCACCCCGCGGTCGGGCCGTGGGTCGACGACCCGGCGGTGGCCGCCTTCCTGACCCGGGACCTGCAGGGGGAGCCACCCGCGCTGCGCAGCGGGTGCGTGCCGGAGGCGATCCGGGTGGACGGCGGCGACGTGCTGCTCAACGAGCGGGTCCTCGAGGCCACCGCCGACCTGCCGGTGCCGGCCACGCTGCTGTGGGCGACGCGCGGCCTGCAGGACCAGACCCCCGGCCTCTACGACGAGACACGGCTGGCCCTGCTCGGGCTGGAGCCGGCCGGGATCACCGCACGGGAGGTGCCCGACACCAACCACTACTCGATCGTCTGGTCCCCCGACGGCGTGGCGGCGATCGCGGCCGCCGTCCGGGAGGCTGCCGCGCGCCGGTGAGGTCGGGCCGGCCGGGCCGCCACCGGCCCGGCGACCGGTGGCCGCTGCCACGTCATCGGGTGGGCCCGGACGGCGAGCAGCGCGACGTCGTCCTCGGCCCCGTCGCCCACCATCCCGGCCAGCAGCCGGTCGCACAGGTCGTCCAGCGGCTCCCCCGCCGAGCCGGCCAGCAGCCGCCGCAGCCGGTCGCGGCCCTCGTCGAGCGTCACGTCGCGGCGTTCGAAGAGCCCGTCGGTGAACAGCAGCAGCGTGGCCCCCTCCGGGAGCGTGGCCGTGCCGTCGGCGCGCGGTCCCCGCCAGCCGATGCCCAGGGGCGGCCCCACCGGGGCGGAGAGGTCCGCGACCGCGCCGTCGCCGAACAGCAGCATCGGGTCGGGGTGACCGGCCGTGGACCAGCGCACCCGGCGCAGCCCCCGCTCCCGCTCGGCGGGGGTCTGCTCGACGCGGCACACGAGGGCGGTGGCCATGGCGGGCACGGCCAGGCCCACGAGGGCGTGGTCGACCCGGCGCAGGACGCCTGCCGGCTCCTCCAGCCGGTCGAAGGCGATCGCCCGGACCAGGGTCCTCACCTGACCCATCGCCGCGGCGGCCTCGACGTCGTGGCCCATGACGTCGCCGATGACGACCACCGTGTCGCCGTCCGGCTGCAGGAACGCGTCGTACCAGTCGCCGCCTATGGAGACCCCGCGGGTCGCCGCCCGGTAGCGGACCGCCAGCTCCAACTGGTCGGGCTGCACCGGCGGGGACAGCAGGCTCAGCTGGAGCCGCTCGGCGATCTGCTGGTTGGCCGCGGCCAGCCGGGCGTTGTCCAGCGCCAGCGCCGCGCGGCGGGAGGCGATCTCCGCCGTCCGCAGCTGCGCCTCGCTGTGCGGACCGCGCTCGGCCCCGTTGACCAGGGTGAAGGCGCCGAATGTCTCCCCGCGCGCGACCAGCGGGAACGTCGCGACCGCCGCCGGCCGCAGCGGCGCCAGCGCGGCCCGCGCCTCCGGGCTGCTGACCATCGCGGCGACGTCGCCCTCGGTGAGGGCCGGGATCACGACGGGGCGACCGCTGCGCAGCGCCGTCGGCACCGGCGCCGCGGGGGCGTTGGTCCGCACGCGGGCATCGGCGTAGCGGTGCATCGCCTCGACCATCGCCGGGTCGCTGTGGGCCCGGCCGACGTCGCGGCGGGTGCCGTCGGGGTCGATCACGCTGACCAGGCACCATTCGGCCAGCACCGGGACGACGAGGCGCGCGAAGCGGTCGACCGCCTCGTCGACGTCGACGGTGGAGGTCATGGCCAGGTTGATGTCGCCCAGCAGCACCAGGTGCCGGCCGGTCCGCTCGGCCTCCGCGACGGCTGCGGCCGCCGCCCGCACCGACTCCTCCCGCGCGGCGACGGCCGCTGCCCGCTCCTCCTCGGTGCGCCGGCGCTCGGTGACGTCGTCGTAGGAGACGACCAGGCCGGCGTCGGTGAGGAACGCGTCGGCGCGGAACCACCTCCCCAGGGGACCGAACCGGGCCTCGGTGGTCCCCGACTCCCCCGTCGCCCGGACCCGCCGGTACAGCTGCTCGAACGGGCCGCCCACGGCCTCCGGGAACTCCTCCCACACGTCGCGGCCGACCAGCCCGTCGACGGTCCGGTCCAGCGCCCGTGCCCCCGCGGGGTTGACGTAGCGGAACCGCCAGTCGTCGTCCAGGACGAGCAGCGGCCGGTCCATGCCCTCCACCGCCTGCGTGAGCAGGTCGGGGGGCGGCGGCGCCGCGTCCTCCCAGGTCATGGGAGGTCACTCTGCCTCATGCGGATCCTCGCCCTCCCGCGCCGTGCCCGGGGGTGCCCGATCGGGGGTACACCGCGCGGCAGGGCTCCTTGGCAGCGACCGCCGCCCCTGCCACCATCCGGACACCCTCCACGGCCTGCTGGGCGGGGGGCGCTCCGGAGATGCGCGCCCGGCGCCCGCCGTGGAGGGGAGTGGCTCCCGTGGAGGACCGCCGACCGGATCCCGCGGTCGACAGCGGGTACCTGGTCGTGGCTCCGACGCCGTCGCCCGTGGGCGGCGACCCCGCGGCCGGGGTCCTCGACGCCATGCCCGCCGCGCTGTGGTGCGTCGACGCCTCTCGGCGGGTGACCTACGCCAACCGGGCCGCCGAGCGGCTGCTCGGGCGGACCGCGGCCGCCATGACCGGCCGGCCGGTGACCGACCTGCTCGCCGGGGACCTCCTCGCCGCGGACCTCGCCACCGCCGTCACCACCGCCTGCCGGGACGCCGCCGCCACCCGTTGCGCCGTCACGACCGAGCTCCCCGCACCGGCTCCCGCCGACGGCTGGTTCGCCCTGCACGCCTGGCCGGTGCCGGCCGGGGTCGCCCTCGCCGTCGTCGACATCCGCGCCCGCCGGGCGGCGCAGGACGCGGCCGAGCGGGCCCAGCGGGCCGCCGAGCGGGCGGGCGCCCGCATGGCCCTGCTGGCCGCGGTGACCGCCGAGCTCTCCGGGGCGCTGGACGGCGAGTCGGCGCTGGGCAGCCTGGCCCGGCTGGTCGTGCCCGCGCTCGCCGACGCCTGCATCGTCACCGTCGTCGACCGCGAGGGACGGGCCCGGGACGTCGGTTCCTGGCACGCGGATCCGGCCCGCCGCGAGCTGATGGCCCGCTACACGCAGGTGCGGATGGACACCATGCCGCCGGTCTCCCCCGTCGCGCGTGCCCTGCGCACCGGCACCTCCGCCGACGAGTCGGTCGACGCCGTCCTCGCGCTCATGGCCCCGGGGTCCGCCCGTGAGCTGCTGCGCGACCTGGGGTTCACCTCGGCCGTCGTCCTGCCGCTGACCGCCGAGCAGCGCACCGTCGGCGTCCTCACGCTGTACCTGGACCCGGGCCGCACGCTGGACCCCGACGACCTGGCCGCCGCCGGGGAGGTCGCCTCCCGGGCCGGCCAGGCGGTCGACCGGGTGCACCGGCAGAACCGGCAGGCCCAGCTGGCGGAGGCGCTGCAGCGCAGCCTGCTCACCGACCCGCCGACGATCGGCGGCGCGCGTGTCGTGGTGCGGTACGTCCCGGCCACCGAGGCGGCGCAGGTCGGCGGGGACTGGTACGACGCGTTCCTCCAGCCCGGCGGCCACCCGGTCGTGGTGATCGGCGACGTCGCGGGGCACGACACCGCCGCGGCCGCCGAGATGGGCCAGCTGCGCGGCCTGCTGCGGGGCATCGCCCACTACAGCGGTGCCGGGCCGGCCGAGGTGCTGCGGGGGCTGGACGCGGCGATCGCGCACCTGCACACCGGCACGCTGGCCACCGCCGCCATCGCGCGCGTCGAGCGCGGCGGGACGCAGCTCCGGTACGCGAACGCCGGCCACCCGCCGCCGCTGGTGGTCGACCCCGACGGCACGGTCACCGTCCTCGGCGGCGACCTCGGCGACCTGCTGCTCGGGGTCGACCCGGCCACGGTGCGCCGCGAGACCGTCGTCCCGCTGCGGCCGGGGGCGACCGTGCTGCTCTACACCGACGGGCTGGTGGAGCGCCGCGCGTCCGGTGTCGACGAGGGGCTGGCCCGGCTGCGGCAGCACCTCGCCGAGCTCGCTCCCCTGCCGCTGGACCGGCTGTGCGACGAGCTGCTGACCCGGATGGTGGACGGCACGCCGGAGGACGACGTCGCCCTGGTGGCCCTCAGCGTGTGACCGGGGTGACCCGGCACCCGCGGCGTCGGTCACACGCGCCCCCCAGCGCAGCGCGGCACGGTTGAGGTCTGCGGCAGGTGGGCACCCTCCCTGGCGTCGGAGTAGACGACGGAACAGGAGAGGGACGGTGGGTCGACCGGCATGGCCGTTGCGCCCGCTCCCGGACGGGCGGGGGGAGGTGTGGCGCTGGGATCTGCAGTCGATCGCCGAGCTGCCGTCCGCGCGGGCCGGGCTCCGCTCGCGGCTGGGTGGGGTCGGCTTCCCCGCGGACGACGAGGACCACGCGGCCGAGCGACTGGTCCTCGCCTTCGACGAGCTCGCCTCGAACGCCCTGCGTCACGGGGTGGAGCCGGTGGTCGCCACCGTCATCGCGGGCAGTGGTGGCTGGCTGCTCGACGTCAGCGACCGGGACCCGGAGACGATGCCCACCCCGGCCGTCGACCGTGACCCGGCGAAGGGCGGGCTGGGCCTCCACCTGGTGGCGCGCCTGTCGGTGGCGCACGGGTGGTACGTCGACGCGGGCTGCAAGCACGTCTGGGCCTGCCTGCCGACCACGATCGAGGACCGGCAGCCGGCCCTGAGCTGAAAAGGACCCCGTCCTCCCCACCCTTCGCAGGCTCAGGGCGGGGCCCGGGACGGGGCCACGGCGGGCCCCTGCAGAAGGCCGGTGTTCCACGTGCAACGACGACGGGCCCCGGGCGGTCGCCCGGGGCCCGTCGTGTCGCGCTCTCGCGCTGTCGCGGCGAGTGGACCCGGAGGGCTCCGGGATGCCGTGACGAAGCGGCTCAGCGCCGGTCGGGGACGGCTCCTGGCCGCGGTGTCGGCCCGACGAGTGGGGGGCCGGAGGCCTCCCCGAGGAGGGCCGGACAGGGCTCAGCGCCGGTCGGGGACGGCTCCTGGCCGCGGTGTCGGCCCGACGAGTGGGGGGCCGGAGGCCTCCCCGAGGAGGGCCGGACAGGGCTCAGCGCCGGTCGGGGACGGCTCCTGGCCGCGGTGTCGTCCGGCAGGACGACGATGTCACGGCACCACCAGCGAGAGCCCCCCCTTGCCGTAGCCCGGGACGTCGACGGCGAGGTCGAGCCGGTTGAAGGCCGCGAGCATGCCGGCGATGTCGGTCGGCAGCTCGTCGCCGGGCGCGTACAGCGCGTACAGCCTCGAGTGCGGCGCACCCGGCACGTTGAACAGCGCCGACAGCACGTTGACGACCTCGTGCAGCGCCTCGGTGAGCATGGTGGTCAGCTCGCCGTCCTCCTCGACGGTGTCCTGGACGCCACCAGGGGGCAGCAGCGCGAGCGCGCCACCGGTCCAGGCCGACAGCGGCAGGTCCATGACGCACAGGGCGTTGACGTCCATCGACGGGGACACGTAGACCGCCACCGAGACCGGCTTCTTCTCGGTGGGGGTCACCGGGGCACCCGGCGTGACGCCGACCGGCTTGCCGACCAGGCCGGAGAGCATGTCCTTGACGGCCTTGGCGTCCGGCAGGACGACGGTCAGGGGCGCGGTCACTTCGTCTCCTCGCTGGCGCTCGTCGCCGGCGTGCCCGCCGGCGCGACTGTGTCCACTGCGGAGCTCGCACGCTCGCTCCTCATGCGATCACCCCGTCCAGGTTCTCGCGGAAGGTCTCCTCGGTGAACGGCTTGGCGATGAGGAACAGCGCGCCGGCGTCGGCGGCCTTCTCCCGCATCTCGGCCGAGCCCTCCGAGGTGACGAAACCGAAGGGGACGCCGGAACCGGCCGAGCGCAGCGCCTGCAGGCACTCCAGCCCGGACATGTTCGGCATGTTCCAGTCGGACAGGACCAGGTCCGGCTGCTCGCTCTGGACCTTGTCGTAGGCGTCGCGGCCGTCCTCGGCCTCGACGATGTCGTGGTCGTCGTAACCGGCCTGCCGCAGGGTGCGGATGACGATCTGCCGCATGACGCGGCTGTCGTCGGCGACCAGGATCTTCACAGGGGCACCTCGTTCTCTCAGGCGGCGTCCAGGACGGCGCCCTGGACGGAGATGGTCAGCGGCTGGCCGCGCCACTGGGCGTCGACGCGGCGGGTGTCGGCCGCCGAGCCGGCGCTCGGCGCGACACCGACCTCGGGCAGGCCGAGGACGGAGGGTCCGGGGAGGACGGCCTTGACGTTGCCGCCCACCACGTTGGCGAGCTCACCGAGGGCGTCGTCGACGTCCTCGGCCTCGAGCACGTCGGGGGCGTGCTCGCGCAGCAGGGCGCGGGCGAGCTCCTCGGCGGTGGCCCGGCCGCAGGTCAGCACGACCGTGCCGGTCCACGGGCCCACGATCTCGACCCAGGAGCTGCGCGTGTCGGCGGGCAGCTCGCCCGGCAGCGGCACGAGGACCTCGTCCTCGCCGACGAGGGCGGCCCACGCCTGGTCGGCGATCTCCTGGACGCTGGCCTCGTCGATCAGCTCGGTGATGGCAGACGCCGTCACAGCACGACCTCCTCGGGGAGCAGGCCGAGCAGCGCGAGCTTGTCGCGGATCGCGTCGGCGGTGAACGGCTTGAGGACGTACTCGTGCGCGCCGGCGGCCAGCGCACGGACGATCTGGGACTGCTCGCCCTCGGAGGTGACCATCATCAGGGTCACCGCCCGCCACGCGGGGTTGGCGCGGATGGCGGAGACGAACTGGAGGCCGTCCATCACCGGCATGTTCCAGTCGACCGTGCACAGCTCGGGCACCCAGCCCTCGTGCAGCACGTCGAGTGCCTCCTGGCCGTGTCCGGCCTGGCGGGTCTCGTAGCCGAAGCTCTCGAGCGTCCCGCTCACGATGCGCCGCATGGCGCGTGAGTCGTCGATCACCAGTGCACGCACGTCAGGTCCCCTTCAGCGGGCGGTAGGCGGAGCTGCGGCCGACGACGACCCGCTCCCAGGAGTCGTCGACGCCCAGCGTGGTCTCTGCGGCGCCGAGGAAGAGCCAACCGTCGGGGCGCACGAGGTCGCGCACCCGGCGGAGGATCGCCTGCTTGGTGGGCAGGTCGAAGTAGATGAGGACGTTGCGCAGGTAGACCACGTCGAACGGGCCCATCCGCGGCAGCGGGGCGGCCAGGTTGCACTCGCCGGCGGTCACCATGCGGCGCAGGGCCGGCGCGACCTCCCACTCGGTGCCGGCCCGCGTGAAGTGGCGGACCAGCATCGGCGCGGGCAGCCCTCGGTTGACCTCCAGCTGGCTGAAGCGGCCGGCGCGGGTGCGCTGCACCATCTCGCGGGAGATGTCGGTCGCGGTGATGGAGACCCGGGACGCCGCGTTGGGCAGCGCGTCCTCGAGCAGCATCGCGATCGTGTACGGCTCCTGCCCGCTGGAGCAGGCCGCCGACCAGATCTGCAGCCGCTCGGCCGGGCCGCGCGCGCCCAGCAGCGCGGGCAGCACCGTCGAGGTGAGTCCGGTGAACGGGTCGCCGTCCCGGAACCACGAGGTCTCGTTCGTGGTGAGCGCCTCGACGATCTTCCGGGTGGACTCCGAGCTCGGGCGGGTGCGCACCGAGTCGACCAGCTGGCCGACGTCCGGCAGGCCCATCTGGCGGGCGATCGGCAGCAGCCGGGCCTCCACCAGGTACTCCTTGCCGGGGGCGAGCACGATCGCGCTCTCCCGGTGCACCAGCTGGCGGACCCAGTCGAAGCCGGTCGCGGTCAGGGTCATCGCCGGCCTCCCGCGAGCGCCGGGGTGGAGACGGCGGGCCGGGCCGGGGTGAGCCGGCGGGTGATCGCATCGGCGATGCGGTCCAGCGGCAGGACCTCGTCGGCGAAGCCGGCCGAGGCGACGGCACCGGGCATGCCCCAGACGACGGAGGTCGCCTGGTCCTGGACGACGACCGAGCCGCCGGCCTCCCGGATGCGCCCGGCGCCGAGCCGGCCGTCGGAGCCCATGCCGGTGAGCACGAGGCCGAGGACGGCGCCGTCGAAGGCGTCGACCGCGGAGCGGAACAGCGGGTCGACGGCGGGCCGGCAGAAGTTCTCCGCCGGCCCCTGGCTCAGGGCGGTGACCAGGCCGCGGCCGGTGTTCCGGACGGTCAGGTGGTGGTCGCCGGGGGCCAGGTGCACCGTGCCGGGGGCCAGCGGCGTGCCGTCGACGGCCTCGACCACGCGCAGCGCGCACAGCCGGTCCAGCCGCTGGGCGAACTGGCGGGTGAACACCGGGGGCATGTGCTGCACCAGCAGCACCGGCACCGGCAGCGCGGAAGGCAGCTGCGGCATCAGCTTGGCCAGCGCCTCCGGACCGCCGGTGGACGAGCCGACGACGAGGACGGCGGGCTGCTTGACCGCGCCCTGGCGGGGGGCCGGCGGGGCGGCGCGGACCGGGGCCGGCGCGGCGGCGCGGGCCGGGCCGGGGGTGACCGGGCGGCCCGTCAGCGCCTTGATCTTGGGGATGAGCTGCTCGCGGACGCTCTCCATCGACGCCGCGACGCTGCCCACGTTGGCCGGCTTGGTGACGTAGTCGTTGGCGCCGGCGGACAGCGCGTCGAGGGTCGCCGCGGCACCGCGCTCGGTGAGCGTGCTGAACATGATGATCGGCACTCGGCTGTGCCCGGCTCCGCCCCGCCCGGTGCGGACGGCGCGGACTGCCTCGATGCCGTTCATCTCCGGCATCTCGATGTCCATGGTGACCAGGTCGGGCTCGAGCTGGGCGAGCTTGCCGACGGCGATCCGGCCGTTGACCGCGGTGCCGACCACCTCGATCGCCGGGTCCTGCGAGAGGACGTCGGTCACGATCTTCCGGACGACCACCGAGTCGTCGACGACCATCACCCGGATCCGGTTCATGCGTCCTCCGTCCCCCCGTGGATCGGTCCACCGGGGTTGCGCTGTCTGTCGTGGTACCGGCAGTCGCCGGGAGGCCGCGCTCGGCGCGGGGGCGCGCCACCGCTCCGGTGCGGTGGGCGTCCGAAGACGGTGCCTGTCCCCTCAGTTGTCGGCGGGACAACGCCTTTCCTTGAGCCCTTCCCGGCACATTCTCCCGACGATTCTTGGCGATCATGAATGGCGACGACCGGCCATTTCCCGCCATTTGTCGACACGTCCCCGGACCGGCGGGCGGTCACCGCACCACTCCCCTCCCCCGCCCGCCCGGTCCGCCGCCGGATCCCGGGCCGCCGCGCCGGACCCGACCTCGCCTCCGGCCCCGGCGCCGGGCAGGATGCGCCGGGTGAGTCGCGGAGGGCTGGCCCGTTCGACCGCGCTGGTGGCGGGGCTGACGCTCGGCAGCCAGCTGCTCGGCTTCCTGCGGGACGTCGTCCTCGCGGCGGTGTTCGGGGTGGGCTCGTCGCTGGACGCCTACTTCGTCGCCCAGGGGCTGATGAACCTGGTCCTGGCGCTCATGGCCGGCGCCGTGGCGAAGTCCGTCGTCCCCACGGTGGCGCGGGCGGTGGCCGACGGGCAGCCGGAGCGCGGGCACCACAGCGTGCGCGTCGCCCTCACCGTGACCGTGCTCGTGATGCTCGGCGCCTCCGTGCTGATGGCCGTGCTGGCCCGGCCGCTGGTGACGGTGCTCGCCCCGGGGTTCGACGCCGAGACCACCGACGAGGCCGTCCACCTCACCCGGCTGGTGGTCACGGCCACCGCGCTGATCGCCGCCACGAACGTGCTGGCGGGCTCGGCCCAGGGGCACCGGCGGTTCGGCTGGGCCGCCGCGGAGGGGATCCCGTTCAACCTCGCGCTGATCGTGGGCGCGCTGGCGTTCGGCCAGGTGTACGGGGTGACCGCGCTGGCGGTCGCGTTCGTCGTCGGCAGCGGACTGCGCCTGCTGATGCAGCTGCCACCGCTGCTGGCCGTCGGTCAGTCGCTGCGGCCCTCGCTCGACGTCCGCGACCGCGGTTTCCGCGAGATGCTCGCGCTGGTGCCGCCCCTCCTCGTGGGCAGCGCGGTCTCGCAGGTCAACACGCTGGTCGACCGCGCGGTCGGCTCGGCGGTCGGCGAGGGCACCATCACCGCGCTCAACTACGGGTGGCGGCTGGTCGGGCTGGCCGACACCCTCGTCATCGCCACGGTGGCCACCACCCTCTACCCCGCCCTCGCCGCGGCCGCCCGGCCCGGCCGGTCGCACCACCTCGAGGACCTGCTGCGGCGCAGCAGCGGCGTCCTGCTCGTCCTGGTGGCCCCGGTCGTCGTGGTCCTCACCGCGGCCGCCGAGCCGGTCGTGGCCCTGCTGTTCGAGCGCGGTGCGTTCGACGCCGAGGCGGTCCAGCTCACCGCGCTGGCCGTCACCGGCTACGCCGCCTCCCTGCTGGGCCTGGCCCTCCGCGAGCCGGCGACCCGCGCCTTCCTCTCCCTCGGCGACTCGCGGACGCCGGTGGCGCTGGGCCTGCTCGGCATGGCGGTCAACGTGGTCGGCGACCTCACCCTGGGGCTGCGGTTCGGCGTCCTCGGGCTCGCCGTGTCGACGTCGGCGTCGCTGCTGCTCGTGGCCGGCCTGTCGCTGTGGCGGCTGCGCAGTGCCGGCGAGGGCGTGTCACTGGCCGGCCTGGGCCGCTGCGGGGCCCAGGTCGCCGTCGCGGCGGCGTGCGCCGCGGTACCGACGGCCCTGCTGGCGCGGCACTGGGACGGCCTCGGCGGCGCGGCGGCCGCCGCGGCGAGCTGCCTGGCGGTGTACCTGCTGGTGCTGTGGGCCCTGCGCTGCCGCGAGCTGCGCGAGCTGGGGGACGCGGTCCGCGGGCTGGTCCGGCGCCGGTGACCGGCGGACGACGACGAAGGGCAGCCCCTCGTCGCCCTGGCCCATCGGGTTGTCCCGCAGCGCGGCCATCAGCTCGTCGGCGTCCAGCGCGCCCGCGGAGACCGCCCGCACCGAGCCGCCGCGGTCGTTGACGTCGACGATCGCGACCCCGACGCCCACCCGCTGCTCCAGCCGCTGGGCCAGCCGCCGGGCGGTCTCGGGGTCGAGGGGCGGGAAGAGCAGGTCGAAGTAGGGCGGCCGCATGCCGTCGAGGTCACGGGCGAAGTGCCCCGCCACCCGGTAGAAGGAGCCGTGCCGGCCCAGCGGCCGCATCACCAGGCAGCTGGCGGCCGCGGCGAGCACCCGAACGTGCCCCTGCCGCTCCAGGACCAGCTGCATCTTCTCCGGGATGGACAGCCCGCAGCTGCTCCCCACGGTCTGCACGTGCCGGGCGAGGAAGCGGGCCAGCCGCCCCGGGACGACCCGCTCGCGGGGGATGGCCCGCCCGGTCAGCAGCACGGCGACCTTCTCGCTGACCCCGATGGTGTCCCCCGGCTGCCGCAACCCCGCCGTGGCGACGTCGAGCTCCGTGGCGAGGTCGTCGCCGTAGGCCAGCCACCGCGTCGGCACGGGGTGGCGGGTCCACGTGGGGGTCGCCGTCGGGCAGGTGGACCGGGCGGTGCTGTCGGGCATGGGGGCCTCCGCTCCCTCGTCTCCTCGATCCGGAGGCGCCGAGGATGGTGCGGCGACTCGCGCGGCCCGCCGAGACACGCGTGAGCCGAGACACACCTCGTGGCCGTGCCGGGCGGCGCTCCGGCGCGGCGTGGCGCGCCGCCCGCGGCAGGTCACGGCACGTGTGCCGGTCGAGCGGCGTCTACGCCTCTCTAGCGTCGGAGCCAGAGACGTCCAGAGAAACCTCGATGGTCGCGGGGAGTTCGTCAGGGTGTTCCCCGTGCTGCTGACGCTCGCCACGGTGTGGTTCCTGCTCGGCCTGCTGGTCGCGGGCGCGGTCGCGACGCCGGGCCGGCCTGGACGAGGACCGCGCTCGCGGCTACGTCGACGACCGCGGGTGAAGGGCCGGATCACGGGTAGCCCGCGTGCATGGCGCTGCCCCGTGTCCTGGTCCTCGTCCTCGCCGGCGGCGCCGGTGGCCGCCTGGAGCTGCTGACCGAGCAGCGCGCCAAGCCCGCCGTCCCCTTCGCCGGGGTGTACCGGCTCATCGACTTCCCGCTGAGCAACTGCCAGCACTCGCACGTCGCCGACGTCTGGGTCTCGGTGCAGTTCCACCCGACGTCGCTGTCGCAGCACCTGGCCAACGGCCGGCCATGGGACCTGGACCGGACCGCCGGCGGGCTGCTCGTGCTGCCGCCCTACCAGGGGACCGAGCGCGCGGGCTGGGTGTCGGGGACGGCCAACTCGCTGTGGCGGTACGCGCCGCTGGTGCGCGACTTCGCCGCCGACGCGCTCGTCGTCGTGAGTGCCGACGCCGTCTACAAGCTCGACTACCGCGAGGTGGTCGAGGGGCACCTGGACTCCGAGGCCGAGGTCACGATGGTGACGACCGAGGTCGACGAGGACGACGCCGCGCGCTACGGGATCGTCGAGGTGGGTGACGGCGGGAAGGTCACCGACTACGCCTACAAGCCCGACGAGCCGCGCACCACCACCGCCACCAACGAGGTCTTCGTCTTCTCCCCCGGCCCCACCCTCGACCGGCTCGAGGCGCTCGCGGCCGAGCACGGCGAGGACGGCCTCGAGGACCTCGGCTCGCACCTGCTGCCCGCGCAGACGCGGGACGGGCTGGCCCGCGCCCACCCCTTCCCCGGCTACTGGCGCGACCTGGGGACCGTGCCCTCCTACTGGGCCGCCCACCAGGACTTCCTCGCCGATCCCCCGCTGGACCTCGACGACCCGCGCTGGCCGGTGCACACCCGCGGCGGCCGGCACAGCGCCGCGCGGGTGCTGCGGGGCGCGGAGGTCGAGGACAGCCTCGTCTCCGGGGGCACCCGCGTGGCCGGGTGCGTGCGCGGCTCGGTCCTCTCCCCCGGCGTCGTCGTCGAGGCCGGCGCCACCGTGGTCGGCTCGGTGCTGCTGCCGGGCGCGCGCGTGCGGGCCGGGGCCACCGTCACCCGCGCCGTGCTCGACGACGGGGTCGACGTCGGGAAGGGCGCCACGGTCGGCGGCGACGGCGACATCACCCTCGTCGGCCGGGAGGCGCGGGTGGCGGCGGACGACGAGATCCCCGCCGGAGCCCGCCTCCCCGACCCCGACGCCGACTGACCTCGCGCTCGTCGGGTCGGGAACGGCACCCAGCTACGAGTGGACCGGTCGCGGGGGCCCGGAGGGCCTCCTGGCCGGGACACGGGGAGGGCTCGGCGCAGGCCGGGACGACACGTGGTCGCGGTGCGGTCCGGAGGACCGCAGTGTCATCGCGGGGCGGTGAGCACGCCCAGCGCGTCGGCGCCGAGCAGGTCGCCCATGACGATCCCCTGCACGCAGCCGGCCACGGCGTTCCAGGTGCCGGCCGCGGCGGCGGCGGGGTCGAAGCCGCCGTCGAGGAACGCCTGGACGGCGAGCAGCTGGGCGGTGGCCAGGGTGCGGGTGCGCCCGGCGACGTGCGCCGCCCAGGAGGCCTCGTGCATCGCGGTGGCCCACGGGCGGCGCTCGGCGCGGGCGGCGTCGACGGCCGCCTGCCACCGCGCGCGGCCGGCGGCGTCCAGGCCGCGTAGGTCGTCGAGCAGCGCGGCGAGCTCGTCGGTGGCCGGGCCCAGGTCCGGCACGCGGCTGCCGACCACACCGGCGGCCGCGGCGAGCGAGAACGGGCCGGTCAGCCGGCGGCGCACCAGCGGCGGGAGGACGACGGCGGCCCACGAGCCGATCGCGGCGTCGGCCAGGACGTCGGCCGCGGCGGCGCGCGTGTCGTCGTCCACCAGGGCGACGGCGGGGTGCTCGGGGCCGAGGACGTCCTCGCGCAGGACCCGCTCCAGGGCCGCGGCATCGCCGATGGTGCTGCGCTGCAGCTGGTCGACCAGCACGGCGGTGCGGTCGGCGGCCGGCAGGTCGACGACGAAGTTGCGCACGTGCGGGATGCCCACGGCCATCTCGCGGGCCTTGCGGGCCCGGACGGCGAGCACCGCGCGCTCCTCGCGGTCGCGGCCGGCGGCGGGGTGCACCCCGGCCAGCTCCCTCAGGGTGGCGGCGTCGGCCGCGAGGCCGGCGAGCAGGACGTCGGCGACGTCCCGGCCGGCCGGCAGCCGGACCAGGTCGAAGCCGAGCGTGGCGGCACTGACCAGCGAGTACGGCACAGCAGCGCCTCCCTTTCCACGTCCCCCGAGGTGAGGTCGACCCATGCTGACCGTGATCACGCGGGAGCGCCACGTCACCGTCACCCGATCGTTCGACCTCGCCCGCGGCATCCCTGCGTGTCCGCGAAGGAACCGTGCGCGGACGACCCCGCAGCGTGAGCACACCCGGAACGCCGCGACCCCCGGTCGGGCGGCCCTCCGGAGAGAGGGGCCGCCCGACCGGGGGTCGGGGGTGGTCAGGCGTCGGCCGCCGGGGAAGTCCGGCCGACGCCCAGTTCAGGCGCTGACGGCCTTCTGCACGTCCAGGGCCAGCAGCAGCTGCCCGTCGAGCTTGAACGCCCCGCGGATCAGCTCCCGCGCCGAGCCGTCGAGCGTGTCCGGCGGCGCCTCGAAGTCGGCCGGGTCGACGTCCACGACGTCGGCGATCGCGTCGACGAGCAGGCTGACCGCCTCGCCGTGCAGCCGGACGACGATGACGACGGCGTCGGTGCCCCCCGGCCGCGGCGGCCGGCCGAGCCGCTCGCGCAGCTCGATCGCGGTCACCACCTGCCCGCGCAGGTTGATCAGACCGGCGACGGCGGCCGGCGCGAGCGGCACCCGGGTCAGGCCCTGGCTCTTCAGCACCTCCTGCACGTGCGCCACCTCGACGCCGTACAGGTCGCCGTCCAGCCAGAAGGTGGCCAGCTGGCCGCCGATGGCCGGCGCCGTGGTGTCGGTGGGCATCTCAGACCTCCAGGAGGGAGCCGGGGACGCCGTCCGGCGTCGCGGTGGCGGTGTAGAAGGCGGGGTCGGCGGCGAGGATGGCCGCGCGCACGTCGAGCAGCTCGGTGACCTTGTCGCCCAGGACGGCGGAGCCGAGCAGGCCCAGGTCGTCGATGTCGCTGCGCACCGCGGCCTCGCCGTCCACGATGTCGAGGATCTCCTCGACCACGATGGCCACGCTGCGGCCGTGGTCGGAGTAGACGATCACCTCGAGCACCTCGCTGTCGGTCCCGCCGTAGGCGCCCAGGTGCCGGTCGAGGCGGACGATCGGCAGGATCGCGCCGCGGTACTGCACGACCTCCCGGTTGCCGACGCGCTCCACCGACTCGGTGCGCACCTGCTCCAGGCGCGTGACGGTGTCCAGCGGGATCGCCACCCGGCGGCCACCGCCGATGGCGGCCAGCAGCATCCGCTGGCGCTCGGCATCGGTCGCCGCGGCCTGCAGCGCCGCCTCGCGGGACTCCTGCCGGTCGGTGGTCTCGGTGCGCAGGGCGCGGCGGGCCAGGGCCTGCACGTCGAGGATCAGCGCCACGGTGCCGTCGCCGAGGACGGTCGCGCCGGAGTAGAGGCCGATCGCCTTGAGCTGGCCGCCGACGGCCTTGACCACGATCTCCTCGGTGTTGATGACGCGGTCGACGACGAGGCCGAAGCGCCGGCCCTCCGAGCGGAGGACGGCGATGACCACGTGGCCGTCGTGCCGGTCGGAGGTCAGCCCGAGGACGTCGGTCAGCCGGACCAGCGGGAGCAGCTCGCCGCGCAGGCGGTACACCGGGGCGCCGCCGACCTCCTCGACGGCGTTGGCCGCCTTCTCGGCGTCGAGGGACACCAGCTCCTGCAGGCTGATCTGCGGGATGGCGTACCGGTCTCCGGCGCACTCCACGGTGAGCGCCGGGACGATCGCCAGCGTCAGCGGGATCCGGAGGCGGGTGCAGGTGCCCTTGCCGGGCACCGACTCGACCTCGATCGTGCCGCCGATCGCCTCGATGTTGGTCTTGACCACGTCCATGCCGACGCCGCGGCCGGAGACGTTCGTGACCGCCGCGGCCGTGGAGAAGCCGGGCAGGAAGATCAGCTGCAGGACGTCCTGCGGGTTCATCCGGTTGAGCGCGTCCTGCGTGATCAGCCCGCGCTCGACGGCCTTGGCCCCGACCCGGGCCGGGTCGATGCCGGCGCCGTCGTCGGCGACCTCGACCACGACCTGGCCGCTCTCGTGCCGGGCGCGCAGGGTGAGCACGCCCTCGGCCGGCTTGCCGATGCGGAGGCGGGTCTCGGCGTCCTCGACGCCGTGGTCGACGGAGTTGCGGACCAGGTGGGTCAGCGGGTCCTTGACGGCCTCGAGCAGCGTCTTGTCGAGCTCGGTCTCGCGACCCTCCATCTCCAGCCGGATCGCCTTCCGCAGCTGCAGGCCGAGGTCGCGGACGACGCGCGGCAGCTTCGACCAGATGTGGTCGATCGGCTGCATGCGCGTCTTCATGACGCCCTCCTGCAGCTCGCTGGCGATCAGGTTGAGCCGCTGCGAGGCGCGCACCAGGTCGGTGTCGTTGGAGCGGCCGACGTACTGGACGATCTGGTTGCGGGTCAGCACGAGCTCACCGACGAGCAGCATCAGCTCGTCGAGCAGGTCGACGTCCACGCGGATGGTGCTGTCGGCGACGGCCCGCCGGGCCTGGCCACCGCCGCTCTCGGCGGCGGGGGCGCCGTCACCCTCGGCGTCCCGCTCGGTGGCGGTCGGCTCGGCCGCGGGCCGGGGAGCGGGGACGGTCGCCTCGGCCACGGGGGCGGGCGCCTCCACGACCGGGGTCGGAGCGGGGACGGCGGGCTCGGCGGCCGGCGTCTCGACGTCGGCGACCAGCGCCTTGGCGGTCGCCTTGGTCGTCGTGCGCTTGGTCGCGCCGGCCTTGGTGATCACGCGCTCGGGAGCGCCGGTCTCGCCGGTTCCCCCCATGGTCTTGGTCCCGCCGGACTGGGCGGCCACCAGACCGGCCACCTGCGTGGCGGGCTCGTCCGCGGGCTCGGCGACGGCGTCGGCGACTTCCGCGGCGGACTCGGCGGTGGGCTCGGCGACGGCTGCGGCCGGCTCGGGGGCGGGCCCGTCCTCCATGGCGGCGCTGATGGCCGCGACGACCGCGGAGACGTCGACCGACCCCTCGCCGCCGGACGCCTCGATCGACGCCAGCAGCGAGCGGACGGTGTCGACCATCTGCAGCAGCACGCTGGTGCGGTGGGGAGTCAGCTCCAGAGCGCCGTCCCGCAGCCGGGACAGCATGTTCTCCCCGACGTGGGTGACCTCCTCGAGGCGGTGGAACGCCAGGAAGCCGCTGGTCCCCTTGATCGTGTGGATCGTGCGGAAGATGCTCGACAGCCGCTCGCGGGAGTCCGGCTCCTGCTCGAGGGCGACCAGGTCGGTGTCGAGCTGGTCGAGGTTCTCGTGGCTCTCGACCAGGAACTCCTCGACGATGTCGTCCAGACCGTCCACGTTGCTCTTCTCTCTCGTCTTCCGGCGCTGCACGCGCGTCGGAGGGGTCATCGGCCGGGGGTGCGCAGACTCAAGCCCAACGGCCGGGGCCGGTCTGGGGGTCGGATGCCGGGCTCCGGGGCCGGCGCGGCGGGGGAAGGCGCCGCGCCGGCCCCGGCGGGTCAGTAGGTGAAGCGGGCGACGCCGGTGCGCAGATCGGCGGCCATCCGGGACAGCTCGTCCACCGCGGTGCGGGTCTGCGTCAGGGCCTGGGTGGTCGAGTCGGCCGCGCTGGAGACCCCGCTGATGTTCTGCGCGATCTCCCCCGCCCCGCCGGCGGCCTCGATCACCGAGCGCGACATCTCGTTCGTGGTCGCCGTCTGCTCCTCCACCGCGCTGGCGATGGTGGTCTGCCGGTCGGAGATCTGGGCGACGATCTGGGAGATCTCCCCGATCGCGGTCACCGCGGCGGTGGTGTCGCCCTGGATGGCCTCCACCCGGCGGGCGATGTCCTCGGTCGCCTTGGCCGTCTCCTGCGCCAGCTCCTTGACCTCGTTGGCCACCACGGCGAAGCCCTTGCCCGCCTCCCCGGCCCGCGCCGCCTCGATGGTCGCGTTCAGCGCCAGCAGGTTGGTCTGCTCCGCGATGCTCGTGATGACCTTGACCACGTTGCCGATCTCGATCGAGGACTCCCCCAGCTTCGCGACGGTCGCGGTGGTGGTCTCCGCCGCGGTCACCGCGCGAGCAGCCACGTCGGAGGCCTCCGCGGCGTTGGTCGCGATCTCCCGGATCGACGCGCCCATCTGCTCGGCACCGGCCGCCACGGTCTGCACGTTGCGCGACACCTCCTCGGCCGCGCCGGCGACCGCGCCCGACTGCGCGGAGGTCTCCTCCGCCGACGCCGAGATCTGCGCCGACGACGCCGACAGCTCCTCCGAGCTGGCCGCCACCGCATCCGCCGACGCGGCCACCGAGGCGAGCACGCCGCGCAGGTTGTCCTGCGCCGTGGACAGCGCGCCCGCCATCCGGCCCAGCTCGTCCTGGCCCCGCACCTCCGGGGCGACGGTCAGGTCCCCCTCGGCGAGGGCCTCCACCGACTGCTGCACCGACCTGACGGTGGACACGATCCGTCGGACGACGAAGACGGTGAGCGCGCCGGCGACGGCGGTGCCCGCCGCGAGGGCGAGCCACAGCGTGGTGACGGCGGAGTCCGCGATGGCCGCGGCGTCGTCGGTGTCGGCCTGGCCGGCAGCGACCCGCCGCTCCTGCATGACGTTGTACTCGTCCATGAGCTCGTCGGAGGAGTCCTGCAGCGGGCCGGTGATCAGCGCGGTGGCGGTCCGCAGGTCACCCGCGTTCGCCGCCGGGACCAGCTGGTTGTCGGCGACCTCGTAGTAGTCCTCGACGTGCCCGCGGAAGACCTCGAACGCCTGCCGGTTGACGGTGACCTCGGCGTAGGCGTCGAGCTGCGCCTCGATGGTCTCCCGCCGCTCGGCCAGGTCGGCCAGGAGGGCGGCCCGGGTCTGCTGGTCGGCCAGCGGGTAGGTGTTGAACCGCGACCGGTCGCCCTGCCACGAGCGCTGGATGTTCGAGAGGTCCGCCAGGGTCACGACGTTCCCGTTGATCCGGTTCGCCGCCGCGTCGAGGGCGTTGATGCGGTTGACCGCGAGGACGGTCATGCCGATCGCGACCGCGGCCAGCACGGCCAGGGCCGCGCCGATCTTGACGCCGATCGGACGGTCGGCGAACCAGCCGCCGGACCGGCGGCCGGCGGCGGGCAGGGCGGGGGCGCTCATGCGGGTGCTCCTGTGCTCAGGTGACGTACTGCGAGGAATGGGGTCTCCGTTGACCCGGTCTGTGCTCTCGGCAGCGCCCGCAGCCATTCCGGGGACCTTGGTCCCGGCTTTCCCGAGGAATCCGGGAACCGTGCAGGAATGCGGGCGATGCGGAGCCGAGAATAGGGTGGCGCGGCGGCGCCGAACGGCATCCGGACCACTCGGCGCGTCGCGATTTCCGCACCGTCAGAAAATGCGCGGACATGTCGACAGAGGTCGGCCGGTGACCATTCCTGGAACTGTCGACACGATGACGGGCTCCCCGGCGCGGAGCCGGGGAGCCCGTGGGGGCACTGCTGTCCGTCAGAAGGTGAAGCGGGCGACGCCGGTGCGCAGGTCCTCCGCCATGCAAGAGAGCTCGTCCACGGCGGTGCGGGTCTGGGTCAGCGCCTGGGTGGTCGCCTCCGCCGCCGTCGACACGCTGCCGATGTTCTCGGCGATCTGCCCCGACCCGCCGGCGGCCTCGACCACCGATCGCGACATCTCGCTGGTCGTGGCGGTCTGCTCCTCCACCGCGGAGGCGATGGTCAGCTGGAAGTCGTTGATCCGGCCGATGACCTCGCTGATCCGGCCGATCGCCGCCACCGCGCCGGTCGTGTCGCCCTGGATGGCCTCCACCCGGCGGGCGATGTCCTCGGTCGCCTTGGCCGTCTCCTGCGCCAGCTCCTTGACCTCGTTGGCCACCACCGCGAAGCCCTTGCCCGCCTCCCCGGCCCGCGCCGCCTCGATGGTCGCGTTGAGCGCCAGCAGGTTGGTCTGCTCCGCGATCGAGGTGATCACCTTGACCACGTCGCCGATCTCGCGCGAGGAGTCGCCCAGCTTGGTGATGGTCGCGGTGGTGGCCTCCGCCTCGCTCACCGCGGCCGCGGCGACCTGCGCCGCCTCGTTGGCGCTCTGGCTGATCTCCCGGATGCTGGCGCCCATCTGCTCCGCGCCGGCGGCCACGGTGGCCACGCTGCGCGACACCTCGTCGGCGGCGCCGGCCACGACGCCGGACTGGGCCGAGGTCTCCTCGGCCGATGCCGCGATCTGCGCCGCCGACGCCGACAGCTCCTCCGAGCTCGCCGCGACCGCGTCCGCGGAACCCACGACGCCGGCCAGGACCTCGCGCAGGCTCGTCCGGGTGACGTCGAGCGCGGCGGCCATCCGGCCCAGCTCGTCATCCGACACCACCTCGGTGGAGACGGTCAGGTCACCGGCGGCCATCGCCTCGGCGGTGCGCTGCACGGAGCGGACCGTCCGGGTCATGCGGCGCACCACGAAGACGGTCAGGGCGGCCGCGACGGTCACCGACGCCAGCGCCGTGACCATGAACAGGACCACGGCGGAGTCGGCCGCGTCGGCCGCCTCGGCGTGGCGGGCCGCGGCCTGGGCGGACTGGGCGACCCCCTCCGCCTCGAGCTCGTCGGCGATCACCTGCAGCAGCGGCTGCAGCTGCTCGGTCTGCACCGCGGCGAATGCGGCCAGGTCACCACGGTCCGCGGCCGGGAACAGGTCGCTCTCCAGCAGCGCCAGGAACTCCTCCCGGGTGGCGGAGAAGGTCGCCACCGCGTCGGCGTCGACGACGTAGGGCTCGTAGGCGGCGAGGCCGGCGGCCAGGTCGGCGTTCTTGTCCGCCATCTCCTCCTCCAGCTCGGCGCGCCGCTCGGGGGAGGAGACCGCGTACTCCAGCGTCCGGGCGCGGTGCGCCGCGTGTGCCCGCTGGACCTCGGAGAGCGCGTTCAGCGGGAGGAGGTTCTCCGCGTAGATGGTCTCCTGACTGTCCCGCAGCTCCGAGATGCGCAGGACGGCCAGGAGGTTGGTCGCGAGGACCACCGCGGCCAGGAGGGCGACGACCGCCCCGATCTTCACGCCGATCGGTCGATCGGCGAACCAGCCGCCACGGCGGCCGGAGGTGGTGCTGAGGGACATGGCGGGAACTCCTGCTGTCACGCTCGAGGGGGGGTGGACGGAGCAGCCCGCCACCATTCCTCGGCCGCGGTCGCTACAGCCGGGAAAAGTAGTCGCGGCCACCTCTCCGACAACCGTCGTGATTCGTGTCGCAACCATTCCGATATGCGATCCCACGTGATTGTCGAATTGTCGACGCCGCGCCGCGGGCGACCGTTCTCGTCGATGTCGACTCGGGCGGCACACGGACGCGGCCCCGGTCGTGCGGCCCGCAGCAGGGACCGCGCGACCGGGACCGGCGCGGTGGGGAGAGACGCCGTGCCGGCCGGGTCCGTTTCGCGGGGAAGACCCGGCACGGACCCGGGGTGGCTCAGGTGCACGGTTGCCGAACCGTTCCCGAGATGGCGGTGGACCGCATCGCGGGTGGCGTCATGTCGACCGTTCCCGTCCATGGGGACGCCATCTCCGGAGGAACGGCGGATCAGGCCAGCAGGTCGGCCAGTTCCTCGAAGAACGGCACCACCGCGGCGGTGCCGGCGATGCGGAACCGGGCACCCGTCTCGCCGTCGCCGACCTTCACCGACACGTCGTCGGGGGAGAGGGCGCGGAAGGCGTCCTCGTCGGTGAGGTCGTCCCCGAGGTAGACGGCCGCGGCGGCGCCGAGCTCGTCCCGCAGCCGCCGGAGGGCCCGCCCCTTGTCGGCGTCGGTGACGGCGAGCTCGAGCACCTCCTTGCCGGGCTTCTTCGTCAGTGACGGATCCGCCGCGGCATCGGCCTGGGACAGCAACGCGGCGGCCGCCGCCCGGTCCGTCACCTGCCGCACGTGCACCGCCACGCTGGCCGGCTTGACCTCCAGCCGGGCACCGGGGACGGCGGCCACCAGCGGGGCCAGCCGCTCGGCGAGGGCGTCCCGCCGTCCGGCCAGCTCGCCGGTCAGCGGACCGTCGAACTCCGCACCGTGGCTGCCCACCCAGCGGTAGGGGCCGGTCAGCCCGCTGACCGCCTGGAGGTCGGCGACCCCGCGGCCGCTGACCAGCGCGACGACGACGCCGGGCCGGGCGGCCACGCGGGCCAGCGCCTCGGCGATCCCGGGGGAGGGGACCGCGGCCGAGGGGTCGCCCACGAGCGGGGCGAGCACACCGTCGTAGTCGCTGGCCACCAGCAGCGGCCGCCGTCCGGCGAGCTCCCGGAGCGCGGCGGTCAGCACGGCGGGCACGGCGCTCATGCCTGGGCGCGCAGCGCGTCGAAGAACGAGGTCGCCCAGTGCTCGAGGTCGTTCCTCGCCAGGTGACGGCGCATGGCCCGCATCCGCTTGGCCAGCTCGTCCGGCTCGGCGCGCAGGGCCCGCACCAGCTGGTTCTTCACGCCGGCGATGTCGTGCGGGTTGACCAGGAAGGCCTGCCTGAGCTCCGCGGCGGCCCCGGCGAACTCCGACAGCACCAGGGCCCCGCCGTGGTCGGTGCGGGCGGCGACGTACTCCTTGGCGACCAGGTTCATGCCGTCCCGGTACGGGGTGACGAGCATGACGTCGGCGGCGCGGTAGAGGGCGGCCAGCTCCTCCCTCGGCACCGACTGGTTGATGTAGTGGACCGCGGGGCCGCCGAGGGTGCCGAACACGCCGTTGATGTGCCCGACCTGCTGCTCGATGGTCTCCCGCATGTGCACGTAGTGCTCGACGCGCTCGCGGCTCGGCGTGGCCACCTGCACCATCACCGTCTGCGGGCTCTCCACGACGCCGTCCTCGAGCAGCTCCTGGAAGGCGTTGAGCCGGACGACGATGCCCTTGGTGTAGTCCAGCCGGTCCACGCCGAGGACGATCTTGTCGGGGTTGCCGAGCTCGGCACGGATCTCCGCGGAGCGCTTGACCACGTCGGGGGAGTCCGCGAGCTCCTCGAAGCCCTTGACGTCGATGGAGATCGGGAAGGCCCGGGCGGTGACCGTCCGGCCGTCGTACTCGATGGTCTGCCCGCGGGCGGGCAGGTCGTGCAGCCGCCGGGCCAGCTGGACGAAGTTCGCCGCCGCGTTGGGGCGCTGGAACCCGACGAGATCGGCGCCGAGCAGGCCCTCGACGATCGCCGACCGCCAGGGCAGCTGGGTGAACAGCTCGTAGGGCGGGAACGGGATATGCAGGAAGAAGCCGATGGTCAGGTCGGGCCGCCGCTGCCGGAGCATGGCCGGCACCAGCTGCAGCTGGTAGTCGTGGACCCACACGATCGCGCCCTCGGCGGCGACCTCCGCGGCCCGCTCGGCGAAGCGCTTGTTGACCTGGACGTAGGCGTCCCACCAGGTGCGGTGGTACTCGGGCTTCTCGACCACGTCGTGGTACAGCGGCCACAGCGAGGCGTTGGACATGCCCTCGTAGTAGCGGTCGACCTCCTCCTCGGAGAGCTCGACCGGGATGAGCGACATGCCCCCGGACTCGAACGGCTCCGGGGCCTCACCGGCCGACCCGGACCAGCCCACCCACGCGCCGCCACGGCCGGCGACGAAGGGTTCCAGGGCGGTCACCAGCCCGCCGGGGCTGCGCTGCCAGCGCGTCGTCCCGTCCGGGTCGGTCACCTGGTCGACCGGTAGCCGGTTGGCCACCACGACGACGGGGCTGTCCGCCCGCTCGCTGCCTGCCGATGTCCCAGCCATACCGCCTCCGACCCTACTGACCGCGGTTCCCCCTGGAGCCGCGGGTCCTCGTCACCGCACCAGCACGTAGGCCACGACGGCCGCGCCCAACCCCAGCAGGAGGGTGCCGCCCGCGTAGGCCAGCGCGCGCCCCAGCGCCCGCTCCTCGACCAGCCGGACGACGTCGTTGCCGTACGTCGAGAAGGTCGTCAGCGTGCCGCAGAAGCCGGTGCCGACCAGCACCACGACGGCCGGGGGGACCGACCGCAGCCCGAGCACGACGCCGAGCACCGCGCTGCCGGCGACGTTGACCGCCAGGGTCCCCACGACGCTGCCCCGGCCGCGCCGGGTGACGGCGACCCGCTCGGCGAGCAGCCGCAGCGGCGCCCCCACGAGAGCGCCGGCCGCCACCAGCAGCGCGGTCACGCGATCTCCTCCTCGGCCCCGACCTCGGCGGCCACGGGTGCCGGCCGCGGGACCAGGGCCCGGCCGAGCACCACCCCGGCGGCGGCGGCGAGCACCCCGCCGAGCACGCTCGCCGCCGCGTACGCGACCGCGGTCGCCCACGCCCCGACGTCGGCCAGCTCGACGGTCTCGACGGCGAAGGTCGAGAACGTCGTGTACCCGCCGAGGACCCCGGTGCCCAGGAACGGCCACAGCCAGGGACGGTCCGGGTGGACGGCGAAGACGGCGCCGAGCAGGACCCCGAGCACCAGGCAGCCGGTGAGGTTGACCAGCAGCGTGGCCCACGGCCAGGTGCCGGGGGAGTGGGGGAGGGCCTCGGCGACCCCCCACCGCGCCAGGGCGCCCAGGACACCCCCGAGCGCCGCCATCAGGTAGGCCACGAGCTCATTCTCACGGAGGGAGCCACGCCTGTCGGCACCCTGCAGGGGGCCTTCTTCAGCGGCGGCGGGTCTCGGGGAAGAGCAGGTCGACGAAGCGCTCCACGGTGGGCTGCGGCTCGTGGTTGGCCAGCCCGGGCCGCTCGTTGGCCTCGATGAACACGTGGTCGGGGCCTTCGACGTCGGGCACCAGGAAGTCCAGCCCGGTCACCGGGATGCCGACCGCCCGGCTGGCCCGGACGGCGGCCTGCGCGATCGCCGGGTGCAGCCGGTCGGTGACGTCCTCGATGGTGCCGCCGGTGTGCAGGTTCGCCGTCCGCCGGACCCGGATCCGCTCGCCCGACGGCGGGACGTCGTCCATCGCGTACCCGGACTCGGCGACCACCTCGGCGGTCGTGTCGTCCAGCGGGATCGACGACTCCCCGCCGGTGGCCCGCTCCCGGCGGCGGCTGGTCGACTCCACCAGCGCGGTCACCGGGCTGCGGCCGTCCCCGACCACCTCCGCCGGACGGCGGACCGCGGCGGCGACCACCTCGTGGTCGATGACGACCACGCGCAGGTCGTCGCCCTCGACCAGCTCCTCGACGAGCACGTCCGGGCAGAACTGGACGGCG
The DNA here is from genome assembly GCF_054050155.1 of Geodermatophilus sp. SYSU D00703. NCBI lineage: Bacteria > Bacillati > Actinomycetota > Actinomycetes > Geodermatophilales > Geodermatophilaceae > Geodermatophilus > Geodermatophilus sp. SYSU D00703. The sequence goes on along the minus strand of NZ_JBJGYU010000002.1, from coordinate 262,345 downwards.
AGGCCGACCGCGCGCTCGAGCGACTCGGGGGAGGTCACCCCGACCGTGATCCCCCGGCCCTGCTCGCCGCGGGCGGGCTTGACGACGACCTCCCCGCACTCGCCGAGCAGCCGGCGGGCGTCGTCCAGCTCGCCCTCCGCGGCCCGGACGCCCCGCGGCACCCGGACGCCGGCGCGCTCCATGATCCGGCGGGTCACCCGCTTGTCGTCGCAGCGGCTCATGGCCACCGCGGTGGTGAACTCCGACAGCGACTCGCGGGTGAGCACGCTCCGGCCGCCGAGGGACAGCCGCATCTCGCCCCACTCGGCGTCGGTCACCTCGACGCGGATGCCGCGCTCCAGCGCCTCCTCGGCGATGATCCGGGCGTAGGGGTTGAGCTCCTCCAGGCCCGGCGGGCGGGAGGCGAACAGCGGGGTGTTGATCGGGTTCTTCCGCTTGACGCACAGCGCGGGGACCCGGTGGAACCCGAGCTTGCGGTAGAGCGCGATCGCGCCGGTGTTGTCGTGCATGACCGAGAGGTCGAGGTACGCCCGGCCCCGCCCCACGTAGCGCTCGGCGAGCACCCGCACCAGCGCCTCGCCGGTGCCGGGCGGGGCGTCCTGGGCGTGCACGGCCAGGCACCACAGGCTCGTCCCACCCTCGGGGTCGTCGAACGCGAGCACGTGGTCGACGCCGGTGACCGTGCCGACGACCCGCCCGGTGCGGCGGTCCTCGGCGACCAGGTAGGTGAACGTGCGGGTGCGGTGGTTGGCCCACATCGTCTCCGGGTCGCCGGTGACCATGCTGTTGCGGGCGTAGATCTGGTTGATCGTCTCCATCTCGGCCAGCGAGGTCACCGTGCGCACGAAGACGCCGCGGATGAGCTCGGCGCGCGGACGGTAGCGGTGCAGGTCCAGCCGGTAGGTGTAGCTCGGGTCGACGAACAGCTCGGCCGGGGCCAGCCCGACGAGCACGTGCGGGTCCCGCGCGTAGATGCAGATGTCGCGGCGGCCGCTCTCCTCGGCGCGCAGCGCGTCCACGATGCCGCTCAGGTCCGCGAAGGTCTGCCCGAAGACCAGCCGCCCCCAGCCCAGGTCGAGGACGACGTCGGTGCCCATGCCCTGCCGCTGGTGCTCCGAGGGCTGCTGCCAGGAGCGACTGGTGAACGACGGGGTGTCGGCGACCGCCGTCCGGCGCCGGTGGCCGGCGAGTCGAGGACTCACCGGCTCACACCCCGTGGGTCTGCAGCCAGAGCTCGAGCAGGCCCAGCTGCCACAGCTTGTTGCCGCGCAGGGGAGTGAGCTCACCGTTCGGGTCCGCCAGCAGCGCGCGGACGTACTCCGGACGGAACAGGCCGCGGTCGCGGGCGGCCTCGCCGGTGAGCGCGTCGCGCACCAGGTCGAGCACCTTGCCCTCGAGGTGGGTGATCGCCGGGACCGGGAAGTAGCCCTTGGGGCGGTCGATGACCTCCGGCGGGATGATCCGGCGGCCGATCGCCTTGAGCACGCCCTTGCCCCCGTCTGCCAGCTTCAGCTCCGGCGGGCACATCGCGGCCAGCTCGACCAGGTCGTGGTCGAGGAAGGGCACCCGGGCCTCCAGGCCCCACGCCATGGACATGTTGTCGACCCGCTTGACCGGGTCGTCGACCAGCATGACCTCGCTGTCCAGGCGCAGCGCGGCGTCCACCGCCGTCTCGGCGCCGGGCATGGCCATGTGCCGGCGGACGAACTCCCGGCTGGGGTCGCCGTCCAGCGCGTAGCGGTCGGCCACCAGGCGGGCCATGTCGGCGGCGTCGCGGTCGAAGAACGCGGCGGCGTACCGCTCGACCGCCTCCTCCCGGCCGACCTCGGCCAGCGGCGGGTACCAGTGGTAGCCGGCGAAGACCTCGTCGGCGCCCTGGCCGGACTGCACGACCCGGATCGACTGGCTCACCCGCTCCGAGAGCAGGTCGAAGGCGACGACGTCGTGGCTGACCATCGGCTCGGCCATCGCGCCGATGGCGTGCCCGAGCGCGGCGGCGAGCTCGTCGGAGGCCACCCGGATCCGGTGGTGGTCGGTGCCGAACCGCTCGGCGATGACGTCGGAGTACTGGAACTCGTCGCCCTCGCGGCCGCCCACCGCCTCGAAGCCGATGGAGTAGGTGGCCAGCCCGGTCTGCCCCTCCTCCGCGAGCAGACCCACGATCAGGCTGGAGTCCAGCCCGCCGGAGAGCAGCACACCGACCGGGATGTCGGCCACCAGCCGCCGGCGGACGGCGACCCGCAGCGCCTCCTCGATGGCGTCCTCCCAGTCGCGGGCCGACCAGGAGGCGTGCTCGGGACGGCGCTCGTAGGTCGCCTCCCAGTAGCGGTGCTCGCGGCTGGTGCCGTCGGCCTCCACCACCCGCACGGTCGCCGGCGGCAGCTTCCGGACGCCGTTCAGGATCGTCCGCGGCGCCGGGACGACGGCGTGCCAGGTCAGGTAGTGGTGCAGCGCGACCGGGTCGATGGAGGTGTCCAGGTCTCCGGAGCGGCCACCCGCCCGCAGCAGCGCCGGCAGCGAGGAGGCGAACCGCAGCCGGCCCGGGGACTCCGCCAGGTAGAGCGGCTTGATGCCCAGCCGGTCGCGGGCCAGGACGACCCGGCCGGTGTCCCGCTCGTGGATGACGAAGGCGAACATGCCGTGCAGGTGCGAGACGACGTCGGTGCCCCAGTGGTGGTAGCCCTTGAGGATCACCTCGGTGTCGCTGGTGGAGAAGAAGCGATAGCCGTGGCCCTCCAGCTCGGCGCGCAGCTCCTGGTAGTCGTAGACGCAGCCGTTGAAGACCGCGGTGAGCCCCAGCTCGCTGTCCACCATCGGCTGCGAGCCGTGCGGGGACAGGTCGATCACCGAGAGCCGCCGGTGCCCGAACGCCACCCGCCCGTTGCTCCACGTCCCCTGCCCGTCAGGGCCGCGGGGGACGAGGGCGTCCACCATCCGCGCCACGGCGGTGGTGTCGGCCAGGGTGCCGTCGAACCGGATCTCGCCGGAGAGGCCGCACATGCCTCGATCCAACCCCAGGCGTCCGGGCCCCGCGACGGGGCCGGGAGAACGTCACACCGATGCAACAGCGGCGCCGTTCCACGTGGAACAGAGGGGCGCGGGGTATCGCCGCTGGCCGCGGTCGGGGCGGCACCGCGACGCCGTCGGGGGCGGTCCGGTGTCCCGGCGGATCGGGCGTCCCGACCCCTTCCACGCTCGGTGGAGCCACCGGCACAGTTCGAGGCGGACGGGCCGGACGGGGCCGGAGCGGCCCAGGTCCCGAGCCGGTCCGGGCGGAGCCCGGCGTCGATCCCGGAGGGCCCCGTGCCGACCACCTCCCCGCGTCGCCTCCGCCGCCGTGCCGCAGCCGCCGTCTGCGCGGTGGCGACGTCCCTCGCGCTGGTCGGGGTCCCGCTCGGCGGCGTCGCGGCCGCCGCTCCCGGCGCGCCGGCGACTCCGGAGGGGCAGGGCGAGCCACCACCGGGGGGCGTCCCGGGCGTGCCGGTGCCGTCGATCCCCTGGGTCGACGCGGGGGAGGGCTTCCAGCAGGCCGACGTCGAGGTCCCGTACGACTACGCCGACCCGACCGGCCGTACGTTCCGCCTCCACGTGGTGCGGCTGCCCGCGGGCGATCCGGCGAACCGGATCGGCGCACTGTTCGTCAACTTCGGCGGTCCGGGCGGAGGGGCGGCGGCGACCCTGCGCGCGATCGGCCGGTTCGTGTTCCCGCCCGAGGTGCTCGCGCGCTACGACCTGGTCGGCGTCGACCCGCGGGGGACCGGCGAGAGTCAGCCGGTGCGCTGCACGGGCAGCACCGCCGAGCAGGCCGCCCTGCCCTACGCCACGCTCGCCGACTTCCCCACCGACCCGGTCCAGGAGGAGCAGGCGATCGCGCAGGTGCGCGCGTTCGCGGAGGAGTGCCGGGCGCGCAACGGGGACCTGCTCGACCACGTCGGCACGCTCCCGTTCGCCCGCGACCTCGACGTGCTGCGCGCTGCGATGGGCGACGAACGGATCAACCTGTACGGCTTCTCCTACGGCACCTTCCTGGGCCAGGTGGTCGCCAACACCTTCCCGACGCGCGTCGGCGCGCTGGTGCTCGACGGCGCGGTGGACCCCGCCTGGGCCGGCGGCCCGCCCGGCACGATCAGCTGGATCCGCCAGCGCGGTGAGGTGGGGAGCACCGAGACCCTGGACCGGTTCCTCGACCTGTGCGGGCAAGCCGGACCGCAGCGGTGCGCCTTCGCCGCCGACGGCAGTCGGGAGCCGAAGTACGCCGAGCTCACCGCCCGGCTGCGGACCGCTCCGCTGCCGGTCCCGGTGCCCGACCGGCCGGCGCGGCCGCTGACCTACTCCGCGGTGGTCACGGCGACCGTGGGCCTGCTCTACCGGCCGGAGACGTGGCCGGTGCTCGGCGAGCTGCTGCAGGCGGCGTACAGGGGCGACGGCGCCGCGGTCGCCGCCGTGCAGGAGAGCCTCGCGCCGCCGCCGACGCCGGAGGGCTACGTCAACTACCCCGACGCGAACGTCGCCGTCACCTGCGCCGACACCGACAACCCGGCCGACCCCTTCCGCTACGGCGAGGTGGGGCGCGAACTGGACGCCACGACCGCGCCCTACGTCGGCTCCCGGTGGGCCCACCTCGCGCTCGCCTGTGCGGCGTGGTCCGGTCGGTCGACCGAGCGGTACACCGGCCCGTGGGACAGCTGGACGCGCAACCCGGTGCTCGTCATCGGCACGCGGTACGACCCCGCCACCCCCTACCGCAACGCGGTGGTGGTGGACGACCTGCTGCCCAACAGCACCCTGCTGACCGTCGACGGCGCCGGGCACACCTCCCTCGGCCTGAGCTCCTGCGCGGTCTCGGTGACCGCGCAGTACCTGCTGACCGGGGCCACCCCGCCCGCGGGGACGGTGTGCGTCCAGGACAGCGGGGCGTTCGACCCGGTGCCGGCGTCCGCCCTCACCGGCTCCCTCCGGCCACTCGCGGCAGGCGGATGAGGCCGTTCCGCCGGAGGACCCGGCGGAACGGTCAGCCGTAGTACAGGGCGACGGGCCTGCCGTCGATCTCCCGGACGTCGACGGTCGTGTCGTACACGGCCGCGAGCACCTCGGGTCGCACGACCTCCCGGGACGACGCGTCGGCCACGACCCTGCCGTCGCGCAGAGCGACGATCCGGTCGGACCAGGTCGCCGCGAAGTTGATGTCGTGCAGCACGGTGAGGACCCGCTTGCCGAGCTCGTCGGCCATCGTCCGCACCAGCCGCATGATCTCGGTCATGTGCCGCAGGTCGAGGTTGTTCAGCGGTTCGTCGAGCAGGACGTACCTGGTGTCCTGCGCGAGCACCATCGCGATGAAGGCCCGCTGGCGCTGGCCGCCCGAGAGCTCGTCGAGGAACCGGCTCCGGTAGGGGTCGAGACCGAGGTAGTCGATCGCGCGCTCGATGTGGTCGCGGTCCTCCACCGTGAGCCGCCCCCCAGAGTGCGGGAAGCGGCCGAACTCCACCAGGTCGTGCACGGTCAGCCGCGCGGCGACGTGGTTGTCCTGGCGCAGCACGGCGAGGGTCCTGGCGAGCTCCCTCGACGACGCCGTCGCGACGTCCGTCCCGTCCACCGTCACCCGGCCGGCATCGGGCTGGACCAGCCGGCCGACGAGGCCGAACAGGGTCGACTTGCCCGCGCCGTTCGGACCGATGAGGGCCGTGACACCCTCCTCGCCGAAGCCGATCGTGACGTCGTCGACCACCGGCTGGCCGCCGTAGCGCTTGGTGACGCCCTCGAGCGCGATCACCGCGCCCCCTTTCGCAGCACGAGGTACAGGAAGAACAGCCCGCCGGCGAAGTCGATCACCGTCGAGAGGGTGCCGCCGAAGTCGAGCAGCCGCTCGAGGACCAGCTGGCCGCCCAGCAGGCAGACCACGCCGATCAGCACGGCGGTGGGCACCGTCCACACGTGGCGGAAGGACCCCGCGTAGGAGTAGGCGAGGTTCGCGACGATCAGGCCGAGGAACAGGATCGGCCCGACCAGCGCCGTCGACGCGGCGATCATCAGGGAGACGATCGCGAAGAGGGTCATCACCACGCGCCGGTGGTCGACCCCCAGGCCCACGGCCGCCGGCTCGCCCAACGTCAGCACGTCGAGCGTGCGCAGCAGCGGCACGACCGCGGCACAGCCGAGGACGACGAGGACGCCGGTGAGCAGCAGCAGCGTCTCGTCGGGCCGGGTGAGGGAGGCGAACACCGCGTCGGACAGCACCTGGAAGTCCAGCGGGTCCAGCATCCGCTGCATCCACTCGGTGAAGGCGCGGAAGAAGGTGCCCAGCACGATGCCGACCAGCAGCACGAGGTGGATCGACCGCCGCTTCCCGCCGAACAGCCAGGTGAACAGCACGGCGCTGAAGGCCACCATGACGACGACCTGGACGAGCCACAGGGTGAGCGGGTCGACGTCCAGGAACGACGCCGATCCGGCGGAGAACACGAGGACGGTCGAGATCAGCACGTAGAACGCGTCGAACCCCATGATCGACGGCGTCAGGATGCGGTTCTGCGTGATCGTGTGGAAGACCACCGTCGACACCCCGACCGCGGCCGCGACGACGAGCATCGCGAGCACCGTGAGGCTGCGGATCTCCAGCGCGAAGGCCAGCGAGCCGGGGACGTCGGTGAAGCAGTAGAGCGCGGTGAGGCCCAGGACGGCGACGCCGAGCGCGGCCAGGCGGACCCGGGGGCGGGGGAGGCGGCCGGTCACCGGCCGGGACGTCGGGGGAGCGGGGTCAGTGAGCACGGCTCCGCCTCCGCAGGAGCAGCCAGAGGAACAGCGCCGCGCCGACGACGCCGACGACGACCGACAGCGGGATCTCGTAGGGGGAGCGCACGACCCGCGCGACGATGTCGCAGGCCAGGACGAACAGCGCCCCGAGCCCGGCGACCCACGGGATGGCGCGGCGCACGTTGTCGCCGATGAGCAGGCTGACGACGTTCGGCACGACGAGCCCCAGGAAGGGGATCAGCCCGGCCGTGACGAGCACCACCGCCGTGATCACCGCGATGAGGACCATGCCGACCGTCACCCACCGGCGGTGGTCCAGCCCCAGGTTGGTCGCGAACTCCTCCCCGAGGCCGATCACGCTGAAGCGGTCGGCGGCCACCCAGGCGACGACGACCATGACCGCCGCGATCCACACGAGCTCGTAGCGCCCCTGCATGACGCTGGCGAAGCTGCCCTGCGACCACTGCCCGAGGGACTGCAGCAGGTCCAGGCGGTAGGCGAAGAACGTCGTTCCCGCGCCCACGACCCCGCCGAGCATGATGCCGACCAGCGGGACGAGCACCAGCTGGCGCACGGGCACGACCCTGACCACCCGGAGGAACACCCAGGTGCCGACCAGGCCGAAGACGGCGGCGACGGCCATCTTCCCCATCACGGCCATGCCTGGGACGAGGACCGTCGTGACCAGCATGCCGAGCATCGCGAACTCGCTGACGCCGGTGGTGCCGGGCTCCACGAACTTGTTGCGCACGAGCACCTGCATGATGAGGCCGGCGATGCCCAGGGAGGCGCCGACGAGGACCACGGCGACGGTCCGCGGGATCCGGCTCACTCCCAGCAGGAAGGCCGCCGTGCTCTCGGGCCCGCCGGCGAGCAGCGACGCCGGGGACACGTCGGAGACGCCGACGAACAGGCTCGCGACCGCGAGGACCGCGAGGAGGATGCCGACGAGCACCCCCACCCAGGTGCGGCGGGGCCGCACGCGGGCGGGGGTGCTCGGCGAGGTGGTGTCGAGCGCCGTCACGGACGACGGGGGAGGCGCTCGGCCGGGTCCACGCCGGTCACCCGGCGATCTGCAGGACGTCGTCGATCATGATCCGCGCGGTGTCGATGCCACCGAAGACGACGTACCAGGCGACCGGGTCGAGGTAGACGATCTGGTCGTCCCGGTAGGCGGTCGTCCGCCGGACGATGTCGTTGTCGAGGACCGCCGACGCGGCCTGCGCGCCCTCGGCACCGGTGGCGGCGTCCCGGTCGACGACCCAGAGGTGGTCGGGATCGGTCTCGAGCAGGAACTCGAAGGAGACCGGCTCGCCGTGGGTGGCGGCCTCGATGTCGTCCACCACCGGGGTCACGCCGAAGGTGTCGTAGATCAGGCCGCCGCGCGCGCCGCGTCCGGACGCGTCGTCGCCGGCCGGTGCCATCGCGCTGAGCTCGCCGCCCGAGACCATGAGGCCCAGACCCGTCCCGGCGTCGGCGGTGGCGGCCTGCGCCTCCTCGATGCCCGTCTCGATCTCCTCGATCGCCGCGGCGGCCTCGTCCTCGGCGCCGAGCACCTCGCCGAGGAACGTGGCGTTGCGCTCCAGGGTCTCGGTGAACGAGCCGCGCAGGCTCAGGTCGACGGTCGGCGCGATCTCGGAGAGGTCCTCGTACAGCGCCGACGAACGACCGCCGATGACGATCAGGTCGGGCTGCTGCGACTCGATCTCGACGAGGTCGGCCTCGAAGAGCGTGCCCGAGTTGAAGGCGTCGTCGGCCAGGTACTGCTGGAGGTACTCCGGCACCGAGTCCAGCGGGGCGCCCGCGACCTCGCCGCCCAGCGCGCCGATCGTGTCGAGGCTGGCCATGTCGAGGACGACGATCCGCTCGGGGTCCTTGGGGACCTCGACGGTGGTCTCCTCGAGGACCGGGTCCTGGTCCTCGGCGGCGGTGTTCCGGTCCCACGTCCACGGAACGGTCCCGGCCTCGGCGGGAGCCGCGGCTTCGGCGGTGTCCTCACCCTCCCCGCACGCGGTCAGGGCGAGGGCGGTGGCCACGGTGAGGGAGAGGGCGGCCAGCGGCCGGGCGGCGGTGGGCATGGTGCTCCTGAGGTAAGGCTGGGCTAACTGAGGGCGCCCTAACCTGCCACACCACCTGCGGCTCCCGTCAACCGGGGTCCCGGACCGCGGGTTGAGGGACGGATCCCGGGGGCAGGGGGAGCGGCATGGAGAGACGCACCATCGGAGACCTGACCGTGTCCGCCCAGGGGCTGGGCTGCATGGGGATGAGCGAGTTCTACGGCACGGGCGACCAGGCCGAGGCGGAGCGGACCATCCAGCGGGCACTGGACCTCGGCGTGACGTTCCTCGACACCGCCGACATGTACGGCCCCTTCACCAACGAGCGCCTCGTCGGCCGGGCGATCGCCGGCCGCCGCGACGAGGTCGTGCTGGCCACCAAGTTCGGCAACGAGCGCGGGGAGGACGGCTCCTTCCGCGGCATCAACGGCCGGCCCGACTACGTCCGCCGCGCCTGCGACGCCTCGCTGCAGCGGCTCGGCGTCGACGTCCTCGACCTCTACTACCAGCACCGGGTCGACACCGCCGTGCCGGTCGAGGACACCTGGGGCGCGCTGCGCGAGCTGGTCGAGGCCGGCAAGGTCCGGCACGTCGGCATCTCCGAGGCCTCCCCCGAGACGATCCGCCGGGCACACGCGGTGCAGCCGGTGACGGCCGTCCAGACCGAGTACTCGCTGTGGACTCGCGACCCCGAGGACGACGGCGTGCTGGCCACGTGCGCCGAGCTCGGCATCGGCTTCGTCGCCTACTCACCGATCGGCCGCGGCTTCCTCTCCGGGCAGATCCGCAGCCTCGACGACCTCGCACCCGACGACTTCCGCCGGCGCAACCCGCGGTTCCGGGGCGAGAACTTCGCCCGCAACCTCGAGCTGGTCGACCGGGTCCGCGAGATCGCCGACGAGAAGGGCGTCACCGCCACCCAGCTGGCGCTGGCGTGGGTGATGGCGCAGGGCGACCGCGGGAGGAACCCGGCGATCGTGCCGATCCCCGGGACCAAGCGGGTGGCCTACCTGGAGGAGAACGCCGCGGCCGCCGACGTCCGGCTGTCCGACGACGACCTGCGGCGGCTGGACGAGGCCGCCCCCGCCGGTGCGACCGCGGGCGACCGCTACCCGGACATGTCCACCGTGCACCGCTGAGCCGGACGAGGACGGTCCGGCTGCGCGAGCACGGTGCTCACGTGGTCGCGCGCCGGACCGTGCAGCCGGGCACAGAGCTCGTCCCAGGCCTCCCGCAGCTCCCCGCCCGGCCAGCCCGGGGGCCGCAGCGCGTCGGGCAGCATCGGGTCGCTGACGCCCACCCGCCGGATCTCGGCGAGCACCCGCAGGTGGGTCACCAGCGCCGTCCGCCCGTCGGGCTCCGGGGCGGCGAGCACCGCGCGGATCGCGTCGATCACCCGGTGGTAGGCCGCGGCGACCCCCTGCAGGTCCCAGCACCGGGCGGCCAGCTCGGTGTCCGAGCCGCCGGTCTCCTGGGTCACCTGCGCGGTGAGCAGGTCCAGCCGGCTCAGCGGCTCCCGGGCGAGCGCGGTCCGGACGTCGTCCAGCGCCACCTTGTGGGGGGACAGCCAGGTCGCGGGGGCCAGCGGGCCGAACCCGTGCCGGGTGAGCGTGCGCCGCACCCGCTCGCGGGCCGACCGGTCGCTCTCGGGCACCGTGTAGATGACCATCCGCCAGCGGCCGTCCCACGGCCCGAGCCGCTCGTCCAGCCGGGCCCACCGGGCGCGGACGGCGGCCCGCAGGTCCTCGGTCGGCGTGTAGAGCGTCTCCCGGCCGCGGCGGGTGGCGGCCAGCCAGCCGGACCGGCGCAGCGCGGCGGTCGTCATGCGCGTGGTCGGCTCCGCGACCGCGAACGCCTCGAGCAGGGTGACCAGGGCCTGGAGGCGCACCGGCTGCTCGGTGACGACGTCCAGGTGCTCGGAGAAGAGGTCGACGACGAGGTCGCGGACGGTCATGGCTGTCCTTTCGGCACGCCCGTCGCTGAGCGCGCCCCCGTGGTGTCCGTCCCGGCCCAGGGCGATGACCGGGACGTTCCCCCTACGCGGGAGGATGACATCCGTGCGCACCGTCGTCCCACCGAGGTCCCCCAGGTGAGCCCGGTGCTGGTCGTGGCGGTGACCGTCCTCGCCGCCGCGGTGGCCGCCGCAGGCCTGGCCTCGACCGTCGCCCGCCGCCGGATCGGCCTGCTGCACCTGTGGGGGGCGGGGCTGCTGGAGGCGGTGCTGCTGGTCCAGGCGGGGATCGCCGTGGCCGCGCTGGTGGGCGGGCAGCACCCCGCCGACACCGCCACCTTCCTCGGCTACCTGGGCGGCATCGTGCTGCTGCCGGTGGCCGGCGCGCTGTGGGCCCGCTCCGAGCCGACCCGCTGGGCCGGCACCGTGCTGGCAGTGGCGGCCGGCGCGGTGGGGGTCATGATCTGGCGGTTGCTGCAGCTGTGGGAGGCGACGGGTGGCTGATCCGGGACGACGGGACGTCGACGACGCGGGGGAGCGGACGGCGGCCGCGACCGGGGGCGGCCCGGGGCGGGTGCTGGTCGCCGTCTACGGCGTCTTCACGCTCGCCGCGGGGGCGCGGGCCGCCGTCCAGCTGGCGACGCGGTTCGCCGACGCACCGGTGGCCTACCTGCTCTCCGCGCTGGCCGCGGTGGTCTACCTCGTGGCGACGGTGGCCCTGGCCCGCGGCGGGCGGCGCACCGCCCTGACCGCCATCTCGATCGAGCTCGCGGGGGTGCTCGTGGTGGGCACGCTGTCCCTGCTGGACCCGGCCGCCTTCCCCGACGAGACCGTCTGGTCGGCCTACGGCAGGGGCTACCTGTTCATCCCGCTGGTGCTGCCGGTGGTCGGCCTGCTGTGGTTGCGGCGCAGTGGTCGGCGCCCCGCGGACCGCCCGACCCCGGACCGCTAGAACTCGCCCCCGCCGCCGAAGTCCCCACCGAAGTCGCCGCCGCCGAAGTCCCCGCCGGAGGCGCCCCAACCGCCCTCGGCACCGCTGGCGAAGTCGCCGCCCGGGTCGCCGGCGTCGGCTCCGTCGGCGTACCCCTCGGCGTAGGCCTCCTCGTCCCCGCCGCCGAACAGGCCGCCGTCGCCGAGGCCGGTGTCGAACAGGGCGTCGGCGACCGCGGTCCCCACGACCAGGCCGCCCACGGTGCCCAGCAGGCTGGCGCCCATCATGCTGCCGAAGCTCGGCCCGCCGAACCCGCCGCCGCCGTACCCCGGCCCGTAGCCGCCCCGCCCGTAGCCGCCCCGCCCGTAGCCGCCGCCGTACCCGCCGAAGGCGCGCTCGAGGGTGCCGGGCCGGCGCATCTCCGCCCGGGTGGCGGCGCGGGCGAGGCTGCGCGGGTCGTCGCCGCGCGCCCGCTCGCCCGCGGCGGCCAGCTGGTCGAGGACCTGGCGCCGCTGTTCCGGGGTGAGCTGCGCGAACGCCTCGGCGTGCGCCTCCTCGATCTTGTCCGGCGGCGCGGTCCGCAGCAGGTAGCGGTAGCGCTCGATGGCCCGCTCGTCGTCCGAGCGGCCCTGGGGTGGTGGCGCTGGCGCGTCGTACGCGTGCGCGCGCCCGTACTCGTCGTCGTAGGCCGGCCGGCGGCGGCCGAAGAGCCGGTCGAGCAGTCCCATGGTGATCGTCTCCCTCCACCTGGAGCACGTCGCGTCCCGCCGCTGGGTTCCCGCGCGGCGCCCGTCCACACCTGCGCGGGTGGAACCCCAGGTCAGCGCCGTCCCGAGGCTGGCCGCGAGCGACGCGCCGCGGTTACTGTCGTGTCGTGCCGGCCGACCGGGACGCCCTTCCCGAGGCGCCTCCCCTCCCACCAGACGACCTCGGCGACCAGGGGCAGGCCGGCATCGTGACCGCCGCGACCGCCGTCGTCTCGCGGCACGGGTCCACCGGCACCGCCTCGGCGGCGCTGCCCGGCGTCCTGGCCGACGTGCCGGTCGCCGTCCTCGTCATCGACCAGCGCGCCGGGGCGGTCACCTACGCCAACACCGCCGCGGTGGAGATGGCCGGCAACGTCGCGCTGCCCGTGGACATCGACACCTGGGGTGCCGCGGCCTGCCTCACCGACCTCGGTGGCCGGCCGCTGGCCAGCACCTCCGGCCCGCTGTCCCTCGTGGCCCAGGGCCAGCCGGTGTCCGGCGAGGCGGTGCGGCGCGCGTCGGGCGGGGATCCCGACGGGCTCGGCCAGCTGCTGTGGGTGACCGGGTTCCCGCTCTCCGACCCCGCCGACCACCAGCAGCTGGCCCTGGTCGTGTTCCTGGAGGTCGACCCCGGCGGGCCGGCGGCCGACCCCGACCGGTACCTGCAGGCGCTGCGGGAACGGGCCGTCATCGCCACCGACATCGCCTTCACGATCACCGACCCGCGCCAGCCGGACAACCCGCTCATCTGGGTCAACCCGTCCTTCACCCGGATCACCGGCTACGAGTACGGCGAGGTCGTCGGGCGCAACTGCCGGTTCCTCCAGGGCCCGGCGACCGACGCGGCGGCGGTCCGGGGGATCCGGGCGGCCCTCGACGACCGCCGCACCGTCACGACGACGCTGCTGAACCACCGCAAGGACGGCACGGCCTTCTGGAACCAGCTGTCGATCAGCCCGGTCTTCGACGGCGAGGGGGCCCTCGTCAGCTTCGTGGGGGTGCAGACCGACGTCACCGAGCGCGTGCGGGTCGAGCAGGAGCGCGAGGCCGCCTTCGCGGCGGAGCAGACCGCCCGCCAGGAGGCCGAGCTCGCCCGCGCGACCGCCGAGCAGTCGCGGGCCGACGCCGAGCGGGCGCGCGCCGAGGCGGAGCGGGCGCAGACCCGGCTGGCGCTCATGGCCGAGGCGACCGGCACGCTGATCGCCACCCTCGACCTGGGCGACCTCCTCGACCGGCTGGCCCGGCTGTGCGTGCCCCTGGTGGCCGACTGGGTGTTCGTCACCCTGGTCGACGACTCCGGCGCGGTCGTGCGCACCGCGTGGCGGCATCGCGAGGGCCGCGAGGAGGAGCTGCAGCTGCTCAGCTCGACGCACGCCACGCACCTGCCCGAGGAGTCACCGACCCGCCGGAGCATCTCCACCGGCCGCCCGGTCGTGGTGCAACGGGCCGACGAGTCGCTGGCGGGGCTGTTCGCCAGCGACGCCGCCCGGCAGGCCTTCGCCCGGGTGGGCGCGGCCTCGCTGCTGGCCGTGCCGATGGTCGCCCGCCGGCGCACCCGCGGCGCGATCGTGCTCGGCCGGACGACCCCCGACCGGCCGTTCACCCAGGACGACGTCGACCTCGCCGAGGACCTCGCCCGCCGCGCGGCGCTGGCCATGGACAACGTGCGCCTCTACGAGCAGGAGCACACGGTGGCCGACACGCTGCAGCGCTCGCTGCTGCCGCAGCTGCCGGAGATCCCGGCCGTCGAGTCGGCCGCGCACTACGTCAGCGCTTCCGAGGCCGCCGACGTGGGCGGCGACTTCTACGACCTGCTGCACCTGCCCGACGGGTCGATCGGCGTGGTCATCGGGGACGTCGTCGGGCACGACATCGCCGCGGCGGCGGCGATGGGGCACCTGCGCGGGCTCATCCGGGCCTGCGTGTGGGAGGCGCCCGACCCCGACCCGGGCGTCGTCCTCGCCCGGGTCGACCGGCTGGTGCAGGGGCTGGGCGTGGCCTCCATGGCCACGCTGGTGTACGCGCGGGCGGTGCCGCCGGCCACGCCCGGAGCGCCGTGGCGGGTGCACCTGGCCAGCGCCGGCCACCCGCCCCCGCTGCTGCGCACGCCGGACGGCAGGGTGCGGGTCCTCGACGAGGTGACCGGGCTGCTGATCGGCGCCGACGGCGGTGCGCGACGGCGGTCGACGACCCTCGACGTCCCTTCCGGCGCCACGCTGCTCGGCTACACCGACGGGCTGATCGAGCGGCCGGGCGCGGACCTCGACGACGGGTTGGAGGAGCTGGTCACGCGCGTGGCCGCCGCTGCGCCGGACGCCGCGCCCCGGCAGCTGTGCGACGCGGCGGTCGCCGGTTCCCTCGACGGCCGGGACGACGTCGCGCTGATCGCCGTCCGGTTCTGCTGACGTCCGGCGCCGGTCCGGTTCGCGTCGGCGCCGGTCAGCCGTCGGTACCGGCGAGCAGACCGTAGGAGCCGCGGTGGAACAGCAGCGGGCGCCGTCCCTCGTCGGCGCCCAGGTCGAGCACGCGGGCGGCCACCAGGGTGTGGTCGCCGCCGTCGTACTCGGCCCACAGCTCGCAGTCGATCCAGGCCACGACGTCGTCGAGCACCGGCTGCCCCTGGCGGCTCGGACGCCAGTGCACGCCGGCGAACTTGTCCACGCCCGAGCGGGCGAAGGCGCCGGAGAGGTCGTGCTGGTCCTCGGCGAGCACGTTGACGCAGAACCGGCCGATCTCCCGCAGCTGCGGCCAGGTGCGCGAGGTTCGGGCGGGCGCGAACAGGACCAGCGGCGGATCCAGCGACAGGGAGCTGAACGACTGGCAGGTGAAACCGATCGGGCCGTCCTCGGCCATCGCGGTGACCACGGTGACCCCGGAGGCGAAGTGCCCGAGCACCTCGCGCATCACCTTCGGGTCGATGACCTCGACCGCTCCCTCCGTCCCGGGCCCCGCGTCGCTCATGGCCTCAGCCAACCACGGCGGCCACGAACCGGCCCCCGCTCTCCCGCCGGGCGCCGGCCGACGGCGTCCTCGGTCGGCTCTCCTCGTTCGGCGTCAGCCGACCGGCGCGGCGTTCCGCGGCACCGAGCGGCCGCCGGCCCGGTAGAGCGAGCTGGGCAGCTCGTGCCCGACGACGTCCTCGGTCACCCGCGCGGCGGCCAGGACGGCCTCGAGGTCCAGCCCGGTGCGCACGCCGGACTCCTCGAGCATGTAGACCAGCTCCTCGGTGGCGATGTTGCCGCTCGCCCCGGGCGCGAACGGGCAGCCACCGAGGCCGCCGACCGAGGAGTCCAGCTGGGTGACCCCGGCCTGGACGGCGGCCAGCGCGTTGGCCTGGCCGGTGCCGCGGGTGTCGTGGAAGTGGACGCCGACGGGGACCCCGGGGCAGGCGCGGCGGACGGCGTCGAGCAGCTGGACCACCCGCAGCGGCGTCGTCGTCCCGATGGTGTCGCCGAGGCAGAGCTGGTCGGCGCCGGCGGTGACCGCGGCCCGGGCGACGTCGACCGTGCGGGCCATCGGGGTGCGACCGTCGAACGGGCAGTCCCAGGCGGTGGCGATGATGACCTCGAGCGAGCCCCCCGCGCCGTGGGCGAGGCCGGCGATCTCGGCCACGGCGCCGACCGCCTCGGCGGTGGAGCGCCCCGCGTTGGCCCGGCTGTGCCCGTCGGAGGCCGAGACGACGTACTCCAGGTTCGGTACGCCGGCGTCCACCGCCCGGGTCGCGCCGCGCGGGTTGGCGACGAGGGCCGACCAGTGGACCGCCCCCCACCGGGAGAGCTCGGCCGCGACCGCGTCCGCGTCGGCCAGCGCGGGGACCGCCTTCGGCGAGACGAACGAGGTCGCCTCGATCCGCCGCACCCCGGTGGCCACCAGGGCCTCCAGCATCCGCAGCTTGGCCTCCAGCGGAACCGGCGCCTCGAGCTGCAGCCCGTCGCGCATGCCGACCTCGCGGACGTCCACGGCGGCCGGCAGCACCAGGTCGAAGTCGTTCACGGCAGCCCCCTCCTCGCGTGATCGGGTGCACATCCATCCTGCCCTGCGGCGAGGTTCCACGTGGAACTGCGCGGGGCACTCCAGGCTGAGAACCTGCAGCGTTTGGCCCATGATCTGCGCAGAATGTCCCGCACGGAGGTGGGATGTGACGAAGGCAGCCGGCACGCTGCCCCCGGCGGACCGCCGGAGTGCGTTCGCCAATGCCCCGATGGGCATCGTCCTCGCCACGCCGTCCGGCCTGCTGGTGGATGCCAACCCCGCCTTCGCCGCGATGCTCGGCCGCGACACCGACGACCTCTACGGCCGCTCGGTGCTCGAGCTCATCCACCCCGATGACGCGCCGTCCACGGCCGAGGCCTACTCCGAGCTGGTCGCGCGGCGCCGGACGATGCGCCACGAGACCCGGCTGGTCCGCCAGGACGGCAGCACCGTCCCGGTGCAGGTCACGTCGTCCTGGGTGGCGGCGACGCCGGAGGGCGATCCGCCGCACGTCGTGGCCATCGTCGAGGACATCACCGAGCGCAAGGCGCTGGAGGCGGCGCTGGTCCACCGCTCGCTGCACGACCCGCTCACCGGCCTGCCCAACCGCATCCTGTTCGGCGACCGGCTGCGCCACGCCCTGGAGCGCGGACACCGGGAGCGCACCCCCACCTGCGTGCTGGGCATCGACCTCGACGGGTTCAAGGAGATCAACGACGAGTACGGCCACCCGGTCGGCGACGCGGTCCTCATCGCCTTCGCCGAGCGCCTGACGTCGGTGCTGCGGGCCAGCGACACCGCGGCCCGCGTGGGCGGTGACGAGTTCAGCATCGTCTGCGAGAACAGCGAGCGGGCCGACGCCGAGGCGCTGGCCGACCGGCTGCGGCACACCGTGACCGAGCCCCTGGAGGTGGAGGAGGTGACGATCCCGCTGGCCATGAGCATCGGGATCGGCACCGTGGCCGGCGGCACCGACCCGGAGCTGGCCTTCGAGCTGCTGGTGCGGGAGGCCGACGAGGCCATGTACGCCGACAAGGCCGCCCGGCGACGCTGACCTCCTCCGTCGCGTACGCGCCGTCGCACGGAGGGGTGCAGCGGTCGGGGGCACCGGCGGTCGGGGGCTCAGCCCTGCCAGCGGGCGACGACGTCGGAGAAGGCGGCGGCTGCCTGCTCGAGCTCGGCGAGTTCCACGTACTCGTCGACGGCGTGCATCACCGCCGGCGTGCCCGGCCCCCACACGACGATGGGCGCGCCGCCGACCACCTGGCCCAGTACCGACGCGTCGGTGAAGTAGGTGGCCGGCGTGGGCAGCACGGGCGCGGGCAGCGCGGCCACCCACGGGTCGTCGGCGGGGGTGCCGACCGGTGGCAGGTCCACCCGGACGTCGACGTCGGCCACCTCGGGCTGGTCGCGCCACCACGCCAGCAGCGGGGCCCCGTCGGCGACCGTGCGCATGTCGACGACGGCCTCGGCACGGTCGGGGA
This sequence comes from Geodermatophilus sp. SYSU D00703, assembly GCF_054050155.1. Taxonomy (NCBI): domain Bacteria; kingdom Bacillati; phylum Actinomycetota; class Actinomycetes; order Geodermatophilales; family Geodermatophilaceae; genus Geodermatophilus; species Geodermatophilus sp. SYSU D00703. Next base: position 244,454 of record NZ_JBJGYU010000002.1, on the reverse strand, counting down.
CGACGTTGGGCACGGTGCCGCCCGCGACCACACCCGGGTTCCACGTCTCGGTGCCGAGGAAGTCGTCGCTGCGCAGCGGCAGCGCGCCCCCGGCCCGCCCCAGCACCGCCACGAGGTCCAGGACGGCGTTGTGGCCGCGCTCGGGTGTGCTGCCGTGTGCGGCCCGTCCCGCCGTCCGGACGGCCAGCCAGAGCGCCCCCTTGTGCCCGAGGACGACCCGGTTGCCGGTCGCCTCGGGCACGATGACCGCCCCGACCGACAGGTCGGCGACCGCGGCGGCCGCGGCGGCGGCTCCCTTCGAGCCGATCTCCTCGTCACTGGTGAGCAGCAGCGCCACCGGCGTCCGGGGGTCGGCGGCTGCCAGGGCCGCGGCCGCCGCGACCACCCCGGCCTTCATGTCGCTGCCACCACGGCCCCACACCCGGCCCTGGTCGAGGTCGGCGCCGAAGGGGTCGCGCTGCCAGGCACCGGGGTCGGGCACCGGCACGGTGTCGACGTGGCAGGCGAGCAGCAGGTTCCGGCGGTCGGGGTCGGCCGGCGTCCGCAGGAGGGTCCACGGGTGGTCGGGGTCGCGCCCCTCGGTCACCTGCAGGTGAGGGCCGCGCTCGCGGAGGACGTCGGTCAGCGCGCCGAGGACGTCCCGCTGCGCGACCGCGTCCCCGGAGACCGTCGCGCGCCCCACCAGTTCCCGTACCAGGCCCACCAGGTCGAGGGCGTCCGCAGCCATCCCGCCGTCCTCCGATCAGCCGCCGAGGGAGGCGGACACGACGGCGCGGGCCTCCTCCTGCACCTGCGCCAGGTGGTCGGGGCCCTTGAACGACTCCGCGTACACCTTGTAGACGTCCTCGGTGCCCGAGGGCCGGGCGGCGAACCAGGCGTTCTCGGTGACCACCTTGAGCCCGCCGATCGCGGCGTCGTTGCCGGGGGCCCGGGTGAGCTTGGCGGTGATCGGCTCGCCGGCCAGCTCGGTCGCGGTGACGTCCTCGGGCGACAGCTTGCCCAGCTTGGCCTTCTCCTCGCGGGACGCCGGGGCGTCGACCCGGGCGTAGGCGGACTCGCCGTACTCCGCGGTCAGCTCGGCGTGCAGCTGCGACGGCGAGCGGCCGGTCACCGCCTGGATCTCGCTGGCCAGCAGCGCGAGCAGGATGCCGTCCTTGTCCGTCGTCCAGACGCGGCCGTCGCGGCGGAGGAACGACGCGCCGGCCGACTCCTCGCCGCCGAACCCGACGGACCCGTCGAGCAGGCCGGGGACGAACCACTTGAACCCGACCGGCACCTCGACCAGCCGCCGGCCCAGACCCGCGACGACCCGGTCGATGAGGGACGACGACACGAGCGTCTTCCCGACGGCGGTGTCCTGCCCCCACTCGGGCCGGTGGGAGAACAGGTAGGAGATCGCCACGGCGAGGAAGTGGTTGGGGTTCATGAGCCCGCCGTCGGGGGTGACGATGCCGTGCCGGTCGGCGTCGGCGTCGTTGCCCGTGGCGATCTGGAACTGCTCGCGCTTGCCGATCAGCGAGGCCATGGCGCTCGGCGAGGAGCAGTCCATGCGGATCTTGCCGTCCCAGTCGAGGGTCATGAACCGCCAGGTGGGGTCGACCAGCGGGTTGACCACGGTGAGGTCGAGGCGGTGCCGCTCGGCGATCGCGCCCCAGTAGTCCACGCTGGCCCCACCGAGCGGGTCGGCACCGATCCGCACCCCCGCGTCCCGGACGGCGTCGAGGTCGAGCACGTTCGGCAGGTCCTCGACGTAGGAGCCGAGGAAGTCGTGGCTCTGCGCCGCCGCCCGCGCCCGCGAGAAGGGGACTCTCGAGACGCCGTCCAGCCCGGCGCGGAGCAGCTCGTTGGCGCGGTCGGCGATGGTCTTCGTCGCGTCGGTGTCCGCGGGGCCGCCGGACGGCGGGTTGTACTTGAAGCCGCCGTCGCGGGGCGGGTTGTGCGACGGCGTGACCACGATGCCGTCGGCCAGGCCGGAGGTGCGGCCGGCGTTGGCCGTGAGGATGGCGTGGCTCAGCGCCGGCGTGGGCGTGTACCGGTCGTCGGCGTCGACCAGGACCGTCACGTCGTTGGCGACGAGCACCTCCAGGGCGCTGGCCCAGGCCGGCTCCGACAGCGCGTGGGTGTCCCGGCCGAGGAACAGGGGACCGTCGTAGCCCTGGGCCGCGCGGTACTCGCAGATCGCCTGCGTCGTGGCGAGGATGTGCGCCTCGTTGAACGCGGCGTCGAAAGACGAGCCGCGGTGGCCGGAGGTGCCGAACGCCACCTGCTGCGCCGGGTCGGTCGGATCCGGTTCCCGGGTGTAGTAGGCGGTGAACAGCGAGGCCACGTCGATGAGGTCGCTCGGCCGGGCCGGCTGCCCGGCGCGGGGGTCGGTCATGCGCCGATCTTGGCCCGTCAGGCACTCCGAGCGCGACCGGTGCTGGAGCCACGCACGTCAACGTGCGGGGACGGGCGCGCTCGGTCGTCCGGTACTCGGTCACCTCGGCTCCTCTCACTGGCCCGATCCCACCAGGCGGAGCACCCTGGGCGCGGCTCGCCGTCCACAGGGGACAGCGCTGTCCACGACCTCCCTGACCGGCGGTTTCCGTCGTACCGCGGCCCTGTTCTCGACCCGTCGGACCGGTACCGGGCTGCGGGACGAGGGCGAGGTGTCCGAGCTCCACCCCGCCCTCGACGGCCTGGCCGAGGTCGACCTCGCCGAGCTGTCCGACGACGCGCTGCTGGACCTGGTGGGGGAGCTGAGCACCGCGGCGAACCGGGTGGTCGCGCGCTCACCTCGGCGGTGCGGGCGGCCGACCGCCGGGAGTGCCACCGGCGCGACGGCGCGGTGTCGATGCAGAGCTGGTTGCGCGGCAGCTGCCGCCTGGCTCCGGCAGAGGCCACCGCGATGGTGTCGGCGGGACGACGGCTCGAGCAGCTGCCGGCCACGGCGGAGGCGTTCGCCGCCGGCGAGATCACGGCGACCCACGCTCGCCTGATCACCCGTGCCGTGAGCCCGCGCCGAGTGGCCAAGGCCGCCGAGGCGGGGATCGAGCTGGCGGAGACCAACCGCATCCTGGCCGAGCTCGCCCGGCAGACGAACCCGGCCGAGACGGCTCGCGGCGTGGCCCGCTGGGTGTCGGGGGTGGTCCCGACGGTGCCCTCGACGACGCGGCCGACACCCGCCGGCGGTTCACCATGGCCCGCGGCCTCGACGGCCGGGTGCACCTGCGCGGTCACCTGGACGCCGTCGGCGGGGACCTCCTGCACACCGCGCTGGCCGCGCTCGTGAACGGCGACCGCCCGGCAGGTGACACCCGCTACCACGCCGGGCAGCAGGCCGACGCCCTGGCCCGTGGCGCACTCGACGGTGGTGCACTGCCCCGCCGTGCGCGGGGAGCACCCGCACGTGCGGGTCACCATCGACTGGCAGGCCCTCTGCGCCGCCCGCGGCGCACCCGGAGTGGCCGGCGGCGAGCTGGCCCGGGCCGGTCCCATCACCCCCGAGACCGCGCGGCGGCTGGCCTGCGACGCCGGCGTCGCCCGGGTCATCACCGGCCCCGACGGGCTGCCGCTCGACCTGGGCCGCGCCCGGCGGACGGCCGACGCGGCGATCCGGCGGGCCGTCGAGGTCCGCGACGGGCACTGCGTCTTCGCCGGCTGCGACGCCCGCCCGAGTGGTGCGACGTCCACCACGTCGTGCACTGGGCCTTCGGCGGCCCGACGACCTGCGAGAACGGCGCGCTGCCCTGCGAGCGGCACCACACCGCCTGCCACGAGGGCGGCTTCTCGGTCAGCCGCGACCCCGGCACCAGCCGCTGGCACACCTGGCGCCCGGACGGCACGGAGGTCCTCGGCCGCGCCGGCCCCTGAGGCCGACGGTGGGTGCGGATGCCGGCCGACGAGCAGGCCTGCGCGGCCTGGACCGTCAGCCCTCGACGCGCTCCAGGAACCGCTTCAGCGTCTCGAGGAAGACCTGCGGCTGCTCCGAGTGGACCCAGTGGCCGGCGTTCTTGACCCGCACCAGCCGGGTGCCGGGGAACAGCTGCTCCATCCGGTCGCGGTCCCCGGGCAGCACGTAGTGCGAGTTCACGCCAGCGATCCACAGCACCGGACCGTCGTACCGGGCGCCCGGGGGCGGCTCGGGGAAGCCGCGCAGCTCACCGAGGTCGCGCTCCAGCAGTTCCAGGTTCAGCCGCCAGCGCCAGCCACCGTCCGCACCGAGCCCCTCCCGGACCAGGCTCTGCAACAGGAACGAGCGGACCATCCGGCTCGGGACGACGGTGCGCAGCGCGGCGTCGGCGTCCTCGCGGCTGGTGAGCGCGCCGAGGTCCATCGCCCGCATGGCGGCGATGTAGGCGGCGAAGGGGGAGGCCTCCTCGTCGGGGTCGTCGGTACGGCCCCCGGACACCGGGTACTCCGTGGGGGAGATGTCGACGACGACCAGCGCGCGCAGCAGGTCCGGGTGCCGCAGCGCGACCTGCATCGCGACCTTGCCCCCCATCGAGTGCCCGACGAGGGTGACCGGCTCCCCGAACGACCGCAGCTCGGCGGCGACCAGCTCGGCCATGTCGAGGTAGTCGACCCGCTCGGTCCACGGCGAGTGCCCGTGGTTGGGCAGGTCGAGGAGGGTCACCCGGTGCTCGCCGGAGAGCCCCTTGGCGATCGTCGTCCAGTTCTTGCCCTGACCGAACAGCCCGTGCACGAAGACCACCCGCGGTCCGTCCTCGCCCAGGGTGCGGGCGTGCAGCCGTTCGTCGGGGTTCTCCGTCACGGACGCGATTCCACCAGAGCCGGGGGAGCGGCCGCACTCAGCCGGGAACGTGGACCTCGGTCTGCCCGGTGCCGCGGTCCCAGCGGATCCAGCCGTGCTCGAAGTCGCTGCGGCGTCCGCCGTCGACCTCGTACTCGTCGGACACCGGGTAGCCGAGGCCGCTGCGCTCCCAGCCCAGCTCCGCCCACCGGGCGCGGATGGCGCCGTACACGTCGTGGGCGCCGGTGGCCGGGGTCCAGTAGATCGACGCGCCCCAGCCCCGCTGTGGTGCTGGTACCGCCCGACGCCGTCCGGGGCGACCGACTCCCAGGTCACCGGCGCACCGAGGTGACTGCCCTCCGGGCCCACCTCGCGGTAGTGCTGCTCGACCCCCGACCAGTTCACCGGCACGCCCAACCGCTGCCCGACCCGCTCCCGCTCGGCGAGAACCGGCCAGACGTTGGCCAGGCAGCCCTGCAGCGCGATCGACTGCTGCTGCATCACCTGTGCCGTCCGGCCGGGGGAGGGGCAGCCGGCGTGCGGGACCCCGAGCCAGTGACCGACCTCGTGCAGGACGACGTACCGCTGGTACAGCGCCAGGGAGTGCGGCCACGAGGCGGTGGCGGTCCGCCACCGCTCGTCGTTGACGAGGACGGTGCGCCCCACCCGGCAGCTCCAGGTGGCGCTGCAGCCGGCAGAGGCGGCGGCCACCACGTCGGGGGCGGCCAGGACCAGGTCGAGGTCGCCCCCCGACGGCACGGGGACGAACGCCAGCGTGCCGCCTAGGCTCCAGCCGCGGGGGTCGGTCAGCGCGTCCTGGGCGACCGCGCCGAACTCGACGAGGTCGCCGAGGACCTCGCCACGTGCGGACACCGTGTAGGTGACGGCCTGGTCCGCGGCCTCGGCGGACGAGGCCGGGACGAGCGCGGCCGCTGCCGCGACCAGTGCGGTGAGGACCGCCTGCGGGGCCTTCGTCATCGCGCACCTCGGAGCACGGGCGCCGAACCCGCGCGTCGGTCGACGTCGTGGCGACGGCCCGCACGGCACGGTCCGCCGGTCTGCCGCCGCGACCGTGACGGCGATCGGCGGACGACGTGCCGGGCGGCCTGCCGAGGCCGGCGGCAGCGGCGACCTACCGTCGTCGGACGACGAAGGGGGAGCACACCCATGCCCGGACGGCGCCGCCGGACAGCCCGGTCGACGAGCCAGAGCCGCTCGACCAGCACCCGCGCCAGCACCACCCGCAGCACGACCGCCGCACGCCGCACGCCGGCCCGGCGGGCCGCGAAGCCGGCCCCGGACCGCCCGGTCGCGGGCCCGGGGGAGCGGGTGTGGGTGCTCGCCGTGCCGTTCCGCGCTCCGGCACCGGGGACCCAGTGGCGCCCCGACCTGCAGGCCCACGTGTACGTCGGCCAGGAGCTGCCGCCGGAGCTCGCGCCCTACGACCCGCCGCCGTACACGTTCGAGCGCTTCCTCGAGGACGAGCTCAACGCCACGCCGCGCCCGGTCCCCGCCGCCCGCCCCCTGCAGCCGCGCGACGAGCAGCTGACCGGGGCGGCCGCGATCGCCGCCTCGGCGAAGGCGGGGCACCGGGTCTTCCTGCTGGGGGACGACCCCGGTGTGGGCAAGACCGGCACCGCCGTCCTGGCCGCCCGGGAGGTCGCGGCGCAGCGCGGCGGCCGCACGGTCCTCGTCGTCGCCGACCGGCCGGCGGCCATCACCATCCCGCACTGGACCCGGTCGATCGCCGGCTTCGGCGACGGCGGCCTGCGCTGGTGCGTGACCACCTGGGACCGCCTGGCGAAGGTCAGCAAGCTCCGGTTCGACGTGGTCATCGCCGACGAGGCGCACATGGTCCGGCACACGACGACGCAGCGGTGGAAGCACTGGAAGGCGGTCTCGGGCGCCGGCCGGGTCAAGGACGCCCCGTTCGTCATCGCGGCCACCGCCACCCCGGCGCACACACCGCTGGAGCTGTCCTACCTGGCCCCGCAGTTCGCGCAGCGGCACGGCGAGCCGCTGCGCGCGTGGGGCGACCTGCCGGCGAGGCTCGCCGAGCACGGGTTCCACGTGGAACGGGGCCGGTACGGCTGGGCCTGGACCGAGGACGCCGACCGCCGCCGCGCCGACCTCGCCCGCCTGCAGGGCTGGTTGGCCGACGAGCACCCGCCGGCGACCCTGCACCGCCCGGCGCCGTGGGGCCCGGTGTCGGTCACCGGGACGCCGGTGTCGCTGACCCCGGCCGAGCGCGCCGCCTACGAGTCGGAGTGGCAGGAGTTCCGCGCCGAGATGCAGCTGGCCCGCCGCGGCCGGCAGACCGCGCGAGGGCGGGCGGCGCTGCTGCGCTTCCGGCAGAAGGCCGGGCTGATCCGCGCCCAGGCGACCGTCGACTGGGTCAAGGCGCAGGTCGAGGCCGAACGGCAGGTCGCCGTCTCGGTGGAGTTCGTGGAGACGGCGGCCGACCCGATCCGCGAGTCCCTCCTCGACTCCGGGATCGCCGTCGCGGCCGTCTACGGCCGCGACCGGTTCGACGTCGAGGCCGAGCGGCTGCGGTTCCAGACCGGGGCGGCACCGGTGTGCGTGTTCACGGTGACCGCGTCGATCAGCCTGCACGCCGGCGAGCTGCTGCCGGACGGGTCCGCCGCCTCGGCCGCGCCGCGGGTCGGGCTGTTCCACCAGCCGCGATTCTCCGGCATCCAGGCCCGGCAGGTCACCGGCCGCACCCACCGCGACGGGCAGGTCTCCCCCTGGCGGGTGGCGTTCGCCGAGGACACCGTCGAGGAGCAGGTCGCCCGGGTGATGGTCGAGCGGCTCGCGGTCAGCGGCTCCACCGCGGGTGCGGACACGTCGTCCCTCCAGGAGATCGCCGAGCTGCTGGACGCCGACTGGCTCCCGTCGACCGCGCTCACCGGCACCGACTGACCGGACTCCCACCGGCGCCGGTCAGCCGAGCCGGGAGTGCCGCCGCAGCACCTCGAGGACGGCCGGGAGGTGCACCAGCGGGTCCGTGTCGAGCTCGAACGCGACCGACGCGTGGCCGGCTGCGAGCGGGACCACCAGCTGGTGGGAGTTGCCGTACCCGACGACGAGGTAGCGCAGGCCCGCAGTCGATGTCGCCGCGCTGCCGGGCCAGCGTCAGCAGGGTCGGGTTGACCAGCAGCTCCTCGTACCCTTCTCCGCGCTCGAGGCGCCGACCAGACCGGCCCGCGAGCGCGTCTCGACCTGCTGGCCGTGGCCGAGCGCCACGGAGCGCACCGTGGGGGAGACGCCGAACAGCTCGTCGTGGAGGTCCGCCACGGGCCGCACCGTAGCGGGGCCGTGCTCCCCGGCGGGCTTGTTAGGTTCGGGACCGCAAGTGGCACGGGGTGCCCCCGCCCGGGGCTGAGAGGACACCCGTCGAACCTGCTCCAGTTCGTACTGGCGAAGGGATGTCACGGCGTGGGAGCCATGGACCTGCGCGCGGCCCGCGAGGCGCTGCGCACCGCTGCACCGCTGGTGCACTGCCTGACCAACACCGTCGTCCAGACGATGACCGCCAACGCCCTGCTGGCCGCCGGCGCGGCGCCGGCGATGGTCGACGCGCCGCAGGAGGCCGGGGACTTCGCCGCGGTCGCCTCGGCGGTGCTGGTCAACGTCGGCACGGTGCACGCGCGCACCGCCGAGGCGATGCGGTTGGCGGCCCGCTCCGCCGGCGCGGCCGGGACACCGTGGGTGCTCGACCCGGTGGCGGTCGGCCCGCTGGCCTACCGGACGGCGCTGGCCGCCGAGCTGGTCGAGCTGCGCCCCACCGCGGTCCGGGGCAACGCCTCGGAGGTGATGGCGCTGACCGGGGCCGGTGCCGGCGGCCGCGGCGTGGACAGCACGCACAGCACGGACGCGGCCGCCGAGGCCGCCGCCGACCTGGCCCGGCGCACCGGCGGGGTGGTCGCGGTCAGCGGCGAGGTCGACCTGGTCACCGACGGACGGCGGACCGTGCGGGTGGGCGGCGGATCGGTCCTGCTCACCCGCACCACCGGCGCCGGGTGCGCGCTCGGCGCCCTGGTCGCCGCCTACCTCGCCGTCTGCGACGACCCGCTGACCGGCGTCGTGGCCGCGCACGCCCACGTGGCGCTCGCCGCGGAGGTGGCCGCCGACGTCGCCGACGGGCCCGGCACCTTCGCCCCGGCCTGGCTGGACGCGCTCGACGCGCTCGACGGGGACTCGCTGACCCGGGCCGACGTCCGGGAGGCGGCGTGAGCGCGCTCGACCCGACCCTCTACCTGGTCACCGACACGGGGCTGTCCCGGCCCCGGCCGGTCGCCGACGTCGTCCGGGCCGCGGTCGCCGGCGGGGTCAGCGCCGTCCAGGTGCGCGACAAGACCGCGTCCCGGCGCGATCTGCTGGCCCTGACCCGGGCGGTCCAGGCGGCGCTGGCCGACCGCCCGGACGTCGCGGTGGTGGTGAACGACGCCGTCGACGTCGCCCTGCTGGCCGGCGCCGGGGTGCACGTCGGCCAGGACGACCTGCCGCCGGCCGAGGTGCGGCGGCTGCTGGGCCCCGGTGCGCCGCTGGGCCTGAGCGTGACCTCCGCCGCGGACCTCGACGCCGCACTGGCCCTGCCGCCGGGCACCGTGGACCTGGTCGGCATCGGCCCGGTGTGGGCGACGCCGACCAAGCCCGACGCCGCACCTGGCCTCGGCCTGGCGGGCACACGGGCACTCGCCGCGAGCGCCCGCGCCGCAGGGCTGGTCGCGGTCGCGATCGGCGGGATCGACGCCGGGCGGGCCGCGGCGGTGGCCGCGACCGGGGTGGACGGGGTCTGCGTCGTCTCGGCGGTCTGCGCGGCGGCCGACCCCGCGGCCGCCGCCCGCGAGCTCCGGGCGCGGATCGACGCGGGGCGCTCGGTAGGTGCGCCACGGTGAGCGGCGTCCCGGTCACGCTCACCGTGGCCGGTAGCGATCCCAGCGGCGGTGCCGGCGTCCAGGCCGACCTGAAGACCTTCAGCGCCCTCGGCACCTACGGGACGGCGGTGCTCACCGCCCTCACCGCGCAGAACACCCGCGGCGTCACCGGCGTCCACCCGGTGCCGGCGGAGTTCGTCACCGCGCAGCTCGAGACGCTGCTGGACGACGTCGAGGTGCACGCCACCAAGACCGGCATGCTGGGCAGCGCGGAGGTGGTCCGGGCCGTTGCGGCAGCGCTGGGCGGCCGCCGGGCGGGCCCGGTCGTCTGCGACCCGGTGATGGTCGCGACCAGCGGCGACCGGCTCATCGACGAGGCCGCGGTGGACGCCGTCCGCACCCACCTGCTGCCCGTGGCCGACCTCGTCACGCCCAACGTCCCCGAGGCGGCGGTGCTGCTCGGCGGGGCGCCGGCGACGAGCGTGGCCGAGCTGCCCGGCCAAGCCACCGCGCTGCTGGCACTCGGCCCGCGCGCGGTGCTGCTCAAGGGCGGTCACCTCGGCGGGGAGGAGAGCGTGGACGTGCTGGCCACCGCGGACGGCGTCACCGTGACCCGCCGCCCCCGGGTGCGGACGACGGCGACGCACGGCACCGGCTGCACGCTGTCCTCGGCCCTCGCCGCGCTCGCCGCCCGGCGCCGCACCGACGACTGGACGCGGCTGGTCGACCCGGCGCGCGACTACCTGCAGGCCGCGCTGGTCGCCGGGAGCGGCCTGGGCGTCGGGTCGGGGCACGGCCCGGTGCACCACTTCGCCGGCATCTGGCCGTCGTGAGCGCCACGGGGGACGACGCCGTGCGCGCCGCCGGGGACGACAGCTCCGAGCCGGGCAGCGCCGTGCGCGCCGCCGGGGACACCCGCGGAGGAGCCGGGGACGCCTCGTTCACCGCGCGCGCCTGGGCCGCGACCGCCGGCCTGCGGGCGGCCATCGACGACCTGCCGTTTCTCGCCGAGCTGGGCTCCGGCGCCCTGGACCCGGCGACGTTCCGGCACTACCTGGAGCAGGACACGCTCTACCTCGCCGACTACGCCCGGGCGCTCACCCTGCTCGCCGCCCGCGCCCCGGACTCCGCCGCCGCGTCCTTCTGGGCGACGTCCGCGGCCGCGACCGCGACGGTCGAGCGGCAGCTGCACGCCGACCTGCTGGCCGCGGAGCTGCCTGCGGCGGACCGGCCGGCCGGCGACCCGGTGCCCTCACCGACCTGCCTGGCCTACGTCTCCTACCTGGTGGCCACGGCGGCGACGGCGCCGTACGCGGTGGGGGCCGCCGCCGCGCTGCCCTGCTACTGGGTGTACGCCGACGTCGGCGGGCGGCTGGCGCGGACCGCCGCGCTGGTCCCCGGGCACCCGTACCTGCGCTGGGTCGCCGCCTACGGCTCCGCGGAGTTCCAGGAGGCCGCCCGCGAGGCCCGGGCGCTGGTCGACGCGGCGGCCCGGGACAGTCCCGGCGCCGAGCCGGCGATGCTGCGCGCGTTCACCGTCGCCACCCGCTACGAGCTGGAGTTCTGGCGCGCCGCCCACGCGCGGGAGAGCTGGCCGGACCACGTCTGAGCCCCTCAGCGCGCCTGGGGCTCGCCGTCGACGACCGGGACGCGGGTGGGCCCGTCGCCGGCGGCCGGTGCCCCGCCGCTGGCGCCCCCGAGACGGCGCAGCAGCGCCGCGACGTCCACGCCGGTGAGGTCGCCGGACAGCTGCAGCCCCTGCGCCACGTTGGCGGCGACCGACCGGCCGAGGGAGCCGGCGCCGTCGGCGGAGATGACGGTCATCTTGTCCACGCTCGACAGCGGGGCCGCGGCCGCCTGCACCACGTCGGGCAGCACCGTCACCAGCATCTCCAGGATCGCCGCCTCGCCGTACTTGGCGAACGCCTCCGAGCGGGCGTCGAGCGCCTCGGCCTCCGCCTGGCCGCGGGCGAGGATGGCCGCCGCCTCGGCCGCGCCCTCCCGCTCGACGGCGTCGGCGATCGCCTGCCGGCGCAGCCGCTCGGCCTCACCGCGCTTGGCACCTTCGATCGCCTCGGCCTCGGCCAACGCCGACCGGCGGGCCCGCTCACCCTCACCGGAGAGCTTGGCCTGCTCGGCGCTGGCCTGGGCGCCGGCGATCGTGGCCTGCCGCTGCGCCTCCGCGGCGAGGATCGCGGCGTTCTTTCGGCCCTCGGCCTCCTGCTCGACGCGGTACCGCTCGGCGTCCGCGGGACGGCGCACCTGGGTGTCGAGCTGCCGCTCGGTCAGCGCGGCGGTGCGGACGGCGACCTTCTCCTGCTCGGTGAGAACGGCCTGGTCCTGCGCGGCCTGCGCCAGCGGCCCCGCCGCGGCCGCCCGGGCCTTGGCCGCGTCGATCTCGGCGTCGATCTCCGCCTGGCGCAGCGCGAGCTGCCGCTGGGCGACGGCGATCGCCTCGTCGGCGAGCAGCTTCTCCTGCTCGGCGGCCTGCCGGGCCCGGGCCTCGGCGATGCTCGCCTCCTTGAGCACCCGCGCGGCCTCGGGGCGGCCCAGGTCGGCCAGGTAGCTGCCCTCGGCCTGGATGTCCTGCAGCTGGAACGTGTCGAGCACCAGCCCCTGCCCCGTGAGCGAGGACTCGGCCTCCTCGGCGACGGCGGAGGCGAACGCGGCCCGGTCCCGGATGATCTCCTCGATCGTCAGCCGGCCCACGATCGAGCGCAGCGCACCGGCGAGCACCTCCGAGGTGAAGGTGTCGATGCCCTCCTGCTGGTTGAGGAACCGCTGCGCGGCGGCGCGGATGGAGTCCTCGCTGCCGCCGACCTTGACGATGGCCACGCCCTCCAGGTCGCACTTGACGCCCTGCTTGGACACCGCGCCGCGGATGCCGACCGGGATGCGCCGGCTGGAGAGGTCCATCGTGTGCAGCTTCTGCACGACCGGGACGACGAAGACGCTGGCCCCCATGACCACCTTCTGGCCCGACGCGTCGCGGGAGGTGATCCCCGATGCGCTGGTGACCTCGCGCCCCTGCCGGCCGGTGACGATGAACGCCTGGTTCGGGCCGGCCACCTTGATGCGGGACAGCACGAACAGCACCAGCACCAGGACGAGGGCGACGATGCCGCCGACGGCGATGAGCAGGGTCAGGTCCACGGGCGTCAGCCTCCGGTCTCGGGCAGGGGGTCGGGCGCGGTGGAGACGACCTGGACGGCGGTCTCGCTGAGGGCCTCGACGACGTACACGGGCGTACCGGCGGGCAGCGGGACGTCACTGCGCGCGGCGTACTTCAGCTGCTGGCCGGCGAGGGTCAGCCGCACCTCGCCGAAGCCGGCGCTCGGGACGGCGGACACCACGACGCCCTGCGTGCCGACGAGGTGGTGCCGGGTGAGGGTCTCGGTGGTGGGCATGTCCCGCAGCGCGCGGGCGAGCCGGACCGCGCCCCACGCGAGCGGCACCGCGACCGCCAGCCCGACGCCCAGGGCGGCGAGGAGCCGGCCGGCGTCCGGGAGCCCGTGGGGCAGCACGCTCGCGGCGGCGGCACCGCCGAAGCCCACACCGCCGACGAGCGCCGCGATGGCGGGGACGGAGAACGGGCCGTCGGCGTCCCCGGCGAGGTCGCCGATCTCTCCGACGAGCAGGGACAGCAGGAGGACGCCGAGGGCGATGGCGCCGACGACGAGGAGGACTCCCTCCACACGGCTCCTCCCTGTCGGCCCGTCGGTGGGGGACCCGACACTCGCAGCCGCGCCGGAGGTGATCAACCTGTTCCGGCCCCGGGGCGTCCGTCCTCACCCGCACGGAGGACCGGCGACCATGGGGAGGGCCGGCGACAGCGAGGAGGTGGGGCGTGCGGCGGGAGGCGAGCATCCTCCACCTGGACCTCGACGCCTTCTTCGCCGCGGTCGAGCAGCGCGACAAGCCGTCCCTGCGCGGGCGGCCGGTCGTCGTCGGCGGGGTGGGCGGGCGCGGCGTCGTGGCGACGGCGTCCTACGAGGCGCGCGCCTACGGGGCCCGGTCGGCGATGTCGACCGCCGAGGCCCGGCGCCGCTGCCCGCCCGGGACGGCGTTCCTCGGCGGCCGGTTCGCCGCCTACCGCCGCACGTCCGACGTCGTCATGGAGCTGCTGCGGGAGCTCTCCCCGCTGGTGGAGCCGGCCTCCCTGGACGAGGCCTACGTCGACCTGGCCGCCGGCCCCGGGCACGACCTCTCGGTGGACGGCGTGACCGCGCTCGGGCGGCGGCTCAAGGAGCGGATCGCCGCGGCCACCGGCGGGGTGACCGGGTCGGTGGGCATCGGCTCGTCGAAGCTCATGGCCAAGATCGGCTCGGACCTGGACAAGCCGGACGGGCTGGTCGTCGTCCCCCCGGGCGGCGAGCTCGCCGTGCTGCACCCGCTGCCGGTGACCCGGCTGGGCGGCGTGGGCCCGGCGACGGCGGAGCGGCTGCGGCAGGTCGGGGTGCGGACCGTGGCCGACCTCGCCGCGAAGTCGCTGCCGGACCTGGTCGCGCTGGCCGGCCGGGCGCACGGGGCGGGGCTGTACGCGCTGGCCCGCGCCGAGGACGCCCGTCCGGTGGTCGCCGAGCGCGAGGCCAAGTCGGTCTCGCAGGAGGAGACCTTCGAGCGGGACCTCACCGACCTCGCCGTCCTGGGCCGGGAGATCGACGTGATGGCCGCGCGGGTGGCCGCCCGGCTGCGCGCGTCGGCCTACGCCGGGCGGACGGTCACGCTGAAGATGCGCCGCTACGACTTCACCACGCAGACCCGCTCGCAGACGCTGCCGCAGCCGACCGACGACGTCCGGGTGATCTCCTCCATCGCGCGCCGGCTGCTCACCGAGGCGGGGACCGGCGGCGGGCTGCGGCTGCTCGGCGTCGGGGTCTCGGGGCTGTCGCTCTACGCCCAGGGCGACCTGTTCGCGGCCGACGACGGGCCCGCCGAGGCCGCCGAGGACGTCGCCGTCGAGGACCCCTCGACCGCCGAGCCGCCGCCGTCCGCCGAGACGCGGTGGTGGCCCGGGCAGGACGTGCGGCACGACGACCTGGGCCCCGGCTGGGTGTGGGGCCGGGGACTGGGGCGGGTGACGGTCCGCTTCGAGGGCCCGCTCACCCCGCCCGGTCCGGTGCGCACGCTGGCCGCCGACGACCCGGCCCTGCACCCGGCCGACCCGCCGGAGTGGCGGGTCGGCGCGGGAACGCCGGCCGGCCCGGGACCGTGAGGTCCTCGTCGACGTCGACGACCCCGCGTCGTCCGGCCCCTCGGCGAGCCGCTCGAGGCCGAGCCTCGGCCGCGCCGCTGTGGGGAGCCCGGGTCCCGGGTGCCGGTCCGATCGGGACCGGTGCGGTCAGCGGCCGCGTCGCTCCACCCCGGTGACGGCGAAGTCCTCGCCGACCTCGACGGTCACCCGCTCGCCGTCGCTGGTCACGAGGTGGGCCTCGTAGACCCCGTCGGAGTCGGTCTCGACCCGCCGGATCGTGGCGCCCGGGTACTCCGCCAGCGCCACGTCGGTGACCCGCTCCGCGGTCTCCCCGGTCAGCGGCTGCTCGTCGCGGTGGCCGCGGTCGTCGTCCCGGCTGACCGACGGGCCGTCCCGCCCGCCGTCCGAGGCGGCGTTGGCGACCAGTCCCGCGGCGACGACGGCGCCGGCGAGGACGCCGCCCGCCACCAGCGCGGCGGACCTGCCCCACCCGCGCGAGCGGGTCCGGGGCGGTGGATCGGACTGCAGAACGTCGTCGGGCACGACGACCTCCCGTGTGCTCTGTCGGCTGGACGAGCCCCCGCGGGCGGAGCGTGCCGGGTGCACCTGTGAGGGACCTGTGGCGGAGCTGTCAGTCCGGGCGTTGTTCCACGTGGCACACGGCTCCGGAGGGGGAACGCGGGCCCGGCGCCACGGGGAAGACCGGGCTCCGCGTTCCCGGTGGGACCGACGCCCTCGAGCCGGTCTCCGGGCGCCGGGGGTGTCAGAACGGGTGCTCCTTGCCCGTCCCCCGGCGACCACCAGCGTGGCCGCGCTCCCTGTGAGGGAGCTGGGCGGCGCCTGCCCGTCGCCTACGTCCGCCAGGCCGGGAGCGCACCGAACTCCGCGGCGGTCCGCCACGGGGGTGACCCGGGCGGGGAGACCACCGTCACGGTGCCCCCGGCCGAGGGCAGCGACAGCAGGTACCGCGCCGGGTCGGCGGGCTCGCCGTCCTCGGGCGCCCGCCGCGGCGCGCCGAGCAGCCAATGCGCCGTCCTGGCGAGGGAGAGCTCGCCGTGCCAGCCGCCGCCCTCGTCCCGGCGGCGGGCCACGGCGGCGAGCACGGTCGCCGCGGCCAGGTGCCCGGTGGCGTGGTCCAGCGCCTGGGCGGGCAGCACGCCCGGCTCGTCGGGGGAGCCGCACGCGAGCGCGATGCCGGTCGCGGCCTGCACCAGGGAGTCGAAGCCCCGCCGGCCTGCCCACGGGCCCGCCGTGCCCCACGCCGAGAGGCTGACCACCACCAGGTGCGGGTGCCGCTCGGCCAGCGCGGCGGGGTCCAGTCCGAAGGCGGCCAGCGCCCCGGGCCGGTAGCCCTGGACGACGACGTCGGCGGTGGCGAGCAGGTCCTCGACGATGCGCCGGTCGGCGGCGGCCGCCAGGTCCAGCACCGCGTGCCGCTTGCCCGGTCCGGTGTCGACCAGCGAGCCGGGGTCGTCGGGCAGCCGCGGGCCGTCGATCCGCAGGACGTCGGCGCCGTGCGAGGCCAGCGTCCGGGTGGCGACCGGGCCGGCGATCACCCGGGTCAGGTCGAGGACCCGCAGCCCGCGCGCCGACGCCGCCCGCGCGGGCCCGTCGGCGCTCCGCCGCAGCCGGACCAGCGGCGCGGCCGCGACCGCCCGGCCCTGCGGGGACCCGGCCCACGCCGCCGCGGTCCGGACCGCGCCCGCCGCTCCACCGGCCGCGACGACGGCGGACTCGAGCTCCTCCGCCGTCCGGCGCCGGGCCGCCGACCCGACGTCCTCCCCGAGCACCCGCAGCGCCGCGGCCCGGTGGTGCGGGAAGTTCGCGTGCAGGCGCAGCCAGCCCTCAGAGGTGGGCCAGAACCGGGACAGCGGGTGGAACCCCGGCCCGACCGGCCGGCCGTCGACCGCGGCGTACCGCTCGCTGCGGAAGGCCGGCCCCACGTGCGCGGCGTCCACCCGCACCGGGTCGCCCGGCTCCAGCAGCCGGGCCGCGAGCAGCTGCGCCGCGACCGCGCCCACGGCGAGGTCGGGCACCGGGAGCGGGCCGTCGAGACCGGTCGTGCCGGTCACCGGGACCTCCGGGGCGGGGACGCCGGTCAGCAGCGGCCAGACGTCGGCCAGCAGGGGGTTCACCGCCCGGTGACCCGCACGGACGGGTCGGTGCACCAGCGCAGCACCGCGGGCCAGGGGCCGTAGCCGTCGTCCATGGCCAGGTGGCCGCCACCGGGGACGACGTCGACGTCCAGGCCGTGCGGCCGCGCGAACACGGCGAGCGCCCCGCCCGGGCAGTACGGGTCGTCGTCCGAGGCGACCATCCGCACCCGCGGCCGGACGTCGTCCGGGAGCGGGGGGAGCCCGTCCGCCACGAACGCGGCCACCGCGGGCTCACCGCGCAGCCGCTCGGCCGACGGCGGGGCGACCAGCAGCACGCGGTCGGGCTGCAGCTCGCCCAGCGACGCGGCGGCCCGCCACCACAGCAGCACGCCCAGGCTGTGGCAGACCAGCACCCGCTCGCCGGCCGGGTCGAGCGCGGCCAGGTGCCGGCGCAGCTCGGCCAGCCACTCCTCCAGCACCGGCTCGTCTGGGGAGGGGAACTGCGGGTAGGTGACCTCGTGGCCGGCGGCGGCCAGCTCGCCGGCCAACCAGTGCTGCCAGTGCCCCGCCGGACGGCGGTTCTCCCACCCGTGCGCCACCAGGAAGCTGATCACGGCCGCGATCGTAGGAAGGGCTCAGGGGTGCTGGGTCCCCAGCGCGAGGGTGAGCTCCAGCACGCACTGCGGGTCGTCGAGACGCTTGCCGAAGAGCTCACGCAGCTGCTGCATCCGGTAGCGCACCGTCTGCGGGTGGACGAACAGCTCCGCGGCGATCTTCTCCCGCCGGCCGTGGTGCAGCAGCCAGGAGCGCAGCGTCTCGAGCAGCTTCTCCCGCGGCCCGGGGCCGAGGTCGTCGAGGGGGGCGAGGACCTGCGCCCGCAGGTCGGCCAGCGCCTCGCCGTCCGCCCGCAGGACCAGCTCGGCCAGCCGCTGCTCGGTGTCCACCGGGGCGTCGCAGTCCGGCCGCAGCCCCAGCTGCAGCGCCCGCAGGGCGCGGGAGTAGGAGGAGCGCGCCTCCTGCCAGGGCCGCGCCGGCCCGACGACGGCCTCCCGCCCGCGGAGGGCCTTGAGCAGCCCGGCGCGGGTGAACCCCTCGGCGTCCGGGACCAGGAGCACCGCACGCTCGGTCTCCGGCTCGGCACCGGGCAGGTCCTCGCCCGCCTGCAGGGTGCGCGCGTCGAGCACCGCCACCGCGCCGCGGGCGCGGGCCTCGGGGAGCAGCACCGCGGTGAGGGTCCGCGGCGGAGCCCAGTCGGCGCGCTCGGCCGCGACCACCAGGTCGTAGGGCGGGGCGCCGGTCAGCAGCAGCTCGGCCAGCCGCTCCAGGTGGCGGCGGCGGACCCGGCCGCTGGTGGCCAGGTGGTCGGCGTGGCCCGCGACGCTGGAGGCCGACAGCTGGTCGATGTAGGCGAAGACCAGCTCGGCGAAGCGGGCCAGCGAGTCCGACGGCATGCCCGCGGCCACCGCCGTCTCGCTCATGTGCCGCCACGCCACGCGGGCTCCTACTCGATAGGCGGCCAGCAGCGCGTCCATGGTGCGGCCGCTCTTCGCCTCCCCGCGGCCGAGCGCGTAGGCGCCCTCCAGGGCGGGGCCGATCGGCCGGCTGGGGTCCGCGCCGCCGTGCGCCGTCGCGAGCTCGAGGAACCCGCCGAGCGCCAGCTGGACCGCATTCTCGATCGCCCTGCCCATGTCGCCCTGGAACGCCTCGGCGTAGCTGGGCACCTCGACGACGATCGCGGCCACCGTCCGCTCGGCCACCGAGGGCAGTTCCGCACGCATGGCCGCGGCCACCTCGCGGGTGAAGGTCTCACTCTCTGCTGCCACGTCCACCTCGCTGCCCCCGCTCAGTTGTTCACAGGGGACAGTATCCGGTCCGATGTTCACGTCGTGAGCACAGGTAATTGCACGCATGGCTGGGAACGATCGGTTGCATGACCGCGACCGTCCCGCGCCCCACCCCGGCCCGGCCGGCCCTGGCCGCCCTGCGTGCCCGCGCCCTCCGTCTCGCCGAGCTGGTGACGACGCCGCTGTTGCCCGACGACTACCTCGACATGGTCAACCCGCTGCGGGCGGGCACCGACCTGCGCGGACGCATCGAGGCGGTGCAGCGCGAGACGCGCGACGCGGCCACCCTGGTCATCCGCCCGGGCGCGGACTGGCGCGGCCACGTGCCCGGTCAGTGGGTGCGGATCGGGGTCGACGTCGACGGCGTCCGCCAGTGGCGGGCCTACTCGCTGACCTCGCACCTGGGCCGCGCCGACGGCTGCATCAGCATCACCGTCAAGGCGATCCCCGACGGTCGGGTCAGCAACCACCTGGTGCGCCGGGTGACCCCGGGCACGATCGTGCAGCTCGACCAGGCCGCCGGCGAGTTCGTCGTCCCGCGGGAGCCGGAGAAGGTCCTGTTCGTCACCGCCGGTTCGGGCATCACCCCGGTCATGGGCATCCTGCGCAACCGCCCGGACCTCACCGACGTCGTCCTCGTGCACTCGGCCCCGACGCCGGACGACGTCGTCTTCGGGCCCGAGCTGCGCGCCATGGCCGCCGAGGGCCGGCTCCGGCTGGTGGAGCGGCACACGGACACCGAGGGCCTGCTCGACGCCGCCGGGATCGAGGCGCTGGTCCCCGACCTGGCCGAGCGGGCCACCTGGGCCTGTGGCCCCGTCGGGATGCTCGAGGCGTTGGAGGAGCACTGGACCGCTGCCGGCCTCGCCGCCCGGCTGTTCACCGAGCGCTTCCGGCCGGCCGTGGTCGTCGCCGGCGAGGGCGGCACGGTGTCCTTCACCAAGGCCGGCACGACCCTCGAGGCCGACGGCGCGACGCCGATCCTGGACGCCGCCGAGGAGGCCGGCGTCCTCATGCCCAGCGGCTGCCGCATGGGCATCTGCTTCGGCTGCGTGCTGCCCCTGCGCGAGGGCGCCGTCCGTGACCTGCGCACCGGCGAGGTCACCACGGCCGCCCCCGGGGACGGCGTCGTCGTCCAGACCTGCATCAGCGCCGCCGCCGGCGCCTGCTCCATCGACCACTGACCCCGTTCCCAAGAGCTCCCGGAGGACCCCGCATGACCGTCCTGCAGAAGAAGGCCGTCAACCCCATCGGCCACCTGACCGCCGACGACATCGAGCTGATCGGCAAGGAGCTCGACGAGATCCGCCAGGAGGTCATCGACTCCCGGGGCGAGGCCGACGCCGCCTACATCCGCAGGGTCATCGACGTCCACCGCAAGATCGAGCTGGGCAGCCGCGCCGTGCTGCTGGCCTCGGGGTTCCCGCCGGCCTGGATCATCGGGACGATCGGCCTCTCGGTGGCCAAGATCCTCGACAACATGGAGATCGGGCACAACATCCTGCACGGCCAGTGGGACTGGATGCGGGACCCGAAGATCCACTCCACGACGTGGGAGTGGGACATGGCCAGCCCGGCCGAGCAGTGGAAGCACTCGCACAACGAGCTGCACCACACGTACACGAACGTGATCGGCAAGGACAACGACCTCGGCTACGGCATCATGCGCGTCGACGAGGACCAGAAGTGGGTGCCGATGTACCTCGGGCAGCCGCTGTGGAGCTTCGTCAACGCCTGCTTCTTCGAGTACGGCATCGCGGCCTACGACCTCGAGCTCGGGGCCGTCATCGCGAAGAAGCAGACCAAGGACCCCGAGTTCCGCGCCCGGGCCAGGGCGGTGCTGCGCAAGATCGGCCGGCAGGCACGCAAGGACTACCTCGTGCACCCGCTCCTGTCCGGGCCCAACTTCCTGGCGACCCTGACGGCCAACTTCGTGGCCAACCTGGTGCGCAACCTGTGGTCGAACTCCGTCATCCTCTGCGGGCACTTCCCCGAGGGCGTGGAGACCTTCGAGAAGAGGTCCATCGACGGGGAGACCCGCGGCGAGTGGTACCTGCGGCAGATGCTCGGCTCGGCGAACATCTCCGGGTCCAAGGCCATGCACATCATGACCGGCAACCTGTCGCACCAGATCGAGCACCACCTCTTCCCCGACCTGCCGAGCAACCGGTACGCCGAGATCGCCCCGAAGGTGCGCGACCTGTTCGACCGCTACGGGCTCAACTACCACGCCGCGCCGCTGCCGAAGCAGGTCGCGTCGGCCTGGCACAAGATCATCCGGCTGTCGCTGCCGAACGGCTGGCTGGACCAGACCACCTGGCGGAACCTCTCGACGCAGCTGGCCAAGCTCTACAAGATGAGCACCGGCGGGCCGAAGACCCGCCGTCGCCTCCTGGCCGAGTGCGAGACGGCGGCGCGGGCGGCCGCCTGACCGGCGACACACCACCGCGGAGGGCGGGGGAGGCAGCAGCGGCTGCCCCCCGCCCTCCGTCGTCTCCGTCTGACACGCGGTCACCGGCACCGGGCGCCGGGCGCTCAGTGCCCCGCGCCGGGACTCCCGCCCCTGGCCGCCCGGTGGCACCACCGGTGGCATGTCCTCCTCACCACCGCACCGACGGGAGGACCACCATGGACGGCTACGTGCTGGAAGCCCGGTTGGCCGGCACGATCCCGATCGGCATCGTGCCCGAAGGACTGCGCCTGGACGTCGCGGTCGAGGGCACCATCACCGAGGGACCCATGGCCGGCGGCCGGGTGAGTGGTGTCGACCACCTGGTGATCCGCCGGGACGGCGTCGCCGTCCTGGACGTCCACGAGACGATCAGATTGCCCAGCGGCAGTGCGGTGTCCCTCCAGGTCCGCGGCTTCGCAACGCCGCCCTTCGCGATGCCACCGCTGGAGACGCTGGCAGCCCCCGACTTCGCGTGGCCTGACGTCGAGGTGCCCATCCACGGCGCAGTGACCATGCAAGCCGCTGAGCCGACGCTGGCCGCGGTCAACCACACGGTGTACGGCATGAACGGGACGGTGAACTTGGCCCGCGGCGAGGTCCGGGCCAGCGCCCGCAGCCTCGCCGCCGTGCCCGTGGGCTGACCCGACGTCGGCCGCGGGGCCGGTGTCCCCCGCCGTGCAGCGAGGGACACGCGAGAGGCCCGGAGCGGGACGCTCCGGGCCTCTCGGGGTGCTGGGGTCTGCCGTTCAGTTCGCCATGTCCACGAAGCGGCTGTAGTGGCCCTGGAAGGCGACGGTGACGTTCGCGGTCGGGCCGTTGCGGTGCTTGACCAGCATGATGTCGGCCTCGCCGGCCCGCGGGCTCTCCTTCTCGTACATGTCCTCGCGGTGGATCATCATGACCATGTCGGCGTCCTGCTCGATCGAGCCCGACTCGCGGAGATCGGACAGCATCGGCTTCTTGTCCTGACGCTGCTCGGAGCCACGGTTGAGCTGCGACATGGCGATGACCGGGACCTCGAGCTCCTTGGCCAGCAGCTTCAGCGCCCGGGAGAACTCCGAGACCTCCTGCTGGCGGCTCTCGACCTTCTTGCCCGACGTCATCAGCTGCAGGTAGTCGATGACGACGAGCTTGAGGTCGTTGCGCTGCTTGAGCCGCCGCGCCTTCGCCCGGATCTCCATCATCGTCATGTTCGGCGAGTCGTCGATGTAGAGCGGGGCGTCGGCGATCTCGCCCATCCGGCGGGCCAGCTTGGACCAGTCCTCGTCGGACAGCGTGCCGGCGCGCATGTGGTGCAACGGCACCTTCGCCTCCGCCGACAGCAGTCGCATGGTGATCTCGTGCTTGCTCATCTCGAGCGAGAATATGACCGCCGGCAGGTGGTGCTTCACCGTGGCCGACCGCGCGATGTCCAGTCCCAACGTCGACTTGCCCACACCAGGTCGAGCCGCGATGACCACCATCTGACCGGCCTGCAGACCGTTGGTGAGCTCGTCGAGGTCGCGGATGCCGGTGGGCACGCCGCGGGCGGTGCCTCCGCGGGAGGCGATGGCGTCCAGCTCGTCCATCGTCGGCTGCAGGACGTCCTCGAGGCGCGAGTAGTCCTCGCTCATCCGCTTCTCGGTGACCTCGTAGATCTCCTGCTGGGCCCGGTCGACGATGTCGTCCACGTCGCCCTTGCCGCCCGCGGCGCCGTAGCCCAGCTGGACCACGCGGGTGCCGGCCTCGACCAGCCGCCGCAGCGTCGCCTGCTCGGCCACGATCGCGGCGTAGTAGCCGGCGTTGGCGGCCGTCGGGGTCGACTGGATCAGCGTGTGCAGGTAGACCGCGCCGCCCATCTTCGACAGCTGGTCGGTGCGGTTGAGCTCGGCGGCGACCGTGATCGCGTCGGCCGGCTCACCCCGCCCGTACAGGTCGAGGATGCAGTCGTAGATCACCTGGTGCGCCGGCCGGTAGAAGTCGTTGCCGTGCAGCACCTCGACGACGTCGGCGATCGCGTCCTTGCTCAGCAGCATGCCGCCGAGCACCGACTGCTCCGCCGCGACGTCCTGGGGAGGCTGCCGGTCGTACTCCGGCGGCGTCGGGGACGGTCGGCTGAAGTCGTCGGCCACCGCCACGGTGGGTTCCTCCATCCACTCACCGGCGCACCCGCGAACAGACCCCGGCCGATCGACCGGGGCCTGGTGGGGGAAGCACCAGAAACGACGTACGCCTGACTCGAACGTGTGTTCGGGTCGTTGCTACCCCGGAGCACCGACAGTTCGGCCGTCCGGAGGCGCTGGAGAGGACGGTAGGAAGGGCGGACGGACCCGTCCAACACCGGTGTGCACCCCGTTCTGCACAACTTGTGGACAAGTCGGTGGACACAGACGTGTCGACATGTGGAGACAGCAGGGGACGGCCGTGGGGCTCGCCCCGTATCCCGCAGCTGACCTGCGCAGGGACGACCCACCGGGTGTGGACGGGAAAAACCCTGGTGAAATCCGGGTGTCGTCCCCCGGCGTGTCGCCGTCCCCGCTCAGGAACCCCACGAGTCACACGTCTGCGAGCACCCTCCGAGGCGGCCGGGAGGTCCACCATGGCGCGCGACACCGACCGTCGCGGCCCGCGCCGGCGGCCGTCGAGGGGAGGTCTCGTGGCAGTCACGCGCACACCCGTCAACCCCTGGCCCTGGTCGATCGCCTTCGGCTTCGACCAGGCCGCGCTCGTGGAGGGCGCGCGCCGCGTGCTCGTGTGCTCCGGTCAGGCCGCCGTGTCCGCCGACGGCGTGCCGCAGCACCCCGGGGACCTCGCTGCCCAGGTGGACCTGACCCTCGACAACATCGAGGCGGTGCTCCGGGACGGCGGCATGACGCTCGCCCACGTCCTCCGGATCAACGTCTTCACGACCGACGTCGACGGCATGATGGGTGCCTGGCCCGCCATCGCCGAGCGGTTCGCAGCAGCCGGCACGCGGCCGACGTCGACCCTCGTCGGGGTCACCCGGCTGGCCTTCCCGGAGCTGATGGTCGAGATCGAGGCCACCGCGGTCGACTGAGGCGGCCGACTGCGCCCCTGGAACGCCGCGAGGGGCGCCGGACCGGGGTCCGGCGCCCCTCGCGGGCTGCAGCGGCTGGGAGCCGCCCCCGTTCAGCCGGGGACGACCTCGATGGCCAGCTGGGTGGTCACCTCGGGGTGCACCCGCACGGTGACGGTGTGCTGACCCGTGGTCTTGATGCTGCTGGGCAGCTCCACCCGGCGACGGTCCAGCTCCGGGCCGCCGGCGGCGGTCACGGCGTTCACGACGTCGGCGGTGGTGACCCGGCCGAACAGCCGGCCGCCGTCACCGGCGCGGGCCGGCACGCGGACGGTCAGCCCGTTCAGGCGCCCGGCCACGGCCTGGGCCTCCTCGAGCGAGCGCACCTCGCGGACGGCGCGCGCCCGGCGGAGGGACTCGACCTGCTTCTCGGCACCGCGGGTGGCGACGATGGCCAGGCCGCGGGGCAGGAGGTAGTTGCGGGCGTACCCGCCCTTGACCTCCACGGTGTCACCGGAGGACCCGAGACCGGTGACCTCCTGCGTCAGGATCAGCTTCTGGGTGCTCATGGTCAGCGCGCCGTCGAGGTGTAGGGGAGCAGGGCCATCTCACGGCTGTTCTTGACGGCCGTGGCGACGTCCCGCTGGTGCTGGCTGCAGTTGCCGCTCACGCGGCGGGCACGGATCTTGCCGCGGTCGGAGATGAACTTCCGCAGCAGGGTCGTGTCCTTGTAGTCGATGTAGGTCGCCTTGTCCTTGCAGAACTGGCAGACCTTCTTCTTGGGCTTGCGAACGGGGGGCTTGGCCACCGGGGTTCTCCAGTTGCGAAGAGGTTCGGAGAGGGGGAACGGTGGGCCCCGTCCCGAGGCTCACCCCGAGCGTGCGAGGGGTGAGGAGGACGGGGCCCTCTTTCAGAAGGGCGGTTCGTCGGACGGCGGGGCCGGGGTCGACCACGGGTCGCTGGACCCGCCGCCGAAGCCGCCACCGCCACCACCGCCGCCGAAGCCGCCACCGCCCTCACCGCGGGAGGCCTTGGTGACCTTCGCGGTGGCGTAGCGGAGCGACGGGCCGACCTCGTCGACCTCGAGCTCGACGACGGTGCGCTTCTCGCCTTCCTTGGTCTCGAACGACCGCTGCTTGAGCCGGCCGGAGACGATCACCCGCGAACCGCGGGTCAGCGACTCGGCGACGTTCTCCGCCGCCTGCCGCCACACGTTGCAGCGCAGGAAGAGCGCCTCGCCGTCCTTCCACTCCTGCGACTGACGGTCGAAGGTCCGCGGCGTGGAGGCCACGGTGAAGTTGGCGACCGCGGCACCGGAGGGCGTGAAGCGCAGCTCCGGGTCCGACGTCAGGTTGCCGATGACGGTGATGACGGTCTCGCCGGCCATGGTCAGTGGACCTCGGGCCGCATCAGCTTGGTGCGCAGGACCGACTCGTTCAGGTTGAGCTGCCGGTCGAGCTCGGCGACCGCGGCGGGGTCGGCCTGGATGTCGATGACGGCGTAGATGCCCTCGATCTGCTTCTTGATCTCGTAGGCCAGCCGGCGGCGGCCCCAGATCTCGGTCTTGAAGGTGCCACCGGCGTTGGTGACGACGCTCAGGAACCGGTCGAGCGAGGGCGCGATGGTGCGCTCCTCGAGATCGGGGTCGAGGATGACCATCAGTTCGTAGTGACGCACGGAGAACCCCACCTCCTCTGGTCTGGGCGGCTGCAGTCGGTCTGCAGCAGGAGGGTCGTACACGCGTCGCGCGCCCCGACCGGTGACGGCCACCGGAGGAACGCGCTCCGCCCAGGCTACCAGTGCGGCGGCGAGGGCCGTCCGCGTCGTCCACAGGCCCGGGACCGTCGGCAGGGCGAACTAGGGTCGGCGGTGTGGGAGCTCACCCGATCGGCGTACACGTCGGCCCCGGCCTGACCGAGGACAACGAACTCGACGCCGGCGGCCCGCTGGCCCGGGCCGCGGAGATGGACGCCGACGGCGTACAGGTCTTCCTGGCCGACCCGCAGGGGTGGACCGCCCCCAAGCCGCGCCCCGATGCCGCCGACCTGCTCGCGAGCGACGTCGTTGTCGTCGTCCACGCGCCCTACGTGCTCAACGTGGCGACGACGAACAACCGCATCCGCATCCCCAGCCGCAAGCTGCTGGACAAGCACGCGCAGGCGGCCGCGGCGATCGGCGCGCTGGGGATGGTGGTGCACGGCGGACACGTGCGCGCCAAGGACGACCCGGCCGTCGGCGTCGACAACTGGCGCAAGACCTTCGCGCGGCAGGCCGAGGACGGCGGGTTCCCGCTCCCGCTGCTCATCGAGAACACGGCCGGCGGCGGCAACGCCATGGCCCGCGACCTCGACGCCATCGCCCGGCTGTGGGAGGCGGTCGGCGGGTTCGGCGCCGGCTTCGTCCTCGACACCTGCCACGCCTGGGCCGCCGGCTGGGACCTCGCGACGGCGGTGGACGACGTCCGGGCCATCACCGGCCGCATCGACCTGGTGCACCTGAACAACAGCCGGGACCCGGCTGGTTCCAGCCGCGACCGGCACGCGCCGCTGACCTCCGGCGAGATCCCGTTCGGGCTGCTGGCCGACGTCGCCCGCGCGGCCGACTGCCCGATCGTCCTCGAGACCCCGGGCGACGCCGCCGAGCACGCCGCCGAGATCAACGCCCTCAGGGCGGCCCTCGCCGGCTGATCGCCAAGGGCAGCAACCGGTGCACGCGTCCCGGCACCCCGAGACGCAGGGGCTGGTTCCTATGCCTCCCTGAGGCTCGAGGTCCGGCGCAGGCCACCGGCGGCCCACCGCACCCGGTCAGGGGCGTGGTCGAGCACGCCGCCGGCGGGGTCGTCGACGCCCGGCCAACCGGTCCGGACGACGTCCCCGTCGGGGTGCCGGACGTCGCGGACGACGAGCGCCATCAGGACGACGACGGCCGCGTCGCGGATGGTGACGGCGAGGAAGAACCACTCCACCTCGACGCCGCGGTTGTCGGTGCCGAGGTACCAGAGCATCCGCGGCACCCACAGCAGCGCCTCGGTGGACTGCCACAGCAGCAGCGCGCGCCACCGGGGCCGGGCCAGCACCGCCAGCGGCAGCAGCCACAGCGAGAACTGCGGGCTCCACACCTTGTTGAGCAGCAGGAAGCCGGCCAGCAGCAGGAAGGCCACCTGGCCCACGCGGGGCCGCACCGGTGCGGCGAGGGTCAACCAGGCCACGCCGGCCACGAACGCGAGGAGCGCGACGGCGACGACGGCGTTGAGCAGGCCCGGCGGGTCCCCCTCGGCCGGCACGCCGCCGAACAGCCGGCCGCCGGTGACGGTGATCGCGATGTTCCACAGCGTGTCCGGGTCGGCCGGCCGCTCGCTGTTGAGCCGGAAGAACCGTGACCAGTTCTCCGGCGCCAGGACGGCGACCGGCACGTCGACCAGCAGCCAGGCGGCGACGGCCGCGGCCGCGGTCCCCAGCCAGGTGCGCAGCCGGCCCGCGCGCAGGCAGAGCAGGAACAGCGCGCCGAGCAGCACGAGCGGGTAGAGCTTCGCCGCGACGCCGAGGCCGAGCAGTGCGCCGGCCAGCACCGGACGCCGCCGCGCCCACGCCCACAGCCCCAGGCTGGCCAGCGCCACGGCGAGCAGGTCCCAGTTGGTGAAGGCGTGCACGAACAGCAGCGGCGAGAGGCCGACCATGGCCGCGTCCCACGGCCGCCGTCCCGACGTACCGAGGACGGCGCGGGTCACCAGCAGCGCGCACAGCGAGAGCAGCAGGCAGGTGGCGACGTAGTACGACTGCACGGCCGGGACGTCGGGCAGCACGCCCACGGCGGCGGCCAGCGCGTCGTAGACCCGGCCCAGTCCGGCGGCGACGGCCATGAGGGCGCCGGTGAGCACCGGGTACTCGACGGCGGAGTCGAGATAGGGCACCTCGCCGCGGTCCAGCCCGTGCAGGCCGAACAGCGGGACGGTGTCCGAGTAGCAGAAGTGCGTGTACTGCACCGAACCGGCCCAGTTGCCGTCGGAGCAGGGGGCCTGCTTGACCCAGGCCAGCGCGAGCACGGCGGTGGTGAACAGCAGGCAGACCCGCAGCGGCGTCCAGAACAGCGCCCGGCCGGTGACCGCGTGGCGGCCCCACGGGCCGCCCACGGCCTCGCTGGCCTGGACCGCCACCGGGTCGGTCCAGGTCGGGACGACGCGGTCGGGGAGGCCCGGGTCGGTCGCCGCGACCCCCGGAGACGCCGAGGGCCCGCCCGCCGGCTGGGGAGCCGGATCGGACGGGCCCGTCGGTGTGCTGGTCACACGGTCAGTCTGCCCCGCGAGGGTCAGGCGGCCGGTTGCAGCGCCCCATCCGGCACGGCGGCCTGACCGCCCGCGGTGTCGCCGCCGGAGCCGTTCCCGCTGTCGGAGGTCTCCTCGCCGTCCCCGGCGTCCTCGTCGGGCGTGGTCTCGTCGGTGGGAGCCTCCTCGTCGGTGCTCTCGTCGCCGTTGCCGTTCCCGGCGTCCTCGTTCCCGTTGCCGTTCCCGTTCCCGTTGCCGTTGCCGTTCTCCTCGGCGTCGTCCTCGGTCTCGGTCGGCTCGGCCGGCTCGGACGACCGCGTCGGCGCCGAGGTGGTCCGCTGGGGGGTGGACTGGGTCGTCGGCGCGGGCACACCGACGCCGGTGTCGCCGCGGATGATCGCCCGGTCGGGCAGGTCCTCCTCCGGCGTGCCGTCCAGCACGGTGTTCATGAACTCCTGCCAGATCGCCCCGGGCAGGCCCGAGCCGTAGATGATCTGGCCGCTCGCGTTGACGATCGGGTCGCTGGGCGAGTCGTTGCCCATCCACACCGCGGTCGAGATGGACGGCGTGTACCCGACCATCCAGGCGTCGGAGTTGTCCTCGCCCTGGCCCTGCGTACCGGTCTTGCTGGCCACCTCGCGGCCGTCGTCGAGCGCGCGCCGCGAGTAGGAGGCCACGCCCTTGAGCGCGTAGCTGACGTCGTTGGCGATGTCGGCCGGGATGGCCTGGTCACCGGTGTCGCCGTTGTAGTCCAGCAGGACGGCGCCCTGGTTGTCGGTCACGCGGGTCACGAAGAACGGGTCGTGCTCGACGCCGCCGTTGGCGAAGGTGGCGAAGCCGTGCGCCTGGTCGATCGGGCGCAGCTCGTACTCGCCGATGCCGATCGCCGACCCGGTGAAGCCGTCGGCGTTGGCCAGCGTGGTGTTGTCCTTGAGCGGGCCGCCCTGCCACGTCTCGGGCAGCCCGGTCGCGGCCAGCGCGGTCTCCCGGACCTCGTCCGGGCCCACCTCGTAGGCCAGCCCGTAGAACGTGGTGTTCAGCGAGCGGGTCATGGCCTCGACCAGGGTGCAGGCCCCGCAGGAGGCGCCGCCGGAGTTGCGCACCAGCGCGTCGCGGTCGGGGAACTTCTGCGGCGAGCTGCCGTCGCGGCGGGCGTTGACGCTGATGCCCTGCTCGAGGGCGGTGGCCAGCGTGTAGGGCTTCATCGACGAGCCGGGCTGCCGCTGGGCCTGCGCGTAGTCGGTGCCCGTGCCGTTGCGCCCGCCGAAGTAGGCCTTCACCGCACCGGTGTGCGGGTCGACCGACACCAGCGCCTGGCGCAGCCCCTCGGGCTCCCCGGCCATCACGGTGTCGACGGCGCCGATCGCGGCGTCCTGGTAGCGCTTGTCGATCGTCGTGGTGATCCGCAGACCGCCGGCGCGGATCTGCTGCTCGGTGTAGCCCTTGGCCTCGAGCTCGGCCATCGCGCGCTGCACGACCAGGCCCTCGGGGCCCTCCGGGATGCCCAGGGACGAGCCACCCTTGGGCTGCACCGGCGGGTAGACCGAGGCGTCCCGCTCGGCCTGGGTCAGCCAGTCCTCGTCGACCATCGCGTCGAGCACCAGGCCCCAGCGGTCCTGCGCGACCTCGGGGTTCGTCTCGGGGTCGTAGTTGTTGGGGCTGCGGATCAGCACCGCGAGGACGGCGCCCTGCTGCGGGGTGAGCTCGGCGGCGGGCACCCCGAAGTAGGTGTTCGCGGCGGACTCGATGCCGTAGGCGCCGCGCCCGAAGTAGATGGTGTTCAGGTAGTTCTCGAGGATCTCGTCCTTGTCGTAGTTGTTGTCCAACTTGATGGCGAGGAAGAGCTCCTGGAACTTGCGGCTGAACGTCTGCTCCTGGGTCAGGAACGCGTTCTTGACGTACTGCTGGGTGATCGTCGACCCGCCCTGCGTCGAGCCGCCCGTGAGGTTGTTCCACGCGGCCCGGACGATGCCGGTGAACGAGATGCCTGGGTCGGAGTAGAAGCTGCGGTTCTCCGCGGCGAGGATCGCGTTGCGGGCCGGCTCGGAGACCTGGTCGAGGGCGACGTTGGTGCGGTTGCCGCCCTCGACGCCCAGCCGGGCCATCTCCGTGGTGCCGTCGGCGTAGTAGACAACGGTGGTCTGCGCGTTCTGCACCGAGCTCGGGTCGGGGACCTCGGTGGTGGCGTACACGACACCGACGAAGACGCCGAGCAGCACGAGCAGCCCGGCGATGGTGGCGGTGACGATCTTCAGCCAGCGGCGGCGCTTCTGCTTCTTGGTGCGCACCGCCTTGCCCTTGGCGGCCGGCCTCGCGCCACGGGCGGGGGCGCCGGCGGGCGACGCCGTCGTCCGGCCTCCGCGGCCGGCCGGCGGACGCCGGTTGCCGCCGTTGCCGCCGCCGGTGCGGCCGGGCGGCAGTCGGCGGTCGGCGCCGCCGGGCGGACCGACCGGGGAGGTCTCGTCGTGGGGAGGCACGAAGGGGCCCCTCTCTTGACTCGTCGGTGGACACGGGACACACGCGTCCCGCACCAGGGTGTCGTCTTCAGCTGTGGAATCGGGGGAGGACCCGCGACAGCGACGTCCCACAGCGCTCTGTTGAGACGGAAGGGTCCACCGGGGCGTCTTGTTCCCCGGCGCGGCGACTACTCCGTCGCCGCCCGCCGGCGGGTGCGGCGCGGCGAGCGCCCCGGCTCGGGCTCGGCGCCCAGCAGGTACGAGCAGTCCAGGTGGTTCCAGCCGCAGCTGCGGCACACCTGGACGGCGTAGACGCTGAACTCCTCCTGCGCGGCGTCCATGCGGGCGAGTTCGACCTGTGTCTTGGCCTGACCCGCAGTCGGCCCCAGGTGCTCGCCGTAGACGTAGCTGACCAGCGTGAGACGGTCCTTGCGGCACACGGGGCAGGGGACGTCGGTCGCCTCGCCGTGGTACCTGGCCGCGCGGGTGAGGTAGGGACTGGCGTCGCAGACCTCGAAGAGCCCCGTGCGTCCGGCGTACACGTCGGCGAGGACGGCTCGCCGCTGCAGCGAGTAGTCCACGACGGATCGACGTCCGGGCACGGCGCCAATGTACGCACCGGGGCCGACGTCCGACGTCCCCGCGCGCGCTGGCCGGCGGCCGGGGCGTGCTCTCCGGTTGTCGATCGCATCACGACCGGATGTATCGTCCCGATACATCGGAACGTGGGGCGAAGGGGAGGCGACGTGCTCGAGTTCGCCATCCTGGGCCTGTTGCACCAGCACCCCATGCACGGCTACGAGCTGCGCAAACAGCTCGCACAGGTGCTCGGGGGGCTGCGCAGCATCTCCTACGGGTCGTTGTACCCCGCGCTCAAGCGGCTGCACGCCGCCGGGTACGTCACCACCGAGGATCCGGAGCCCCGTGCACTGCTGCCGGCGGACGCACCGCCGCTCACCGGCCGGCGCGGGAAGGTCGTCTACACGATCACGGCGGAGGGGAAGGAGCGCTTCCACGAGCTGGTCAGCCAGTCCGGCCCGGAGGCGTACGACGACGGCGGGCTCTTCGGCGTCCGCCTGGCCTTCTTCCGGCACACCGCCGCGGACGTGCGGCTGCGGATCCTCGAGGGCCGCCGCCGCACGGTGGAGCGCCAGCGGGAGGGCCTGCGCTCGTCGCTGGCCCGGACCCGCGAGCGCCTCGACCGCTACACGCTCGAGCTCCAGCGCCACGGCCTGGAGTCGGTGGACAGAGAGGTCCGCTGGCTCGCCGAGCTGATCGACAAGGAGCGCACCGACGACGCCCGACGCCGAGCAGCCGGCGGCGACGACGGGGGCACCGATCCCCCGGACGGCCCGGTGCCTCCCCGGCCCGAATGACCCGGCGGGAGCTCCGGCCCCCGTCCCCCGTAGGGACCGCCTGCGGTCCGCCCATCCACGACCGCACCCCGGTCACAGAACGAGGAGAGCTCCATGGGATCTGTCAAGGTCGCCATCGTCGGCGTGGGCAACTGCGCCGCGTCGCTGGTGCAGGGCGTGCACTACTACCGCGACGCCGACGAGACCACGTCGGTGCCGGGCCTGATGCACGTGCGCTTCGGCGAGTACCACGTGTCCGACGTGGAGTTCGTCGCGGCGTTCGACGTCGACGCCAAGAAGGTCGGCCGCGACCTCTCCGAGGCCATCGTCGCCAGCGAGAACAACACCATCAAGATCTGCGACGTCCCGCCGCTGGGCGTCCCGGTGCAGCGCGGCACCACCCTCGACGGCCTCGGCCGGTACTACCGGGAGACCATCGAGGAGTCCGACGAGCAGCCGGTGGACGTCGTCGCGGCGCTGCGCGAGTCCGGCGCCGACGTGCTGGTCTGCTACCTGCCGGTCGGCTCGCAGCAGGCCGCCGAGTTCTACGCCCAGTGCGCCCTGGACGCCGGCGTGGCGTTCGTCAACGCGCTCCCGGTGTTCATCGCCGGCACGAAGGAGTGGGCGGACAAGTTCACCGCGGCGGGCGTGCCGATCGTCGGCGACGACATCAAGAGCCAGGTCGGCGCCACCATCACCCACCGCGTGCTGGCCAAGCTCTTCGAGGACCGCGGCGTGCAGCTCGACCGCACGATGCAGCTCAACGTCGGCGGCAACATGGACTTCAAGAACATGCTCGAGCGCGAGCGGCTGGAGTCCAAGAAGATCTCCAAGACCCAGTCGGTCACCAGCCAGGTCGACCGCGACATGGGTGCCGGCAACGTGCACATCGGCCCGTCGGACCACGTGCCGTGGCTGACCGACCGCAAGTGGGCCTACGTGCGCCTGGAGGGCCGCGCGTTCGGTGACGTCCCGCTGAACCTGGAGTACAAGCTCGAGGTCTGGGACTCCCCGAACTCGGCCGGCATCATCATCGACGCCGTCCGCGCCGCGAAGATCGCCAAGGACCGCGGCATCGGCGGCCCGATCCTCTCGGCGTCCTCGTACTTCATGAAGAGCCCGCCGGTGCAGTACAGCGACAGCGAGGCCCGTGACGCCGTCGAGGCGTTCATCCGGGGCGACGTGGAGCGCTGAGGAAGGACCCCCTGCCCCCGCCCCTCGCGAGCTCCCGGCGGGCCCTGCAGGGGCCGCCGACAGGGCCCGTCCCCGCTCCGGGGCGGGCCCTGTCGCGTTCCAGGGGCGGGCCTGTCGCGTTCCGCGTGGAACACCGGCGCGACCTGCGCCCCTGCCTACGCTGAGCCGCATGCCCCCGCGCCGCCGCCCGCTCGTCCCGGTGCTGGGGCTGGTGCTGGTGCTGGCGCTGGTCACCGGGTGCTCGACGGACGTCGCCGAGCGGCGGGCCGGCGACCCGGTGACGGCCGCGGAGGCCGACGTCCTGGCCGGGCTGCTCGCGCGCAACGGCGAGGAGGGCGGCGCGGACTTCGTGGTGACCGCCCCCTACGGCGAGGACACCGTCCTCACCCTCACCGGCGAGGTCGACTTCCCCGCGCAGGTGGGCCGGGCGCAGGCGGTCACCACGTACGGCGGCGGGCGGCCCGACACGGCCCGGACGCTGTTCTTCACGTCCGAGACGCTGTGGTTCGGGGACGTCCCCGGGCTCGCCGGGTACCTGAACCGAGCCGGGCTGCCGGACGCCTCCTACGTGAGCCGGCCGCTGGCGACGGGGGAGGAGTCCCCGCTCACCGACGTCCTGGTCCGGCTGGTGCTCAACCTCGCCGCCGAGGAGCCGGACGACGCCGGCGCCTTCCGCGGCGGGGACTACTCCTGGCAGGGGCAGCGCTCGGTCGACCGTGAGCTCACCGACGTCTACGCCTCGGACTCCGGCTGGTCGGTGGCGGTGGACAGCTCCAGCGAGCTGCTCGCGCAGTTCGTCACCCGGCTGCCGGGACACGACTTCGACGTGACGGTGACGCTGTCCGACCACGGCGAGCGGGCGATCACGCCGCCGGAGGAGTCGGAGACCGTCGACGGGGAGGAGCACCCGGAGGTCGCGGCGGCCGTCGGGCTCTGAGAGAGGACCCCGCTCTCCCCACCGCTCGCGAGCTCGCGGCGGTGCCCTGGACGGGGCCGCCGGCCCCTCGCCAGCTCGCGGCGAGCCCCTGGGCGGGGCCGACCTGGACGTGCGGGAGGGGCGGCCTCTTCCCCAGACCGCCCCTCCCGGTGCCTTTCCTACCAGATCGGCGAGGTCCGCGCTGCCCGGATCGACCGGATCGTGACCTTCAGTTGACCGACGGGTCGGCGGGCGCGGTGGACAGCACCGCCAGGCGCCCCGTCTGCCGGCCCATGACCCGGCGCCACAGCTCCGGACCGGCCAGCGGGCTCAGCACGTCGTCCGGACGGCCCGGGACACACGCCCAGGCGCCCTCGGCGATCTCCCCGGCCAACTGGCCCGGCGACCAGCCGGCGTAGCCGGCGAAGACGCGGAGCCCGTGGACCTGCCCGTCGAGCACGCCGGGGTCGGCGTCGAGGTCGACCAGGTGCACGTCCCCGGCGACCCGACGCAGCCCGCAGTCGTCACCCGGCGTCCGGCAGACGGCCAGGCACAGGGCGGTGTCGGTCTCGCAGGGCCCGCCCACGTGGAACACGCCGGGCTCGACGGCGAGGTCGCACCAGCCGGGGAGCACGTCGCGGATCTCGACCTGGCTCGGCCGGCCCAGGACCACGCCGAGCGTGCCGGTGGAGCCGTGGTCGAGCACGAAGACGACCGTGCCCGCGAAGGTCGGGTCGGTCAGGTTCGGCATCGCCACGAGCAGAGAGCCCGGGCGGACGTCCTCGAGGCTGCCGATGGACATGGCGGGCACCGCTTCCGGACGACGTCGCCCCGTCGCCGGGCGGCCGGGCGGCCCGGACTCGGGTTCGGACGGAGGCGGGGGACTCATCGCGTCCAGTGTGCCCCAGCCGACGGCCGTGCGGAGCACGGAGGGAACCCGCTGGGGAAGGGACGTTGGACCTCGGCCCGTCGTCCACCCTGAGGCAGGGGACGGCCACCGTAGGGTGACGGCGTGCGGCAGGCGGGGACGACCGTGCGCCACCTCCTGGGACGCGCCGACTTCCGCCGGCTCCTCGCCACGCGGCTCGCCTCGCAGGCCGGGGACGGCGTGCTGCAGGCCGCGCTCGCCGGTACGGTCCTGTTCAACCCGCAGCGGGCGGCCGATCCCCTCGACGTGGCGGCCGGGTTCGCCGTCCTGCTGCTGCCCTACTCCCTCGTCGGCCCGTTCGCCGGCGTCCTCCTCGACCGGTGGAGCCGCCGGCAGGTGCTGCTGTGGTGCGGCGTCCTGCGGGCCGGCCTGGTCGCCGTCCTGGCCGCGCTGGTGGCGGGCGGGGTGGCCGGGGGGCCGTACCTGCTGACCGGGCTGGTGGTGTTCTCCGTCAACCGGTTCGTCCTCTCCGCGCTGTCCGCGGCGCTGCCGCACACCACCGACCCGCCGTCGCTGGTGCCTGCCAACGCGCTGACGACGACGGCCGGGGCGGTGGCCACGGTCGTCGGCGGGGCGGTCGCGGTGGCGCTGCTCTCGCTCGGCACCGCCGGGAACGGGGCCTACGCGGTCATGACGGCCGGCGCAGCCGCCCCCTACCTGCTGTCGACCGTCGCGGTGGCCGGCGTCGGAGGCGGCTCCCTGGGGCCGGACGGCGGGCACCGGCTCACGCTCGGCGAGGTCGGTGCGGGGATGGTCGCCGGCGCCCGGCACGTGTGGGCGATCCGCCCGGCGGCCACCGCGCTCGCGGTCGTCACCGTGCACCGGCTGTGCCTGGGCCTGGTCACGCTGACCACGCTGCTGATGTTCCGCAACACCCTCGGCCCGTGGGGGCCGGTGCCGGGCGGGCTGGCCGGCCTCGGGGTGGTGGTGTCCGCGGGCGCGGGCGGCTCCCTGCTGGCCGCCGTCGTGACCCCGCCCGCGGTGCGTCGCCTGGGCCGAGCGCGCTGGGTGACCCTCGTGCTGGCCGTGCTCGGGCCGGCGACGGTCGCCCTCGGCCTGCCGTTCGCGACGCCGACGGTGGTCCTGACCGGCTTCGCCCTCGGGTTCGGCGGCCAGGCGGTGAAGATCTGCGTGGACAGCACGCTGCAGGAGACGGTCGAGGACGACGTCCGCGGCCGGGTGTTCTCGGTCTACGACATGCTGGTCAACGTCAGCTACGTGGTGGCGCTGCTGGTCGCGGCGTTCCTGCTGCCCGCGTCGGGGATGTCGCCGGCGCTGGTCCTCGCGATCGGCGCCCTCTACGCCCTGACCGCCGTCCTCGCCCACACCTCCCTCCAGCGGTAGCGGAGTGCCCCGAGCGAGGTTTCCTGCGTTCTCACCCTCCACTCAGCCCACGAGCGGGGCGAGCTCGAGGCCGCAGGCGAGTGGTTCGGCCCGGACTCGCCGGACCGGGAACCGGAACAGGGTGACCCTGACCGACTGCAGCGCGTTCTGCCGCCGCAGGTCGGCTCCCCAGTCCGCCGCGGACCGGTGGTAGGCCGCGCCGTCGGCCTCCGCTGCGACTCTCTGTCGACGCCAGTACGCGTCCACGAAGTCGGTCCCCTGGGGCGTCTCGATCGCGGCGCCCCACCACGAAGCCGCGCGACCGCAAGTGCCGGCCGCGGGGTGTGGTGACCTCGACCACTCCGCCCTCGGGCGGGCCGACGTAGTCCCCTCGCACGCCGGCCACCCGTCGGGCGGACGACGGTTCTCCGACGCGCGCCCCCCACGCCAGCAGTGCTGCGATGGGACAGGACGGCGTGATCACCGGCGAACAGGAGAGCGGCGTGCCACCGCTCCCTCCGCGTCAAACAAGGGCCCGGAGTGGCTCACGAACACGCCGGGCAGTGGCTCCTGCCATCGCCCCGAGGCCACCGCCGTCCGCAGCCGGTACGCGCTGGTGCCCTGGGTGAGAAGCAGGCGGCGAGGAGCCACCGGCTGACCGCGGTGGTCGATGGGCGGGAGATGCACCCGCGCAGGCTGACCCGAGAGGGGCCGCCCTCGCGGGCGCCGTCCACAGCGGAGGCCGACAGGCGAGGTTTCCTGCGCTCTCACACTCCGCTACGAGCGGGCGGCCCACCAGGCGCGGAGCTCGGCCTCGGCCTCCTCGGGGTCCAGCGGGCCGCGCTCCAGCCGCAGGTCCTTGAGGTACTTCCACGCCTCGCCGACCTCCCGGCCCGGCGGGATGCCCAGGATCGCCATGATCGCGTTGCCGTCGAGGTCGGGCCGCACCCGGGCGAGGTCCTCCGCCGCCGACAGCTCGGCGATCCGCTGCTCCAGCGAGTCGTAGGTGGCCGACAGCGCCCCGGCCCGGCGCTTGTTGCGGGTCGTGCAGTCCGAGCGGACGAGCTTGTGCAGCCGCGACAGCAGGTCCCCGGCGTCGGTGACGTACCGGCGGACGGCGGAGTCGGTCCACTCGCCGCGGCCGTAGCCGTGGAACCGCAGGTGCAGGAAGGTCAGCCGGCTGACCGCCTCCACCACGTCCTTCGGGTAGCGCAGCTTGGTCAGCCGCTTGCGCACCAGCTTCGCGCCGACCACCTCGTGGTGGTGGAAGGACACCCGGCCGCGCGGCTCGTGCCGCCGGGTGGCCGGCTTGCCGATGTCGTGCAGCAGCGCGGCCAGCCGGAGCACGAGGTCCGGCGACCCGGTGTCCGAGTCAGCCCTCTCCAGCGCGATCGCCCGGTCGAGCACGGCCAGCGAGTGGGCGTAGACGTCCTTGTGCTGGTGGTGCTCGTCGATCTCCATCCGCAGTGCGGACAGCTCGGGGAGGACGACGTCGGCCAGCCCGGTGGACACGAACAGCTCCAGCGCCGCCCGGGGACGGTCCTGCAGCAGGGTCTTGGACAGCTCCGCCTGCACCCGCTCCGGCGTGATCCGGGCCAGCTCGCCGGACATCGCCGTCATCGCCCGGACCACGTCGTCGGACGGCGTGAGCTCCAGCTGGGCGACGAAGCGGACCGCGCGCAGCATCCGCAGGGGGTCGTCGGCGAAGGAGTCAGCCGCGGTGCCGGGCGTGCGCAGCCGCTTGGCCAGCAGGTCGCCGAGGCCGCCGTAGGGGTCGGTGACGGTGCGGTCAGGGCCCAGCGAGACGGCCATCGCGTTGACGGTGAAGTCGCGACGGGCCAGGTCGTCGACGAGCGAGTCGCCCCAGGCCACCTCGGGGTTGCGCGACTCGCGGTCGTAGCGGTCGGCGCGGAAGGTGGTGATCTCCAGCCGGACGCCGCCGACCTCGGCCCCGACCGTGCCGAAGGCGATGCCGGTGTTCCACGTGGAACTGGCGAACCCGCGCAGCAGCCGCAGGACCTCGACCGGCCGGGCGTCGGTGGTCAGGTCCAGGTCGCCGGGCACGCGCGGCGCGCCCGCGCCGGCGGCCAGCAGCGCGTCCCGAACCGACCCGCCGACGAGGTGGATCTCGAACCCCGCCTCGGAGAAGCGCTCCCCGAGCCGGCTCAGGACGGGGGAGACGTCGACCAGCTCCCGCACGGTCTTCTGGACGGCGGGGGGAACGGCGTCGTCACCAGGACTCGAGCGCGGACCGGACACGACGATCCAGGGTAGTGGCGTGCCGAACCGAGCCCGGTGCGGCTCCGCGCTCCGGCCGAACCGACCCTGGTGCGGCTCCGCGCTCCGGCCGCTCCTCGCTCGTTCGCCGCTGCGATGCTCCCGGAGCTGTCGTCACTCGCGCGCTACCCTCCAGACATGGCTGGGACGGGCGGGCGTGGGCGACCCGGCCGCCGGTTGCGGCGGGTCGACGAGACCTCCGCCGGGGGCCTGGTCGTGGCAGACGACCCCATCACGGGGCCGCGCGCCGCCCTCATCGGCCGCACCGACCGGCGCGGACGGCTGTTGTGGTCGCTGCCCAAGGGGCACATCGAGGAGGGCGAGACCCCGGAGGACACCGCCGTCCGGGAGGTCGCCGAGGAGACCGGCATCATCGGTGAGGTCGTCGCCCCGCTGGGGATCATCGACTTCTGGTTCGTCGCCGACGGCCGCCGCGTGCACAAGACCGTCCACCACTTCCTGCTCCGCGCCATCGGAGGGGCCCTGTCCGACGCCGACATCGAGGTGACCGAGGTCGCCTGGGTGCCCCTCGACGAGCTGAGCGAGCGGCTCGCCTACGCCGACGAGCGGGCCCTGGTGGAACGGGCGCCCGCGCTCCTCGCCGACAGCGCGTGAGCGACCGGGGCGCCTCCCGCACGGGCCACGACACCGGATGGACGGACGCCGGCGGGGAGCTGTCGTGACCCGGACGGCTGCCGGGAGCGCCGGCGGCCGGTCCGGCGCCGACGGCCGTGCGCCGACCCGCGCCCGCCGCCGGACGACGGTGTGCGCGGCCCTCGC
The DNA here is from genome assembly GCF_054050155.1 of Geodermatophilus sp. SYSU D00703. Lineage (NCBI taxonomy): Bacteria > Bacillati > Actinomycetota > Actinomycetes > Geodermatophilales > Geodermatophilaceae > Geodermatophilus > Geodermatophilus sp. SYSU D00703. The sequence goes on along the minus strand of NZ_JBJGYU010000002.1, from coordinate 204,750 downwards.
CGGCCTGCTCACCGCCCCGCTCCTCGGGTTGGCCGCCCCGACCGCCGCGGCCGACCCCGGCGACCCGGAGCCCGCGGCCGAGGACGACGTCAGCGACCCCGACCGCCCGGTGCAGGTGGAGGTCACCCGGTTCGAGCCGCGCACCCTCACGCCCGGGGCCACGGTCACCGTCGCGGGCACCCTCACCAACACCGGCACCGAGACGCTGACCGACCTCGACGTGCGGCTGCAGCGCGGCGAGCTGCTCGACACCCGGGCGGAGCTGCAGGCCATCGACACCGATGCCGACCCGACGTCCGCCGTCACCACGCCGTTCCAGGAGGTGCCGGGCGAGCTGGAGCCGGGGGAGTCCCTGTCGTTCGCGCTCACGACCGACACCGGCGAGCTGCGCATCGACCGCGACGGCGTCTACCCGGTGCTGCTCAACCTCAACGGCGCGACCGCCGACGGGGAGCGCCGCCGCGTCGGCGAGCTGTCGACCTTCCTCGTGCAGCCCCCCGCGCAGCCGGCCGCCCCGACCGGCGTCGCCTGGCTGTGGCCCCTGGTGGAGCGCACCCACCGCGACGCCGCCGGCGGGTTCACCGACGACGACCTGGCCGAGGAGGTGGCCTCCGGTGGCCGCCTGGACCGGGCACTGGCCGCCGTCGAGCGCCTGCCCGAGGCCCCCGCCGCCGAGGGCGGCGAGCCCGCGCCGGTGGTCCGGGTGACCCTCGCGATCGACCCCGCGCTGGTGGAGGAGCTCGAGCTCATGGCCGACGGCCCCTACGACGTCGCCGGGCAGGAGGACGCCGGGGAGGGCACGGAGGACGCCGCCGCGTTCCTCGACCGGCTGCGCGCGGTCGCCGCCGACCACCCGGTGGTCGCGCTGCCCTACGGGGACGTCGACGCCGACGCGCTCGCCTCGATCGGCCTGTCCGACGTCGTGACCCGCAGCCTCCCCGGCACGCCCGACGGGACGGCCCAGGACGATCCCGACGCGCCCACCCCCGTCGCGGAGGCCACCGCGCCCCCCGAGCCGGCCGACGAGGAGCCCACCGCCGGCGCCGGCGCGGAGATCCTCCGCGACGCCCTCGGGGTCGAACCGCGCACCGACCTGGCCTGGGCGGTCGGCGGCTCGCTGCGCGCCGACACCCTCGACACGCTCCGCGCCGGCGGTGTCGACGAGGTGGTGCTGGCCCCCGGAGGCCTGTCGGAGGGTTCCGCGGCCCTCGGCCTGGACGGCGACGCGGCCGCCGCCCGGACGACGGTGCCGACGGAGGACGGCGACCTCGACGCGCTGGTCGCCGACAGCTCGCTCGGCGGGCTGGTCGGCGCGGCGGCGAGCTCGCCGGACGGCACGCGCCTGGCCGAGCAGCGCTACCTCGCCGAGCTGGCCCTGCTGGCTCTCGGCAGCGGGGGAGCTCCGGCCGCGGGGGGTGCTCCGCCCGCGGGGCAGACCGTGCTGGTCGCGCCGCCCCGCGAGGTCGACGTCGACCCGGCGGGGATGAGCGCGATCATGGCCGCGGCGGCCCAGTACCCGTGGCTGCGCCCGGCGACGGTGGCCCAGCTGGACCAGGGGCCCACCGCATCGACCGGAGAGCTGGTCCCGCCGGCCGGGCCGGGCGGCCTGGCCGGAGGCGGGCTGGCCGACGTCACCGCCGCGGTCGGCGTGCGCGACGACCTCGCCGGCGCCGTCGTCGAGGACGCCGGCACGGCCCTGGCGCCGTACGACGCCGCGGTGTCCCGGACCACCTCCGCCGCCTGGCGGGACGACCCCGAGGCGTTCGCCGCGGCCGCCGCCGACCTGCGGGCGACCCTGTCCGGGCTGCGCGACCAGGTCACGCTGCTCTCCCCGGCCGACGGCACGTACAGCCTCGCCTCCAGCGACGCCCCGCTGGTGCTCACCGTGCGCAACGACCTGCCCTTCGCCGTCCGCGTCCTGTTGGACGTGCAGACCCGCGGCAGCGCGCTGAGCGTCAGCGACGTCGGGGCGCAGGTCCTCGCCCCGGAGCAGCGGACGACGCTGCAGGTGCCCACCGAGGTGCGGCAGTCCGGCCGGTTCGGCGTCGTCGCCACCCTCACCACCCCGGACGGCGGGTCGCTCGGCGAGCCGGTGGAGCTGCAGGTGAAGAGCACCGCCTACGGGTCGATCTCGCTGATCACCACGATCGGCGCGGCGACCCTGCTCGGGCTGCTCTTCCTGCGCCGCCTGGTGCTGTTCGTGCTGCGCCGCCGCCGCGGGGCGCCCGAGGAGGCGGGTGCGCCCGTGCCGCTGCCGCCGACGCGGAGCCCGGTGTGACCGGCGACCGCCCCGTCGACGAGCGGCAGCGCCGGATCCCCCTGCCGCCGGTGCCGCCGCCCGGCCGGCCCTCCTCCGCCCCTCCGGACGCCACCCCTCCGGACGTCGCCGCCCCTCCGGACGCCACCGCCCCGCCGCCTGCTGCTGCCCCGCCACCGGTGCCCGGTCCCGGGACGGCGTCCGGCCTGCCGCTGCCCCCACCGGCCTACCCGCGGGTGCCCGCGACACCGGACCGGGTGAACGGGGAGCGCGCGCGGGAGCACAGCCGGTCGGCGGCTCCGCTGCCGCCGGTGCCCCCCGCGGAGCGCACCCGGTCGCGGCCCGAGGAGCGCGTCCGGTCGCAGCCCGCGGAGCGAGGCCGGCCCCTGCCCCCGGTGCCGCCGCCGCGTCCCCGCGCCCGCTTCGTCCCCGGCCCCGACGACACCCAGCTCATCCCGGTGCTGCCGGCGGTGCCCCGCCGGGTCGACGAGACCGACGAGGAGGTCGAGGCCCGCGAGGGCGCGCCCGGCGCCAGCCGCGGCATCCTGCGCGCCGCCGGCACGATGGCGGTGGCGACGCTGGTCTCCCGCGTCACCGGCCTGCTGCGCACGATGGTCCTGGCCGCGGCGCTGGGCGTGGGCCTGGTCAACGACGCCTACAACACCGCCAACACGCTGCCCAACATCGTCTACGAGCTGCTGCTGGGCGGCGTCCTGACCTCGGTCGTCGTGCCGCTGCTGGTGCACGCCCAGGAGCGGGACTCCGACGACGGCGTCCGCTACGCGCAGCGGCTGTCGACCGTGGCGCTGGTCGGCCTGGTCGGGGTGACGGTGGTGGCGATCGCCGTCGCGCCGTGGCTGACCTCGCTCTACGGCATCCAGGGCGACCCCGACCAGGTCCGGCTGGCCACGTGGCTGGCGCGCATCCTGCTGCTGGAGATCGTCTTCTACGGCCTCGGCGCGCTCGCCCAGGCCATCCTCAACACCCGCGGGGTGTTCGGCCCGCCGGCGTGGGCCCCGGTGCTCAACAACGTGGTGGTGATCGCCACCGGCCTGCTGTTCATCGCCGTCAGCGGGCCCGGCGACCTCACCCCGGCCACCGTCACCGACGGCCAGGTGTGGCTGCTCGGCATCGGCACCACGCTCGGCATCGCGCTGCAGGCGATCGTGCTGCTGCCGCTACTGCGCCGGGCCGGCGTCCCGCTGCGCCCGCGGTGGAACCTGCGGCAGATCGGCCTGCGCGAGATGGGCGCCCTGGGGCTGTGGGTCCTCGCGTACGTGGCGGTCAGCCAGGTCGGCGTCGTCGTCGCCACCCGCATCGCCAACCAGGCGACCCGCGAGGGCGGCCTCGGCTCGAGCGCCTTCGCGATCGCCAGCCTGCTCTTCCAGATGCCCTACGGGATCATCGGCGTCGCCCTGCTCACCGCGCTGCTGCCGCGGATGAGCCGGGCCGCCGCCCGCGCCGACGTCCCCGGCGTGGTGCAGGACCTCTCCCTCGGCACCCGCCTCTCCGCCCTGGGGCTGCTGCCGGTGGCCGCCGCGCTCACCGTGCTGGGCCCCGCGCTGGCCACCGTGGCCTTCGCCCGGGGGAACACCAGCGTCGAGGACGCCCGCGCCATCGGCGTCGCCCTCGCCGTCGGCGCGTTCGGGCTGCTGCCGATGGCGGTGACCCTGCTGCAGCTGCGGGTGTTCTACGCGATGAAGGACGCGCGGACGCCGACGCTGCTGCAGCTCGGCATGGTCGCCGTCCGGGTGCCGCTGCTCCTGCTGGTCCCGGTCGTCTTGAGCCCGCAGCACGTGGTGGCCGGGCTGATGCTGGTCACCAGCGTCACCTACCTGGCCGGCTGGGTGCTCGGCCACGTGGTGCTCAGCCGGCGGCTGGGACGCCTGCGGGCGACCGGCACCCTGTCGACGGTCCTCCGGGTCGCCGCCGCGTCGGTGCTGGCGGCGCTGATCGGCTGGGGCGTCGTCCGCGTGACCGACGACGCTCTGGGGACGTCGGTCGGGGGCTCGCTCGGCACCCTGCTGATCGGTACCGTGGTGATCGGCGTCGCGGCTCTGGTTGGGATCGTGCTCGCCCGAGTTCCCGAGACCCGTGCGCCCCTGGCAGCCGTCAGGGCCCGGCTGGGGCGCGGGTGAACAGCGCGGCGACGCCTCCGCCGGGGCACCCGAGCCGCCGGCCCGGAGCGAACAGGGGGTCGGCCGCGTCGATGACGTCCACGGCCACCGGCCTCCCTGACCGCTACCGCCCCCTCGACGAGGTCGGCGCCCCCGAGAGCACCGCGACCGGTGTCATCCGCTGCTGGCGCGCCAAGGACCGCATCCTCAACCGCGACGTCGCCATCCGGGTGCACACCCCCGGCGGTGCGGCGGCCCGCGAGTGGATCACCCGGGCGCTGACCGCCGGTGGCCTGGCGACCCCCGCCCTGGCGATGGTCTACGACGCCGCCGAGGGCAGCGGGCAGGGCAACGACAGCACCGCCTACGTCGTCAACGAGTGGATCGAGGGCCAGACGATCGGGGAGCGGCTCGCCGAGGGCCCCATGCCCGACCGGGAGGTCCGCACCGTGCTGCGGCGGCTGGCCGAGGGGGTCGCCGAGGCGCACCGGGTCGGGCTGGCCGTCGGCGGGATCACCCCCGACACCGTCGTCCTGCGGCCCAACGGGCTGGTCGGCCTGCGGTCGGTGCCCGCCGCGAGCGGCACCATGCAGGGCGACATCGCCGCCCTCGGTGAGCTGCTCGAGTACTGCCTCACCGGGCGCCGCTCCGCCGACACCGTCGTCCCCGGCCGGACCCCGGCGATGGCCTCCGACCTCGCCGCGCTGGTCCGCCGCGCCCGGTCCAGCCAGCCCGGCGCCGGGCTGTCCAGCGTCGCGGCGATGGCCGCGCTCCTGGCCGAGCGGCCGCGCGGCACGCACCCGTCGGAGCCGGTACGCGGACCGGACGAGACCGACAGCGGCTGGCTGCGCCGGCTGCGCGAGCGCCGGGAGGACGACGTCGCCGTCGACCCGGCGCCGACGATGGACGCCTCCCGCTCCGGCGCCCGCCGGCTCGACCCCCAGGGCCGCCCGCCGGTGCCGGCCGCCCGTGCGGACGACGCCGACGAGGACCTGCTGCCGCTGTCGGCCGGCTTCGGGGTGGACGAGGACGAGCCCGCGGACGAGGACCTGGCCGACGACTACCCGGCCGAGGACGAGCCGCGCCCCGGGCGCCGCCGGCTGCTGATCGCCGGCCTGGTCGCCGCCACCCTCGCGATCGTGGTCGGGCTGGCCTGGTGGTTCGGCTCCAGCGTGCTCTCGGTCGCCGGCTCCGTGGGCGGGCCCGGCAGCCCCGCGGCGTCCTCCACCACCGCCGCTCCGCCCGCCGCGGCCGAGCCGCCGGCCGGGGACACCGCGGGGGCCACGATCACCGCGGCCACGGTCTTCGACCCGTTCGGGGACGGCGAGCCGGAGAACACCAACGAGATCCCGCTCTCCTACGACGACGACCCGGCCACCTCCTGGTCGACGCTGGAGTACCGGGGCTCGCCCGCCTTCGGCAACCTGAAGGACGGCGTCGGCGTCGTCTACGACCTCGGCTCGGACCAGGCGCTGGCCGGGGTCACGCTGACCACGAACACCCCCGGCGCGACGGTCGAGGTCCGCACCGGCGGCTCGCCCGACGGCTCGCTCGACGACTTCGCGGTGCAGGCCTCCGGGGAGCTGGAGGCCACCACCGACCTCACCTTCGACGAGCCCGCGACGGCCCGCTACGTGCTCGTCTGGATCACCGGCCTGGTGCCCTCCGGCGACGGCTTCTCCGCCGACGTCGCCGAGGTGGAGCTGCGCGCCGCGGGCTGAGCGCCCCCTTCCGCCCCAGGGAATGCGGGCCTGCTGGGCGGGGAATGCGGCCCCTACCATCCTCGTTGTGCCGCCCGTGACGACAGACCACCCGACCCCAGGACCCGCCGTGACCACCGAGGGGAACTCCGCGATCCCGCCGGCCGAGCACGACGGCATCCGCGACCTGATCATCATCGGGTCGGGGCCGGCGGGGTACACCGCCGCCATCTACGCCGCCCGCGCCAACCTCCACCCGCTGGTGTTCGAGGGCTCCCAGTTCGGCGGCGCGCTGATGACCACCACCGAGGTGGAGAACTTCCCCGGCTTCGCCGAGGGCATCCAGGGCCCCCAGCTCATGGACGACATGCGCACCCAGGCCGAGCGCTTCGGCGCGGAGCTGGTCGCCCGGGACGTCACCGAGGTCGACCTCACCGCCGAGCCGAAGATCGTCAAGGTCGGTGACGAGGTGCACCGCGCCCACGCGGTGATCGTCGCGACCGGGTCGAAGTACCGGTACCTGGGCCTGGACAACGAGGCCCGGCTGCTCGGCCGCGGCGTCTCGGCCTGCGCCACCTGCGACGGCTTCTTCTTCCGCGACCAGGACATCATCGTGGTCGGCGGCGGCGACTCGGCGATGGAGGAAGCCACCTTCCTCACCCGCTTCGCCAAGACCGTGACCGTCGTCCACCGCCGCAACGAGCTGCGCGCCTCCAAGATCATGCAGAAGCGCGCCCAGGACAACGACAAGATCCGCTGGCAGCTGGGCAAGACGGTCAGCGACGTGCTCGGCGAGAACACCGTCTCCGGCGTCCAGCTCACCGACGTCGAGACCGGCGCCACCGAGGAGGTGCCCGTCACCGGCGTGTTCGTCGCCATCGGCCACGACCCGCGCAGCGAGCTGTTCGCCGGCCAGCTGAAGCTGGACGACGAGGGCTACATCCAGGTGGAGCACCCGACCACCCGGACGAACATCGACGGCGTCTTCGCCTGCGGTGACGTGGTCGACCACATCTACCGCCAGGCGATCACCTCGGCCGGCACCGGCGCCTCGGCGGCCATCGACGCCGAGCGCTACCTGGCCGAGAGGTTCCACGAGCGCTGAGGAAGGCCCCGTGCAGGGGGGCCGCCCCGACTGGGCATAGACCAGGCATCGGGCCGGTTGTCCCTGCCGGGCCCAGTTCCGAGCCATGAAAGACGAGGAGAACGACCATGGCAGGCAACACCAAGACGGTCACCGACGCCAGCTTCGCCGACGACGTGCTGGGCAGCGACAAGCCCGTGCTCGTCGACTTCTGGGCGGAGTGGTGCGGCCCGTGCAAGATGGTCGCTCCGGTCCTCGAGGAGATCGCCGCGGAGCACGGCGACAAGCTGACGATCGCCAAGCTCAACATCGACGAGAACCCGCAGATCGCGCGTGACTACCAGGTCATGTCGATCCCGACGATGACGGTCTTCCAGGGCGGCAAGCCGGTGAAGAGCATCATCGGGGCGAAGCCCAAGGGCGCGATCCTCTCCGACCTCGCCGACTACCTCTGAGGGAGGACCCCCTGCCCCCACCGCTCGCCAGCTCGCGGTGGGCCCCTGCAGGGGGCCACTGAGCAGGGCCTCCCCGGCTGCACGCCGGGGAGGCCCTCGCGCGTTCGGAGGCCGCGCGCATCCGATGTGCGCCCCGGCTGGGCCGGGTCGGCGCGCGGGGACCACAATCGACCCACGATGGGAACCGACAGCCGCATGCACCCCCTGGGGCCGGGGGACCGCGGCCCCGCCGTGGCCGACGTGCACGCCGCCCTGCGCGCGCTGGGGCTGCTGCCCGCCGGCAACGGGGGCGCCGAGGAGGAGCCGCTGGAGCAGGCGGTCTACGACCCCTCCACCGAGCTCGCCGTCCGCCACTTCCAGCAGGTCCGCGGGCTCACCGTCGACGGCCGGGTGGGGGAGGAGACCTACCGGGCGCTGTCCGAGGCCCGCTGGTCCCTGGGCGACCGGCTGCTGCACCACGACCCCGAGCGGCCCATGCGTGGCGACGACGTCACCAACCTGCAGGACCGGCTGCACGAGCTCGGCTACGACGCCGGAGCGGTGGACGGCGTGTTCGGCGCCGAGACCGAGGCGGGGCTGCGCGCCTTCCAGCGGGACTACGGCCTGACCTCCGACGGCACCTGCGGGCCGGCCACCCTCCGGGCGCTGCGCCAGCTGGGCCGCAAGGTCACCGGCGGCCGACCCCAGCTGCTCCGGCAGAGTGCGAGCTTCGTGGAGAGCGGTCCGCACCTCATCGGGCGGCGGATCGTCGTCGACCCCGGCCACGGTGGGACCGATCCCGGCATCACCTCGGGGGAGACGACCGAGGCGGACCTGGTGCTCGACCTCGCCTCGCGGATCGAGGGGCAGCTTGCCGCCGCCGGCGCCACCGTGTACCTCACCCGCGGCCGCGAGCAGAACCCCAGCGACGCCGAGCGGACCGGTTTCGCCAACGACGCCCGCGCCGACCTCTTCCTCTCCCTGCACCTCGACGCGCACCCCTCCGAGCACGCCCGCGGGGTCGCCAGCTACCACTACGGCACCGGGTCGGGAGCGTCGTCCACGGTCGGCGAGCAGTTCGCCAACCTGGCCCGCCGGGAGATCGTCGCGCGCACGGGCATGCTCGACCTGGGCACGCACCCCAAGACCTGGGACCTGCTGCGCACGACCCGGATGCCGGCGGTGCGCATCGACTGCGGCTACCTCTCCCACCCGGTCGACCGGCTGCTGCTGCTCGACGCCCGGCTGCGCAGCACCGTCGCCAGCGCCGTGGTGGCCGCCGTCCAGCGGCTGTTCCTGCCCGCCGAGGCCGACCCGCCCACCGGCACCTTCGTGCTCCCCGGGCGGGTGTGAACAAGCCGCGGAGACACGGGAGCCGCCCTGCGAGGCGTCCTGACGAGCGGGGACCCGGAGGGTTCCCCGAGGAGGGACGGGAAGGGCTCAGCGCAGCAGGGGACGGCACTCGGCCGCGATGTCGTCCGGAGGACGACAGGGGGAATGGTCCGTCTCGCCGTGTCCCCGACAGCGGCGGCTCGAGGGCTCCCTACACTCGACAGGTGGCCTCCCTCACGCCCGGTACGTCCCCGGGCCCCGGTGTGAACCCCCACCCGGCGCCGCGCCACCCGCGGCTGGACCCGCTGGCGGACCGGTACGCAGCACGGACGCACGGGATGAAGACCTCCGAGATCCGTGCGCTGTTCTCCGTCGTCAGCCGGCCCGAGGTCGTGTCGCTGGCCGGCGGGATGCCCGCGGTCACCGCACTGCCGCTGGACGCCGTCGGCTCGATGATCGGCGAGCTCGTCTCGGGGATGGGCGCGCAGACGCTGCAGTACGGCTCCGGCCAGGGCGACCCGCGGCTGCGGGAGCGGATCTGCGACGTCATGGCGCTGGAGGGCATCACCGACGCCTCGCCCAGCGAGGTCGTGGTGACCGTGGGCTCCCAGCAGGGGCTGGACCTGGTCACCCGCGTGTTCTGCGACCCCGGCGACGTGGTCCTCGCCGAGGGCCCGTCCTACGTGGGTGCGCTGGGCGTCTTCGAGGCGTCCGAGGCGCGGGTCCGGCACGTCCCGATGGACGACGACGGGCTGATCCCCGAGGCGCTGGAGCAGGCGCTCATCGAGTGCCGGGCCAACGGCGATCGGGTGAAGTTCCTCTACACCGTGCCGAACTACCACAACCCGGCCGGGGTCACGCTCTCCGAGCCGCGCCGCCAGGCGGTCATCGACATCGCCGAGCGCTATGACCTGCTGGTCATCGAGGACAACCCCTACGGCCTGCTCGGCTTCGACCGCGACCCGATGCGGGCGCTGCGCGCGCGCAACGACCGCCGCGTCATCTACCTCGGCTCGTTCTCGAAGACGTTCTCGCCGGGCCTGCGGGTCGGCTGGGTGCTCGCCCCGCTCGCCGTCCGGGAGAAGCTGGTGCTGGCCACCGAGGCGCAGGTGCTCTGCCCGCCCTCGCTGACGCAGTACGCCGTCGCCCGGTACCTCGACACCCAGCCGTGGCGCGAGCAGATCAAGCACTTCGTCGAGCTCTACCGCGAGCGGCGGGACGCCACGCTGGAGTCCCTCGAGCAGCTCATGCCCGCGGGCACCACCTGGACGAAGCCGGACGGCGGGTTCTACGTGTGGCTGAAGCTGCCGCACGGCCTGGACGCCAAGCTCATGCAGCCGCGCGCGGTCAACGCGCACGTGGCCTACGTGCCCGGCATCGGGTTCTACGCCGACGGCTCGGGCCGGGAGTACATGCGGCTGTCCTACTGCTACCCCGAGCCCGACCAGATCCGGGAGGGGGTGCGCCGGCTGGCCCGGGTCGTCGAGGCCGAGCTGGACCTGCACTCCACCTTCTCCGGCGTGGACACCGGCTCGTTCACGGCGCTGGGCGGGCCACGGGTCCCCGGCGTCGACCCGTTCGTCGGCCCCGCCAACAGCGACCGTTACGAGGACCGTTCATGACGGAGACCGCACCCGCAGCCGCAGCCGAGTCCGCCGCGCCGAACCACCCGCTGCGCGCCGTCGTCCTCGCCGGCGGGCTCAACTTCGAGCGCGAGGTCAGCCTCTCCTCGGGCACCCAGGTGTGGGAGGAGCTCACCCGCGCCGGCGTCGACGCCGAGGTGCGCGACGCCGACGCCGACCTGCTGCCCGGCTTGGCGGCCGCGCCGGCCGACGCGGTGTTCATCGCGCTGCACGGGGCCACCGGTGAGGACGGCGCGCTGCGGGCCGTCCTCGACCTGGCCGGCGTCCCCTACGTCGGCTCCCCGGCGGCCGCCTGCCGGCTGGCGTGGGACAAGCCGGCGGCCAAGTCCGTCGTCCGCTCCGCGGGCGTCACGACGCCGGACTGGGTCGCGCTGCCGCACAGCACCTTCCGGGAGCTGGGCGCCGGCGCCGTCCTGGACCTCATCGTCGCCCGGCTCGGCCTGCCGCTCATGGTTAAGCCGGCCTCCGGCGGGTCCGCCCTGGGCGCCCAGAAGATCAGCCGGGTCGAGGAGCTGCCCGCCGCGATGGTCAGCTGCTTCGCCTACGGCGACACCGTGCTCGTGGAGCGGTTCGTCGAGGGCGTGGAGCTCGCGCTGTCCGTCGTCGACCTGGGCGAGGGTCCCGAGGCGCTGCCGGCGGTGGAGATCGCCCCGGAGTCCGGCGTGTTCGACTACACCTCCCGCTACACCCCGGGCCTCACCGAGTACCACTCCCCGGCGCGGGTGCCCGACGAGGTGGCGGCGAAGGCGGCGGCACTCGCCGTCCAGGTGCACCGCGTCCTCGGCCTGCGGGACCTCTCCCGCACCGACGCGATCGTCAGCCCGGACGGCGAGGTGCACTTCCTCGAGGTGAACGTCTCTCCGGGGCTCACCGAGACGTCGATGTTCCCGATGGCCGTCGAGGCGGCCGGGTACTCGCTGGGCGACGTCCTCGCCCGGCTGCTGGCCCGCCGGGCGACCAGCGAACGCTGAGCCGACGAAGGCCGGGTTCCGTCTGTGACGGAACCCGGCCTTCGTCGGCCGAGCTTGGCGCCCGGCCCCCTGCAGGGTCCCGCCGCGAGCCTGCGAGTGGTGGAGGGCAGGGGGTCCTTCGTCAGTCCTCGGATCGGCGACCGGTGATGTCCGGGGCCATCTGGCTGATGATCCGCTGGAGGTCGTCGACCGAGCCGAACTCGACGACGATGCGGCCCTTGGCCCGGCCGATCTGGATCTTCACCTTGGTCTCGAAGGCGTCCGACAGCCGGCCGGCGAGGTCCTCGACGCCGGGGGCGGAGATCCGCCGCGTGCGCCGCTTCGCGGTGGGCTGCTCGGCGGCGGCGAGAGCGACCGCCTCCTCGGTGGCCCGGACCGACATCCCCTCGGCGACGATCCGGGTGGCGAGGGCGTCCTGGGCATCGGCGTCGGCCAGGCCGAGCAGCGCGCGGGCGTGCCCGGCCGAGATGACCCCGGCGGCGACGCGGGTCTGCACCTTCACCGGCAGCTTGAGCAGCCGGATGGTGTTCGTGACCTGCGAGCGGCTGCGGCCGATCCGCTGGGCCAGCTCCTCGTGGGTGGCGCCGAACTCCTCCAGCAACTGCTGGTAGGCCGCCGCCTCCTCGAGCGGGTTCAGCTGGACGCGGTGGATGTTCTCCAGCAGGGCGTCGCGCAGCAGGGCGTCGTCCGTGGTGTCGCGGACGATGGCCGGGACGGTGTCGAGCTCGGCGGCGCGGGCGGCCCGCAGCCGCCGCTCGCCCATGATGAGCTCGTAGCTGCCCTCGCCGCGCTCGCGCACGACGATCGGCTGCAGCAGGCCGAACTCCCGCACCGAGTGGGTGAGCTCCTCCAGCGCCTCGTCGTCGAAGACCTGGCGGGGCTGCTTCGGGTTGGGGACGACGTCGCCGACGGCGACCTCCCGCAGCTGCGCGCCCGGGACGCCAACCGCGGCCTCCTCCACCTGCCGGGCGACCGAGGCGGCCGCCTCCGCCGCCGGGGGCAGCAGGTGCACCGGGGGAGGGGCCGGGGCCTCCACCGGTGCTGCCGGCGCGGTGGCACCCTCCGGCCGCTCCGCGCCGTCCCCGGTCTCCGGCAGCGTCGGCTGCTCGACCGGCGGGGCGGTGGGGATCAGCGCCGCGAGCCCCCGGCCGAGGCCACCACGCTTGGTCATGCTCGCTCCTCAGGGGACGGGGGGACGGGCACGGTGGCCGCGTCGGTGTCGGGGAAGGCCAGGGACGTCACCGGCGGGGGAGCGGCGGTCGTGCCCGGCCCCGTCCGCGAGGCCAGCGGCGGCAGGGACACGCCCCGCTCGGCGAGCTCGCGGGCGGCCTCGACGTAGCTGGTCGAGCCGCGCGAGCCGGGGTCGTAGGTGAGCACCGACTGCCCGTACCCCGGCGCCTCCGACACCCGCACGTTGCGGGGGATGACCGCGTCGAGCACCAGGTCGCCGAAGTGGTTGCGGACCTCCTCGGCCACCTGGTCGGCGAGCTTCGTACGGGCGTCGTACATCGTCAGCAGGATCGTCCGGACGGCGATGCTCGGGTTGAGGTGCTGGCGGACCAGGTCGATGTTGTTGAGCAGCTGGCCCAGCCCCTCCAGCGCGTAGTACTCGCACTGGATGGGGATGAGCACCTCGTCGCCGGCCACGAGGGCGTTGAGGGTGAGCAGCCCCAACGACGGCGGGCAGTCGATGAGCACGTACCACGGCCGCTGCTCGGGCGGGAGCGCCTGGAGGTGGGCCTCGATCGCCCGGCGCAGCCGGTACTCGCGGGCCACCACGGAGACCAGCTCGATCTCGGCGCCGGCCAGGTCGATGGTCGCCGGCACGCAGTGCAGCAGCGGGCTGGCCGTCGTCGGGTGGACGACCTCCGACAGCGAGCTGTCACTGACCAGGGCGTCGTAGACCGACGGCGTCCCCACCGTGTGCTCGACCCCGAGGGCGGTGCTCGTGTTGCCCTGCGGGTCCAGGTCGATGACCAGCGTCCGCAGGCCGTAGAGGGACAGGGCCACGCCGAGGTTCACCGCGCTGGTGGTCTTGCCGACGCCACCCTTCTGGTTGGCGATGGTGATGACCCGGATCCGACCCGGGACGGGGAACGGCTCCTGGTTGGCCGCGTGCAGCACCCGGGTGGCGCGCAGTGCCTCCATCGCGATCGGGCTGTCGAAGTCCGCTCCGGCGCCGGCCGCCTGGTCGGCGGCGAGACTGGAGCGCAGCCGCTGGCCGGGGTCGGTCATCGCAGGTCCTTCCTGCCGAGCCGTTTCACGTGGAACGGGTTCGGGAAGTGGTACGGGTTCCACGTGGAACAGGGCTCACCGTGCCCCACGCGTCATCACCACCACGGTAGTGGCAGCCTCACCGAGCTCTGCGCCGACAGCCCGGACGTGGACGTCGCGCATCCCCGCGGACTCGAGCTCGGGCACCAGCCCCGGCACCTCCTCGACCGCGCGGGCGCCCACGAGCGCGACGAGCTGGGCGCCGGGCCGCATCAGGCCGCGGCACCAGGCGACCAGCCGGGGCAGCGCAGCGACCGCCCGGGCGGTGACGACGTCGACCGGGCCGACGGCCGCCCGCACCGAGCGCTCCTCGGCCCGGCCGCGGACCACCCGCCACGGGACGCCGAGCTCGGCGACGACCTCCTCCAGGAACTCGACCCGCCGGGCCATCGGCTCGACGAGGGTCAGGGCGATGTCCGGCCGGGCGAGCGCCAGTGGCACCCCGGGCAGCCCGGCTCCGCTGCCGACGTCCACCACCCGGGCCCCCGCCGGAACGGCCTCGGCCACTGCCGCACTGTTGAGCACGTGCCGTTCCCACAGGCGGGCCACCTCGCGCGGCCCGATCAGGCCGCGCACGACGCCGTCGGTGGCCAGCCGGGCGACGTAGCGCTCGGCGTCGGGCAGCGCGTCCCCGAAGACGGTGCGCGCGGTCGGTGGGGCCGGCGGGACGGGAGGGGCTCCGGCGTCGGGAGTGACCGGCCCGCACGCGTGACCTCCTCGCCGGCGCTCGTCGGTCACGCGCGCGGCACTGCCGTGTTCTCGGGGTGAGCTCGCAAGCTCGCTCACCTGTCGGGGAGGACGACGACCCGGCGGTTGGGCTCCTCGCCCTCCGACTCGCTGCGCACCCCGGACATCCCGGCGACGACGTCGTGGACGACCTTGCGCTCGAACGGGTTCATCGCGACCAGCCGCTCCGGCTGCCGGCTCTGCGCCACCCGCCGGGCCGCTTCGGCCGCCAGCGAGGTGAGGTCGGCCCGGCGCTTGGCCCGGTAGCCGCCGATGTCGAGCATCAGCCGACTGCGGACCCCGGTGGACTGGGCCACCGCCAGGCGGGTCAGCTCCTGCAGGGCCTCCAGCACCGAGCCGTCCGACCCGACGAGGTCGCGCAGGTCGCCGCCGACGATGGCGACCGAGGCCCGGTCGCCCTCGACGTCGAGGTCGATGTCGCCGTCGACGTCCAGGATGTCGAGCAGCCGCTCGAGGTAGTCGCCGGCCACGTCGCCCTCGCGGACGAGCAGGTCGTCCTCGCCGTCCCCGTCCTCGTCCTCGGCGTCGTCGTCACCCTCGACGTCCTCGTCGTCCGCGGGCTCGACGACCGCGTCCGCGCCGTCGGCGTCCGGGTCCGGCAGGTCGGGCTGGGCCGGTCCGCCGGCCGCGTCGGGCACGGGGCTGAGGACGGCGCCGGAGGTGGCCTCCGCCGTGGCAGCGGTCTCGGCCGTGTCGGTGGGGTGCTGCGGGGCGCTCATCGCGTTTCCTCCCAGTCGGTGCGGGCGTCCGGGATTCCCCGGTGGTCGATGGCCGGCGGGCGTCCGCTGCGGACGCCGGCGGTGTCAGCGGCGCTTGCGCTTCCCCCGGTTGGCCGGGCCCTGGCTGCCGCCGCGCGCGCCACCGCCGCGGGGCCGGTTCCCGCCGGGGCCCTTGGCGCCCGGCGGCTGGCCGTTCGACCCGGCGGCGGTGGCTCCCGGGGGCTGCACGCCGTCGGCTGGGCCGGTGCCCCCGGCCGGGGTGGTGCCCCCAGCCGGGGTGGTGTCGCCGGTGGGGTTGGTCGCGTCGACGGTCGACTCGGGCGCCGCGGGGCGACCGGGCTTGGGCCGGACCGGCTTGGCGCCGGGCTTGGGCGCGAGGGTCTTCGGGTCGATCGCCGGCTTGTCGGCCGCGGCCTTGGCCTTGGCGGCCGCGGACCCGGGCGGGGGCATCTTGCGCAGGATGAAGAACTGCTGCCCCAGCGTCCACAGGTTGTTGGTGAACCAGTAGAGGAGGACGCCGATGGGGAAGAAGAAGCCGGTGACGAAGAGGCTGATCGGCATGCCGTAGAGCAGCAGCTTCTGCACGGTGGCGGCCTGGCCCTCCACCGGGCCCGAGCGCTTCATCGTCTGCTTCTGGGTGACGTACGTCGTCGTGCACATGATCACGATGAGCACGAAGGCGACGATCCGGATGCTCGTGTAGCTGACCCCCGGCAGCGCGAGGATCGCCTCCTCCTTGGCCCCGGTCATGTTGAACGAGGAGGAGATGGGCGCCCCGAAGAACGGCGCGCGCGCCGCCTCGTCGGTGAGCTCGTCGCTCCAGCCGTAGAGGCCGGGCGCATTGGGGGCCAGCCGGCGCAGCACGTGGAAGAGGGCGAGGAAGACCGGGATCTGCGGCAGGATCGGCAGGCAGCCGGCCAGCGGGTTGACCCCGCGCTCCTTCTGCAGCGCCATCATCGCCTGGCTGAAGCCCTGCTTGTCGCTGCCGTACTGCTTCCGCAGCCGCTGGATCTCCGGCTGGATGTCCTGCATCGCCCGCTGCGACTTGACCTGCTTGACGAACAGCGGGAACAGGATCAGCCGGACGGTGACGACCAGGAAGACGATCGACAGCGCCCAGGCCAGGCCGGACAGGCCCGTCCCGGCGGCCGGGTCACCGAGGACCCAGTCCCACAGCGAGTGCCACTGGGCCATGACCCAGGAGATGGCGGTGTACAGCCAGTCAAGCAACGCCAGCCTCCTGCTGCGCGGCCCGGCGGGGTGCCGGAGGGTGAGCTCGGTCGGTCTCGGGTGGTGTCCTGCGCGGCGGCACCGGGTCGAAGCCACCGGGGTGCCAGGGCGCGCACTTGAGCAGACGGCGCAGCGCCAGCCAGGATCCCCGGCCCGCGCCGTGCACCGCGATCGCCTCGGCGGCGTAGGCGCTGCAGGTCGGGGCGAAGCGGCAGCGCGGCGGCAGCGCCGGGCTGATCGCCCGCTGGTAGAAGCCCACCACGGCCAGCAGCGCACGCCCGACCCGCCCGCGCGCGGCGGGATCGGCGATGCCCGGAGCGGTGGTCACGAGGCGCGCGCCCGCACACCGAGCACGCGGTCCAGGCCCGCGGCCAGGTCGCGGCCCAGCTCCGCCGAGGTGGCGGTCGCGGCCTCGGGCCGGGCGCGCACGACCAGGTCGGCCGACGGCGGGAGCCGGTGCAGCTGGTCCATGACCACCGCTCGCAGCCGCCGGGTTACACGGTGCCGGACCACGGAGTTGCCCACGGCCTTGCCGACCACGAAGCCGGCCCGTGGACCGCCGTCCCTCCCGGTGTTGCCGGGGGTCGGGGTCACGGGCCGTTCGGGGAGGTAGTGGAGCACCATGGTCGGCCGTCCGGCGCGCCTGCCGGACCGGACGACCGCGGTGAACTCCGGACGCCGGCGCAGGCGTGCCTGCGCGGGCAGCACCTCAGGCGGAGAGCTTCTCGCGCCCCTTGCGCCGACGGCCGGCGATGATCGCCCGGCCCGCGCGGGTGCGCATCCGCAGCCGGAAGCCGTGGGTCTTGGACCGGCGGCGGTTGTTCGGCTGGAACGTGCGCTTGCTCACGAGGTACTCCCACTACACGACGTCGACGGTGCGCACCCACCGGTGGGCGGGCACGCGCGGAGGGACGGGTGGAACTCGGCGGTACCGGCTCCCCGTCCACAGACTCCCGCCAGCATAGCCGAGGATCCGTGCCCGCCGGAGGGTCCGGTCGGACGCCGATCGGCCAGGGTCCACCAGGACCGGCCGCGGAGGGCAGCGACGCGCCGGGACCGGGGGGCGCTCCGCGCGGCGGCGTCGTTGCCGGGCTGTGGACGAGGCTGTTAGCGTCGCCGTCGCTCCACACCGGACACCCGCGTCCGGCGCAGGGGCCGCCCCGCTCGGTCGACCGACCACCCCGCCCTCCGAACCACCCCCAGAACGACCTCCCGACCAGCGATGACGCCTCTGCCCCGTTCACCCGATCGGGTGTCGGGCCTGTGTGTCGCCGGTCGTGCACAGCCTGTGGACACTGGTGTGGACAGAGTGTGTCCGGATGTCCACAGCGGGGGACTGACCGGGGGACGACGGACCCCGGCAGCGGCGGTCCCGGGAGGGGCGAGGCACACACGGCTTGGGGAGGACACGGTCATGGCCGATGCCACGGTGGACCTGGCGACGGTCTGGGACCAGATCCGCGAGCGGCTGGCGACGAGCCTGTCCCCGCAGCAGAACGCGATGCTGAACCTCACCCGCCCCGTGGGTGTGTTCGAGGACACCGCGGTGCTGTCGGCGCCGAACGAGTTCACCCAGACCGTGCTCGAGTCCCGGATGCGCCGCGTGCTCGCCGAGGCGCTGTCCGAGCACCTGGGCCGCGACATCCGGGTCGCCGTCCAGGTGGAGGACAGCCCGGCCGAGCCCGAGCCGCCGCGCCCGGAGGTCCCGACGCGGCGTCCGTGGGCGGCGGTCGAGGCGCACCGCGCCGAGGAGGACCGCGAGACCCGGGACCGCGCCGACGACGGGCGCAGCGCGTTCGGCGTGCGCGCCGACGTCACCTCGCCGCTGACCTGGGAGCGCGACGCCGCCGAACGGCAGGCCGTCGCCGAGCCCCCGGCCGGAGGCGTCGAGGAGGAGTGGGCGCCCACCGACTGGAGTCCGCCGGCCCGCCGCGCGGCCGCCCGGGGCGGGCGCGCGCCGCGCGACTGGGGTGGCGACGACGGCGCCGCCGTCCTGCCCTTCGACCTGGACACCGGCGCACCGGAGGAGGAGCCGGGGGCGCCCTCCGGTCGCGGCCGCCGGGGGGAGAGCCGGACCCCGGCCGCGCGCGGAGGGGACGCGGTCCCGCTGTTCGGTGACCGGCGCGCGCCGACCGGCACCCAGGACCCGAGCCTGAACCCGAAGTACGTCTTCGACAGTTTCGTCATCGGCAACAGCAACCGGTTCGCCCACGCCGCGGCGGTCGCGGTGGCCGAGGCGCCGGCCCGCGCCTACAACCCGCTGTTCATCTACGGCGACTCGGGGCTGGGCAAGACCCACCTGCTGCACGCGATCGGCCACTACGCGGCGCGGATGTTCCCCAACGTGCGGGTGCGGTACGTGAGCACCGAGGAGTTCACCAACGAGTTCATCAACCTGGTGCACTCCGGTCGGGCCGAGGACTTCCGCCGGCGCTACCGGGACATCGACTTCCTGCTCATCGACGACATCCAGTTCCTGGAGCGCGCCGAGCGGACGCAGGAGGAGTTCTTCCACACCTTCAACACGCTGCACAACGCCAGCAAGCAGATCGTCATCACCTCCGACCGGGCGCCGAAGAAGCTGACGACGCTGGAGGACCGGCTGCGCACCCGCTTCGAGTGGGGGCTGATCACCGACGTCCAGGCGCCGGACCTGGAGACCCGCATCGCGATCCTGCGGAAGAAGGCCTACGGCGAGCGGCTGCAGGTACCCGACGCGGTGCTGGAGTTCATCGCCAGCAAGGTGCAGACCAACATCCGCGAGCTCGAGGGCGCGCTCATCCGGGTCACCGCGTTCGCGTCGCTGAACAAGCAGCAGGTGGACCTGCCGCTGGCCGAGCTGGTGCTCAAGGACCTGATCAGCGACGAGCAGGGCCCGCAGATCACCGCGGCGATCATCATGGCCGCCACCGCCGAGTACTTCTCCGTGACGATGGAGGAGCTGCAGGGCTCCAACCGCAGCCGCACGCTGGTCAACGCCCGGCAGATCGCGATGTACCTGTGCCGGGAGCTCACCGAGCTGTCCCTGCCGCGGATCGGTGCCTCCTTCGGCGGCAAGGACCACACCACGGTCATGCACGCGGTCAAGAAGATCACCAACCTGATGAGCGAGCGCCGGGCCACCTACACCCAGGTCACCGAGCTCACCGCCCGCATCAAGAGCCGCGCCCGGTCCTGACGCGGTGACGCTGCGGCCCTCCGGACCGCACCGCGGGGTCGTCGTCGTCCTCCGGACGCCACCGCTGCCAACGGCCGTCCTGCACTGGCTCCGAGCCGCTGCCCACGTCCCCGCCGCCTCGTCCCGCACCCTCCGCCAGGACGGCACGTCCCCACTCCTCATCCCCGTGGGGCGACTTGTCCACAGACCTGTGGGTCGTCGTGTGTGCGTCGTCCCCCCGGGAATGGTGACCTGCGGGTCCCCCGTACCGGTGACCTCGGTCGACTCGTCGACGAGTTGTCCCCAGGAATGTGCACAGGCTGGGGAGATCTCACGCCGTCCGCTCACACGGGGTCACGACCTGCGCAGTCGGAGGCCGGATCCCCGAGGCCGTGTGATTCGCGCCCTCAGCTCGCTGACCTGCAGTTTCCCTCGTCGTCGCAGGTGAGAGGCCGTCCCGTCGCCGGCCCCGGCCGCCGGGGCTGGGTACGGAGTGGGGACGGAGACGGGACGGACCGGGGGACAGGACGTGGACGGACGGCGACCGGTGTGCACGACCGTCGAGATGTCCACGTGTCGACAACAGCCGGCGCTCGCCCACCCACAGCGGGCCAACATGTCGACTTCGGGGCTGACCTGCGGAAAGGGCCTCGATCCCCAGGTTCCACACCAGTGATGACGAAGATGAGGGAGATAGATCGAGGCATTCTCGAACCACATTCGGGGTGGGGAAGTTGCGGCTCGAGGGGCGGGAGCGGTCCGTCGGAGGGACAGCGGTTACCCCTCTGTCCCCGGTAGAAGGCACGATGAGGGCCGCAGTAGGAGGAGTACGGAAGCTGGGGTGGATCAGGTCATGAAGTTCCGGGTGGCACGTGAGGTGCTCGCCGATGCCGTCGCCTGGACGGCGCGCAGCCTGCCGCCCCGGCCGTCGGTGCCGGTCCTGGCCGGGATCCTGCTGGAGGTGGACGGCAGTCAGCTGTCGGTCTCCGGCTTCGACTACGAGGTCTCCGCCCGGGCGGAGGTCGACGTGCAGGCCACCGAGAGCGGTCGCACGCTGGTGCCGGGCCGGCTGCTGGCGGAGATCACCCGCGCCCTGCCGCCGCACCCGGTCGACATCACCGCCGAGGGCCCGCGGCTGTCGATCACCTGCGGCAACGCGCGGTTCAGCCTGCCCACGCTGCCGGTGGAGGACTACCCGTCCCTGCCGGCCATGCCGTCGTCGGCGGGTGTGGTCGACAGCGACGTCTTCGCCGAGGCGGTCGGGCAGGTGGCGGTGGCCGCCGGCCGCGACGACACGCTGCCGATGCTCACCGGCGTCCGGCTGGAGATCGAGGACGACCTGGTCACCCTCGCCGCGACCGACCGCTACCGGCTGGCGGTGCGCGAGTTCGCCTGGCGGCCGGAGACCCCGGGCCTGTCGGCGGCGGTGCTGGTGCCCGCGCGCACGCTGGCCGACGCCGCCCGGACGCTGACCAGCGGCCCGGAGATCACGATCTCGCTCTCCTCCGGCGGCTCCGGCGAGGGCATCCTCGGCCTGTCGGGCAAGGACCGGCAGACCACGACCCGCCTGCTCGACGCGGAGTTCGTCAAGTACCGGGCGATCATGCCCAACGAGTCGCACGCCAACGCGACGCTGCCGGTCGGGTTGTTCACCGACGCCGCCAAGCGCGTGGCCCTGGTCGCCGAGCGCGGCACGCCGCTGCGCTGCGAGTTCACCCCGGGTCAGGTCACCCTGCGCGCCGGCGGCACCGACGACGAGGGGCAGGCCGAGGAGCGCTGCGACGTCGAGTTCGAGGGGGAGCCGCTGACCATCGGCTTCAACCCGACGTTCCTGCTCGACGGCCTGGCCTCGGTGCACACCACCCGGGCGCGGATGGACTTCACCAGCCCGCTCAAGCCCGCCGTCCTCTCCGGCGTCGAGGAGCCGGCGGCCGACGACGAGGGGGAGGCCCGCCCGGCCGAGCGGCCGGGGAGTTACCGCTACCTGATCATGCCGGTGCGCCTGCCGGGCTGAGACGGGGACCCTCCTGCCCCACCGCTCGTGAGCTCGCGGCGGGCCCCGCAGGAGGGCCACCGGGGTCGACGCGCGGCGGGTGCGCCGGACGACCACGATGGGACCGAGGACCCCCGAGGAGAGGACGTCGTCGTGCAGCTGGGGCTGATCGGGTTGGGCAAGATGGGCGGCAACATGCGGGAGCGGCTGCGCCGCGCCGGGCACGACGTCGTCGGTTTCGACCACCACCCGGAGCGGCGGGACGTCGACAGCCTGCCCGCGCTGGTCGAGACGCTGCAGGCGCCGCGGGTCGTGTGGGTCATGGTGCCGGCCGGCGAGCCCACGCGGGCGACGGTCAAGGAGCTCGCCGAGCTGCTCAGCCCCGGTGACGTGATCGTCGACGGTGGCAACTCGAAGTACACCGACGACCAGATCCACGACGTGATGTGCCGCGAGAAGGGCATCGGCTACATCGACGCCGGCGTCTCCGGCGGGGTCTGGGGCCTGGAGAACGGCTACGCGCTGATGGTCGGCGGCACGAAGGACGACGTCGCCAAGGTGCAGCCGGTCTTCGACGCGCTCAAGCCCCCGGCGCCCAAGGACGAGTCGGGCCAGGAGCTGCCCGGCGCCGGGTTCGTGCACGCCGGGCCGGTGGGCGCGGGCCACTTCTCGAAGATGGTCCACAACGGCATCGAGTACGCGATGATGCAGGCCTACGGCGAGGGCTACGAGCTGCTGGCCGCCGTCGACCTCATCGAGGACGTGCCCGGCGTCGTGAAGTCCTGGACGCAGGGCACGGTCATCCGCTCCTGGCTGCTGGACCTGCTGGTCCGCGCGCTGGAGGAGGACCCGGGGCTGGAGGAGATCACCGGCTACGCCGAGGACTCCGGCGAGGGCCGGTGGACCGTCGAGCAGGCCATCGAGAACGCCGTCCCCATGCCGGCGATCGCCGCCTCGCTGTTCGCCCGGTTCTCCTCCCGGCAGACCGACTCGCCGACGATGAAGGCCGTCGCCGCGCTGCGGCAGCAGTTCGGCGGCCACGCGGTCCACGCCGTCCGGGCGCAGGAGGCCGAGCGCCCCGCGTGATCACGCTCCTCTCGACCTCTCGGAGGGGCAGAAGTGGCCATTTCTGCCCCTCGGGGGCCTGACAGGTGTACGTCCGGCACCTGCAGCTCGGCTCGTTCCGCAACTGGGACCGGGTGGACCTGGCCCTCCGGCCGGGTCCGACGGTGTTCGTCGGCCGCAACGGCGAGGGCAAGACCAACCTGGTCGAGGCCGTCGGCTACCTCGCCACGATGAGCAGCCACCGCGTCACCGGCGACGCCGCCCTCGTGCGGCAGGGCGCGGCGCACGCGGTGGTCCGCGCGGCGCTCCGCCGGGACGACCGCGAGCTGCTCGTCGAGATCGAGGTCAACCCCGGCCGGTCGAACCGGGTGCGGGTCAACCGGGCACCGCTGCCCCGCCCCCGGGAACTCCTCGGCCTGGTGAAGAGCGTGCTCTTCGCCCCCGAGGACCTCGTCCTGGTCCGCGGCGACCCCGCCGAGCGGCGGCGGTTCCTCGACGACCTCCTGGTCAGCCGCACGCCGCGGCTGGCCGGGGTGCGCAGCGACTACGACCGGGTGCTCAGGCAGCGCAACGCCCTGCTCAAGACCGCCCGGCTGGCCCGTGGCGACGCGCTGGCCACCCTCGACGTCTGGGACGGCCACCTGGTCGACCTCGGCGGGCAGCTGCTCGCGGCCCGGCTGCGGCTGGTCGCCGATCTCGCCCCGCACGTCGCCCGCGCCTACGCGAGGGTCGCCGGCCCGGACGCTGCCGTCGCCGCGCTGGGCTACGCGAGCACGGTGCCGCTGGCCGGCGACGGGACCGCGCTCGCCCCGGAGGCCCGGCTCCCGGACGTCGCGGAGCTGAGCACGGCGCTGCGCGAACGCGTCGCCGAGCGCCGCGCCGAGGAGGTCGACCGGGGGATGACGCTGGTCGGTCCGCACCGCGACGACCTGGTGATCTCCCTCGGCGCGCTGCCGGCCAAGGGCTTCGCCAGTCACGGGGAGTCCTGGTCGTTGGCGCTGGCGCTCAAGCTGGGCTGCTTCGCGCTGCTCCGGGCCGACGGCGACGAGCCGATCCTCGTGCTGGACGACGTCTTCGCCACCCTGGACGCCGAGCGGCGCGCGGCACTGGCGACGGTGGCCCGGTCCGCGGAGCAGACGCTGATCACCGCGGCCGTGCTCGACGACGTTCCCGCCGAGCTGCGCCGCACCGTCGTCCAGGTCGCCGGCGGCCAAGCGGTTCCACTGGCGAGCCCGGGTGCCGAGGATGGGGGCGTGGACGGCGCGGTGCTCGAGGAGGGCGCGGTGACGTCGGACGGCGGTGCGGCATGACCCGGACCACGTCGGTGACGTCGGAGGAGCCGCCCCGGCGCTCGACTCCCGACGACCCGCCCGCCCGCCCGACGAGGCGGTGCCTCTCGGCGGCGGTCGCCGAGACGATCGTGGTGGCGGCCGTCGGCGGCGTGGCCTTCCTCCACGCGCGGACGGCGTTCCACTTCCTGAACGACGATCTCTGGCAGTTCGCCGTCGTCCGCGAGGAGGGACTCAGCTGGGAGCTGCTCGGCTTCAACCTGTTCGGCCACTTCGCCCCGGTGAACCGGTTCGCCCACCTGGCCCTGCTGGAGTGGGGTGACGCAGACCTGACCCTCGGGGCGGCGGTCGCGGCGGGCCTGGTGTCCCTGCTGGCGCTGACCGTGCTGTGGGTCTGCCACGAGCTGCGGCTGCCCCCTGTCCGGCGCGTCCTCGTCGTGGCCCTGACCGGCTTCTCCATCGCGGTGCTCGACTCGGCGATCTGGATGGACACCGCTGTGCACATCCTGCTGGCCCTGATCGCGACCTACGCCGTCCTCGCCGCGCACCTGCGCGCGCTGAACCGGCGGTCGGGCCGCTGGCACGCCGGGAGCGTGCTGCTGTTCGCGCTGGGACTCCTGGTCCAGGAGCGGCCCGCGTTCGCGTTGCCGCTCATCGTGCTGACCGACCTCCTGCTGGTCACAGCGGGCAGACCGTGGCGGCAGCGGCTGCGCGTCCTCGGTGAGGCCGCCGTGCCGCTCGCCGCCATGACCGCCATCGCCGCGGTCGCGGCCGTGCTGCTGCGCACCTTCTACGCGTGGGGGGACACGACGCCGTCCCTGACGACGGTCGGCCGGGTCCTGTCAGGGGTCGGCACCGGCGTCCTGTTCCCGGCGCTCGCCGGACACGCCCCGGAGCAGCTGCCTTCCGCCACAGCGCAGCTGGTCGTCGCCGGCCTGCTCGCCGCGGCCGCCGTCCTGCTCGTCGCGCGCCGCCGGACCAACGCGAGCCCGCTGCTGTACCTGGTGCTCGCCTTCCTCCTGTACTACGGCTTCCTGGTGTTCAGCCCCATCCTGTTCGACGCCAACGCCGAGTGGACCGCGCTCCGTCTGCACAACGTGGCCTACGTCGTCGTCCCCACGCTGCTGGCCATGGCGCACCTGCAGTTCGGTCGCACCCGACCGGCCGGCGAGGTGTCCGCGACGGGCCGGCCTGCGACTCCGCGGCGGGCGGTCGTCCCCGCGGTGCTCACCGTCGCCGCCGTCGTCGCCACCGGGGCTGTGCACGCCGACCGGAAGTGGGCCGGCCCACGCCAGGCGCACGCCTACCTGCAGGAGGTGCTCGACGGGCGAGGGCAGTGGACCCGCCCCGACGTCACCGTCCTGCCCCTGCGCGCCCCTGCGTCGGTGGCCACGGTCTGGGCCGCCGACCGCGGCCGGCACGAGGCCTTGTTGCCGTTGTTCGAGCCAGGCTGGGAGCCGCAACCGCCCCGCGGTCGGTTCGTCGTCCTCGACGACCGGGGCCGGGTGCGGCCGGTGTCACTCCGCGAGGAGGCCCGCGTCATCCGGCCGGACGGCGCGGCATGCCTGTCCACCTCGGCGGGGGCGGACTCCTTCACGTACTCGCTGCCCGCTCCGGTCGAGGGACCGACGCTGTTCGCACTCGTCCACTACGACCTCGTCGGCGGCGCGGCGACCACCATCGCCGCCGCCGGGGACGGGGACGACCACTGGACGCCCACGCCCTGGCCGGTGGAGCTGACCGCCGGCGAGTCGATCGCCGTGCTGCCGCTGGAGGGCCGGTCGGTCAGTGCTGTCGCCCTGTGGCACCTGTCGCACGACGTCGCCATCTGCGCCCGAGAACTGCGCGTCGTCCGGCCGGTCTACCGCGAGGGGACGGCGTGTGAGGCGATCGGCCAGTACGGCGCCCCGGCTGGACCAGTGTCCTGCCGGAGAGTCGAGCGCGTTCCCACCGGTGCGGACGCCGGTGCGACGGAAGGTGGGCCGTCCGGCGACGGGCGGACCGGCGGAGGTGGACGGTGAACGAGGAGAGGCCGGCGCGGCCCAGCGACATCGCGCGGGCGGCACTCGAGGCGGCCCGCGCGGCCTCGGCGGCCCGCCCCCGGCCCACCCGACGGCGGATCGCCGGGCCGCGCCGCAGCTGGACCGGCCCCCGGCCCGGGGACGACGACCCGCAGCCGCTGGGCCGGCTGGTCGACTCGCTGGTGCAGTCGCAGGACTGGACCGAGCACACCAGGGTCGGTGCGGTCTTCGGCCGCTGGTCGGCGCTCGTCGGGCCGGAGATCGCCGCGCACTGCACGCCGCAGACCCTCACCGAGGGCGAGCTGCTCGTCGTCGCCGAGTCGACGGCCTGGGCCACCCAGCTGCGGCTGCTCGCGCCGACGATCCTCGGCAAGCTGCGCGCCTCGGTCGGCGGGGACGTCGTGACCCGCCTGCGCGTTGTCGGACCGACGGCCCCCAGCTGGAAGAAGGGCCCGCGGTCGGTGCGCGGGGCGCGGGGGCCCCGGGACACGTACGGATAGGAGCCCCGCCACCGCCGGGCCGCTCCGGGAGGACGATGCAGCGATGACCAGCCCCCGTGACCGCGACCGCGACGGCTTCGAGGACCGCCCGGAGGAGGGCAGCGGCTGGCGCGAGCCCACCCACCTCGGCGGGGGCGACCCGGCCGGGTCCCAGCCGCCGCGCGAGGAGCCCGCGCCCTGGCAGCCCCCCGGCTGGGACCTGCCACCGGCGCAGCCCGAGCGGCCGACCCGGCCCGATTGGGACCACCCCGAGCACCCGGCGTCGCCGCAGGCGGAGCACCAGCCCACCCAGCCCCATCCGACCTGGCAGCCGCCGTCCGGGGAGCCCGCGGGCTGGCAGCCGCCGCCCGGTGCGCCGCCGGCCGAGGCACCGCCGGCCCGCGGCGGGCTGTTCGGCGGCCGCCGTCCCCGCACCCCCGGCGAGGTCGAGCGGGTCTTCGCCTACCAGGGAGACCCGGTCGGCGCGCAGGGCTGGGCCCTCCAGCACGGCTGGGACATCTCCGACGGCACCGGCCCCGAGGACGCCGTCCTCGCCGAGCTGGTGCGCACCGCGCCGGTCCGCGCCACGAAGGACCACCGGCCGGCCGGCGTCATGCGCGGGCGCTACGGCTCGCTCGAGCTGGTCGCCTTCGACGTCCTGTACGTGTCAGGGCGCACCGTCGTCCCCGAGTACGCGATCACCGCGGCGCCGGTGCTGGCCGCCGTCCCGGCGCTGCGGCTGTCCCCGGCCCGGTTCTGGAAGCACCGCACCGGCGGGCTGGTCCAGGTGCCCAGCGGCGACCCGGAGTTCGACGCCCGGTGGGTGCTGCTCGCCGCCGAGGACGGGCCGGCGACCCGGCGGCTGGTCGAGGACGCCACCGTGCGCGGCCTGCTGCTGAACACCGACGACGGCGACGAGTTCTGGACCGCCGCGGGGGCCAGCAGGGGTGGGATGGCGGGTGGCTACGTAGCGGCGATCCGGCCCGACGGCCAGCGCCCCGAGCTCATCGAGCACCACGCCCGCCTGCTCACCGCGATCGTCGGCGCCCTCGCCGTCGTCCTGTGAGCGCGCCGGCCGGCCCGCCCGCACCGGCGGTCGGCCTGCGCGAACTGCTCCCGCTGCTGCGCCCGCACCGCGGCCCGCTGGTCGGCGCCGCGGCGCTCTCCCTGGTCGCGGCGGCGGGCGCGCTGGCCCAGCCGGCCCTGGTCGCCGGCGTCATCGCGGCCGTCAGTGCGGGGCGGGCGCTGTGGCCGCCGGTGCTGGTGCTGCTCGCCGTGCTGGTGGCGGCCTCGGCGCTGAGCGCGTTCCAGCAGTTCCTGCTGCAGCGCACCGGGGAGGGCGTGGTGCTCTCCACCCGCCGGACGCTGGCCGACCGGCTGCTGCGGCTCCCCATCGCCGAGTACGACCGGCGGCGGACCGGCGACCTGATGTCCCGGATGGGCGCGGACACCACGCTGCTGCGGGCCACGGTGACCGCCGGCGTGGTCGACATCGCCGGTTCGGTCGTCGTCGGCGTGGGTGCCCTCGTGGCGATGGCGCTGGTCGACGGCTGGCTGCTGCTGGTCACGGTGGTCGCGGTCGCCCTCGGCGTCGCCGTCGTCGCCTCGGTCGCCCGCCGGGTGCGGCGGCTGTCGCAGCAGGCGCAGGAGGAGGTCGGCGCGATGTCCGCCGCCGTGGAGCGGGCGCTGTCGGCGGTCCGCACCATCCGCGCCAGCGGTGCCACCGAGCGCGAGGTCGAGGTCGTCGGCGCGAGCGCGGGCCGCGCCTACGCGGCCGGCGTGCGGGTGGCACGGCTCGAGGCGCTGGTCTCCCCGGCCGGGTCCATCGCCGTGCAGGGCGCGTTCCTCGCCGTCCTCGGCCTGGGCGGGTACCGCGTGGCCACCGGCTCGATCGCCGTCGCCGACCTCGTCGCCTTCATCCTGTACCTGTTCCTGCTGGTCATGCCGCTGGGTCAGGCCATCGGTGCGTGGACGCAGCTCCAGACCGGCCTCGGCGCGCTGGCCCGCATCCAGGAGGTGCTCGCCCTCCCGCCCGAGGTGGACGCCCGGCCCGAGCGCGCCGCCGCGACGCGCGCCGTCCCGGTGTCACCCCCGGGGCCCGGCGTCCCGCTGCTCGAGCTGGACGACGTGACCTTCGCCTACCCGGACGGCACCGAGGTGCTGCGCGGGGTGTCCCTGGCCGTGCCCGCCGGCTCGCGGGTCGCGCTGGTCGGCCCGTCCGGTGCGGGGAAGTCCACGGTGCTCGCGCTGGTCGAGGGGTTCTACCCGCTGACCGGCGGGGCGATCCGGTGGGCCGGCACCGACGTCCGGGACCTGCCGCGGGCCGGGCTGCGCAGGCGGCTGGGCTACGTCGAGCAGGAGGCGCCGGTGCTCGCGGGGTCCGTGCGCGACAACCTGCTGCTGGCCGCACCCGGGGCCACCGACCCGGAGCTGTGGGCCGTGCTGGCCGACGTCGGGCTGACCGACGTGGTGCAGCGCTCGTCGCGCGGGCTGGACGTGCCGGTCGGCGACGAGGGGGTGCTCCTCTCCGGCGGGGAGCGCCAGCGCCTGGCCATCGCCCGCTCGCTGCTGGCCCGCCCCGCGCTGCTGCTGCTCGACGAGCCCACCGCCAGCCTCGACGCCCGCAACGAGCAGCTGCTGCGGCGCACGCTGGGCGCGGCCGCGGCCGACCGGACGCTCCTGGTGGTCGCCCACCGGTTGTCGACGGTGCTCGACAGCGACCAGATCGTGGTGCTCGACGGCGGCCGGGCGGTCGCCCGCGGCACCCACGGCGAGCTCGTGGAGACCAGCCCGCTCTACCGCGAGCTCGCCGCCGCCCAGCTGTTGGTGTAGCCCACCTCCGGCGCTCGGGGTGAGCCGCCCTGCGGGGCGGTGCGAGGAGTGGGGGCCGGAGGCTCCCGCGATCGAGTGCCGGGCGGGGCTCCACGCCGCGAGGGACGGCACCTGGCCGCGAGTTCACCCGGGAGTCCGACGGTGTCATCGCGGGGTCGGCCGGGAGTCGGACGGATCAGGCCGCCCGGGTGCGTTGCTCGCCGGCTGCGGCCGCCGTCCCCTTCCCCGCGGCGCGGCAGATGTTGCGCACCATCCCCCCGAAGATCGGGCCGTGGAAGGGCACCAGCACCCGCCAGTACAGGTGGCCGAACAGCCCGTGCGGCCGGAACGTGGCCTTCTGCCGCAGCCGGGTCCGGCCGTCCTCCTGTTCCACGTGGAACTCCAGCCAGGCCAGCCCCGGCACCCGCATCTCAGCGCGCAGCCGCAGCAGCCGGCCCTCGTCGAGCTCCTCGACCCGCCAGAAGTCCAGGGCGTCGCCGACGTAGAGGTCCCGCGGGGACCGCCGGCCGCGCCGCAAGCCGACCCCGCCGACCGCCCGGTCCAGCCAGCCGCGCACCTCCCAGGCCAGCGGGAACGAGTACCAGCCGGTCTCCCCGCCGATGCCCTCGACCACCCGCCACAGGTCGGCCGGCGCGGCGTCGGTCCCGCGGGTCCGCTCGTCGACGTAGAGGCTGCCGCCGGCCCAGTCGGGGTCGGTGGGCAGCGGGTCGGACGGCGCCCCGGGCACCGACGCGGAGGCCCATCGGGTGGCGACGGCGGAGTCGCGGGTGCGCTGGATCGCCAGCCGCACCGCGTCGTCGAACCCGAGCAGCCCCTCCGGCGGGTCGGGCAGGTACCGGGCGATGTCGTGCTCGCCGCAGACGACGGTGTTGCGCAGCGACTCCACCAGCGGGCGGGCGATCCCGGCCGGCACCGGCGTGACCAGCCCGACCCAGTGGCTCGACAGCGAGGGCGTGAAGAACGGCACCGGCAGGAT
This sequence comes from Geodermatophilus sp. SYSU D00703, assembly GCF_054050155.1. Taxonomy (NCBI): domain Bacteria; kingdom Bacillati; phylum Actinomycetota; class Actinomycetes; order Geodermatophilales; family Geodermatophilaceae; genus Geodermatophilus; species Geodermatophilus sp. SYSU D00703. The sequence goes on along the minus strand of NZ_JBJGYU010000002.1, from coordinate 174,430 downwards.
CCGGCGCCGGGGGAGACCGGCCACGACCGCGAAGCGCTGCATCATCTGCGCGTAGTCCATGACGTCGGGACCGCCGATGTCGAAGCAGCGGGAGACGTCGGGCGGCAGCGTCGCGCAGCCCACCAGGTAGCGCAGGACGTCGCGGATGGCGATCGGCTGGATGCGGCTGTGCACCCACCGCGGCGTCACCATGACCGGCAGCCGCTCGGTCAGGTACCGGAGCATCTCGAACGACGCCGACCCCGAGCCGAGGACGACGGCCGCCCGCAGGACGACGGTCGGGACGCCGGAGCCCAGCAGGATCTCCGCCACCTCCGCGCGGGAGCGCAGGTGCGGCGAGAGCTCCTCGTTGCGCGGCTCGAGCCCGCCGAGGTAGACCAGCCGGCCGACACCGGCCCCGCGCGCGGCGTCGGCCATCACCCGGGCGGTCCGCCGGTCGGTCTCCTCGAAGCGCGGGCCGCTGCCGAGGGCGTGGATCAGGTAGTAGACGACGTCGACGCCGGCACAGGCGGCCGCGACCGCCTCGGCGTCCCCGGCGTCGGCCCGGGCCATCTCCACCCGCCCGGCCCACGGGTGGTCGCGCAGCCGCTCCGGCGAGCGGGTCATCACCCGCACCCGGTGGCCGGCGGCGAGCAGCTCGGGCACCAGCCGGCCCCCGATGTAGCCGGTGGCACCGGTCACGAGACAGGTCTTCGGGACGGCGGCGGGTTCGGCCATGCCCCAGTCTCCGGCCGCCGGGGCCTGCCCGCTCGGGTCGCGCGCGTTCCGTGCAGCCAGCACGATCGGCGTGCAGGGGCAGTGCAGTCGTTCGTGGCCCTCCTGCAGGGGCCCGCCGCGAGCGTGCGCGCGGCGGGGGCAGGAGGGCCCTCCCAGTCGAGCAGGAGGCCCTCATGGCCGACGCCACCGAGGCACCGGAACGGACCGAGGACGGGCAGCCCACCCTCAGGCGGGTCATGGGCCCCGGGCTGCTGCTGCTGTTCATCGTCGGCGACATCCTCGGCACCGGCATCTACGCACTGACCGGGCAGGTCGCCGCGCAGGTCGGCGGGGTCGTGTGGCTGCCGTTCCTCGTCGCGTTCCTGGTCGCGCTGGTCACCGCCTTCAGCTACCTGGAGCTGGTCACCAAGTACCCGCAGGCCGCGGGGGCGGCGCTGTACACGCACAAGGCGTTCGGCATCCACTTCGTCACGTTCCTGGTCGCCTTCGCCGTGATGAGCTCCGGGATCACCTCGGCATCCACCGCCGCCCGGGCGTTCAGCGCCAACGCGGCGAGCGTCTTCGGGCTCGGCATCGAGGACGGCATCGGGATCACCCTGATCGGCCTCGGCTTCATGGCACTGGTCGCGCTGGTCAACCACCGGGGCGTGGGCGAGAGCGTCAAGGCCAACGTGGTGCTGACCTGCGTGGAGCTGTCCGGCCTGCTCATCGTCATCGGGGTCGGCGCCTGGGCGCTGGGCCTGGGGGAGGGGGACTTCTCCCGGGTGACCGAGTTCGACACCGGCGACCGTTCGGTCGTCGGCGGGGTGATCGCGGCGACCGGCCTGGCGTTCTTCGCGATGGTCGGGTTCGAGGACTCGGTCAACATGGCGGAGGAGTGCAAGCACCCGCGGCGGATCTTCCCGAAGGTGCTGCTCGCCGGCCTCTGCCTGACCGGGCTCATCTACGTGCTGGTGTCGATCTCGGCCATCGCGCTGGTGCCGGCCGGCGACCTCAGCGAGGGCGACACCCCGCTGCTGCAGGTGGTCCAGGCCGGCGCCCCCGGCTTCCCGATCGGCATCTTCGGCGTCATCACCATGTTCGCCGTCGCCAACTCGGCGCTGATCAACATGCTCATGGCCAGCCGGCTGGTCTACGGGATGAGCCGCCAGCACGTGCTGCCGCCGCTGCTGGGCAGGGTGCACGCCCGGCGCCGCACCCCCACCACCGCGATCCTGTTCACCACCGCGCTGGCCTTCGGCCTGATCACCTTCGTCGGCGCGGTGCCCGCCCTCGGCGGGACGACGGCGCTGCTGCTGCTGGTCGTCTTCACGGTCGTCAACGTCGCCGTCCTGGTCCTGCGCAAGGACCGGGTGGACGAAGACCACTTCCGCACCCCGACCGTGCTGCCCGTCATCGGTGCCCTGGCCTGCGGTTTCCTCGCCACGCCGTGGGCCGGCCGGCCTCCCGAGCAGTACCGGATCGCCGGGGTGCTGCTGGTCATCGGCGTCGTGCTGTGGGGCGTCACGGTGCTCATCAACCGCCGGACCGGCCCCGCCGTCCCGCCCCTGGACCCCGACCGGTTCACCAAGGGGGGCCCCGTCAACTGAAGGAGGACCCCGTCCTCCCCGCCCCTCGCGAGCTCGCGACGGTGCCTCGGACAGGCCGCCAGACGCGCGAGCGACGGCGTGTCGACCCGGGGGGCACCATCGGGGGTGGCGGAGGAGTCGCGAGTGGCGCAGATCCCTCCTCAGGGCGTGGACGGCGGCATTCCTGTCGTACCACCCGGTATCCTGGAGAGCAGGAACCCCCAGCAACCGGCTGAGTGCCTCTCCACGCCGTCCTGCCCCCCGCCGCTCGCGGGGGAGCCGTGCGCCGGTTGCGCGACAGAAGGGCCCCACGTGGTCGCTCGACCTCAGACTGACAACGCGTACTCCGGCAGCTCCATCACCGTCCTCGAGGGTCTCGAGGCCGTCCGCAAGCGTCCCGGCATGTACATCGGGTCGACCGGTGAGCGGGGCCTGCACCACATGGTGTGGGAGGTCGTCGACAACTCGGTCGACGAGGCCCTGGCCGGCCACTGCGACACCGTGAGGGTCACCCTGCTGGCCGACGGCGGCGTCCGGGTCGAGGACAACGGCCGCGGCATCCCGGTCGACGTGCACCCGGTGGAGAAGCGGCCCACCGTCGAGGTGGTCATGACCATCCTGCACGCGGGCGGCAAGTTCGACGGCAAGAGCTACGCGGTCTCCGGCGGTCTGCACGGCGTCGGCGTCACCGTCGTCAACGCGCTGTCCACCGCGCTCGACGTGCGCATCTGGCGGGACGGCACCGAGTGGCACCAGCGCTACGACATGGCCAAGCCCGGCCCGTTGGAGGAGGTCGGCCCGACCACCAAGCAGGGCACCCAGATCACCTTCTGGGCCGACGACTCCATCTTCGAGACGACGACCTACTCGTTCGACACGATCAGCCGCCGGCTGCAGGAGATGGCCTTCCTCAACAAGGGCCTGACCATCGTGCTGCGGGACGAGCGGCCCGGGCACGGCAAGGCCGAGACCGGCATGGGCGAGGAGGTCACCCTCGCCGAGGCCGCGCCGGAGCCTGGTGCCGAGGCGGCGGCGTTCGAGGCCACCGAGATCACCTACCGGTACGACGGCGGCCTCGAGGACTACGTCAAGCACATCAACGCCAAGAAGACGGCGATCCACCGCTCGATCATCAGCTTCGGTGCCGAGGGCGTCGGCAAGAACGAGATGCGGATGAGCGTCGACGTCGCGATGCAGTGGTCCGACGCCTACTCCGAGTCGGTCTACTCCTTCGCCAACACGATCAACACGCACGAGGGCGGCACCCACGAGGAGGGCTTCCGCACCGCGCTCACCTCGATCGTCAACCGGTACGCCGAGGAGAAGAAGCTCTTCAAGCCCAAGGACGAGAAGCTCACCGGCGAGGACATCCGCGAGGGCCTGGCCGCGATCGTCTCGGTGAAGATCGGCGACCCGCAGTTCGAGGGCCAGACGAAGACCAAGCTCGGCAACACCGAGGTCAAGGGCTTCGTCCAGAAGATCTGCAACGAGCAGATCGCGCACTGGTTCGAGGCGAACCCGACCGAGGCCAAGACGATCATCAACAAGGCCTCGTCGGCCGCCCGTGCCCGCCGTGCGGCGCAGGACGCCCGCAAGCTGGCCCGCAAGAACCTGCTGAGCAACAACTCGCTGCCGGGCAAGCTGGCCGACTGCCGCTCGACCGACCCGCGCAACTCCGAGATCTACATCGTCGAGGGTGACTCCGCCGGCGGTTCGGCCAAGTCCGGCCGCGACTCGATGTTCCAGGCGATCCTGCCGATCCGCGGCAAGATCATCAACGTCGAGAAGGCGCGCATCGACCGGGTCCTCAAGAACAACGAGGTCCAGTCGATGATCACCGCGTTCGGCACCGGCATCCACGACGAGTTCGACCTGTCGAAGCTGCGGTACCACAAGATCGTGCTGATGGCCGACGCCGACGTCGACGGCCAGCACATCCGCACGCTGCTGCTGACCCTGCTGTTCCGCTTCATGCGGCCGCTGGTCGAGGCCGGCCACGTGTACCTCGCGCAGCCGCCGCTGTACAAGATCAAGTGGGGCGGCAAGCACGGCGACGAGTACGCCTACTCCGACCGCGAGCGGGACGCGCTGGTCGCGGCCGGCAAGCAGGAGGGCCGGAAGGTCCGCGAGGAGATGATCCAGCGGTTCAAGGGGCTCGGCGAGATGAACGCCACCGAGCTGTGGGAGACCACCATGAACCCGGAGACCCGCATCCTGCTGCAGGTCACCCTCGAGGACGCCGCCACCGCCGACGAGCTGTTCAGCGTGCTGATGGGCGAGGACGTCGAGGCCCGCCGCAGCTTCATCACCCGCAACGCCAAGGACGTCCGCTTCCTCGATGTGTGAGAGAGGCCCCGTGCAGAGGCTCACCGCGAGCGAGCGGTGAGCCTCTGCACGGGGTCACCCCTTCGCCGTCGCCACCTCCGCACCAAGCCATGAGGACCTGAACCGTGACCGAGACCCCTGCCCGCGACCGCGTCGAGCCGGTCGACCTCCAGCAGGAGATGCAGCGCAGCTACATCGACTACGCGATGTCGGTGATCGTCGGCCGCGCGCTCCCCGAGGTCCGTGACGGCCTCAAGCCCGTGCACCGCCGCGTGCTGTTCGCCATGTACGACCAGGGCTTCCGCCCCGACCGCGGGTACGTCAAGTGCGCCCGCGTCGTCGGCGAGGTCATGGGTAACTACCACCCGCACGGCGACTCGGCGATCTACGACGCCCTCGTGCGGCTGGCCCAGCCGTGGTCGATGCGCTACCCGCTCATCGACGGCCAGGGCAACTTCGGCTCCCCGGGCAACGACCCGGCCGCGGCCATGCGCTACACCGAGGCCCGGCTGACCCCGCTGGCCATGGAGATGATGGCGGGGATCGACGAGGAGACCGTCGACTTCCAGCCCAACTACGACGGCCGCAACCAGGAGCCGCTGGTCCTGCCGTCGCGCATCCCCAACCTGCTGATCAACGGCTCGGCCGGCATCGCCGTCGGCATGGCCACCAACATGCCGCCGCACAACCTCCGTGAGGTCGCCGACGCGGTGTTCTGGATGCTCGAGCACCCGGACGCCGAGCACGAGGAGGCCCTCAACGCCTGCATGGAGCGGATCAAGGGCCCCGACTTCCCGACCCACGGCCTGATCGTCGGCCGCGAGGGCATCGAGGAGGCCTACCGCACCGGCCGCGGTTCGGTGCGCATGCGCGCGGTCGTCACCGTCGAGGAGGACGCCAGGGGCCGGGTGCAGCTCGTCGTCACCGAGCTGCCCTACCAGGTCAACCCCGACAACCTGGCCGAGGCGATCGCCGAGGCGGTCAAGGACGGCCGGCTCCAGGGCATCAGCGAGATCGCCGACGAGTCCAGCGACCGCGTCGGCCGCCGCCTGGTCATCACCCTGCGCCGCGACGCCGTCGCCAAGGTCGTGCTGAACAACCTCTACAAGCACACCCAGCTGCAGACGTCGTTCGGCTGCAACATGCTCTCGATCGTCGACGGCGTCCCGCGGACGCTGCGGCTCGACGAGCTGGTCCGGCTGTGGGTCACCCACCAGGTCGACGTCATCCAGCGGCGCACCCGCTACCGGCTGCGCAAGGCCGAGGAGCGCGCGCACATCCTGCGCGGCTACGCCAAGGCCCTCGACCAGCTCGACGCGGTCATCGCGCTCATCCGCAACAGCCCCTCGGCCGACACCGCGCGCACCGGCCTCATGGAGCTGCTGGACGTCGACGAGATCCAGGCGACGGCGATCCTCGACCTGCAGCTGCGCCGGCTGGCCGCCCTCGAGCGCCAGCGGATCATGGACGAGCTGGCCGAGATCGAGGCCCGCATCGCCGACCTGCAGGCCATCCTCGACTCGCCCGAGCGGCAGCGGCAGATCATCCACGACGAGCTCACCGAGATCGTGGAGAAGTACGGCGACGACCGGCGCACGAAGTTCGTGGCCAACGACGGCGACGTCTCCATGGAGGACCTCATCGCCGAGGAGGAGGTCGTCGTCACCATCACCCGCACCGGCTACGCCAAGCGGACCAAGAGCGACCTCTACCGGTCGCAGCGCCGCGGCGGCAAGGGCGTCATGGGCGCGGCGCTGAAGCAAGACGACATCGTCGACCACTTCTTCGTGGGCTCCACCCACGACTGGATCCTGTTCTTCACCAACAAGGGCCGGGTCTACCGGGCCAAGGCCTACGAGCTGCCCGAGGCCAACCGCACCGCCCGCGGCGCGCACGTCGCCAACATCCTGGCCTTCCAGCCGGACGAGCGGATCGCCCAGGTCATGCAGATCAAGGACTACGGCGTCGCGCCGTACCTGGTGCTGGCCACCTCGCGCGGCCAGGTGAAGAAGACCCGGCTGACCGACTTCGACTCGCCGCGCAGCGGCGGCGTCATCGCGATCAACCTCCGCGAGAGCGACGAGCTGGTCGGCGCCGCGCTGATCGACCCGGAGCAGGACCTGCTGCTGGTCACCCGCAAGGCGATGTCGATCCGGTTCAAGGCGGACGACGCGACGCTGCGGCCGATGGGGCGCGCCACCGAGGGTGTGCGCGGCATCTCCCTCGCCGACGACGACGCCCTGCTGTCGATGATCGTCGTCGAGGAGGGACTCGACGTCCTCGTCGCCACCGAGCGGGGCTTCGCCAAGCGCACCGGGATCGAGAACTACCCGCCGCAGGGCCGGGGCGGCAAGGGCGTCCTCACCGCCGACCCGAAGGCCCGCAAGGGGTCGCTGGTGGGTGCCCTGTCGGTGCGGCTCGGCGACGAGCTGTACGCGATCACCTCCGGCGGTGGCGTCATCCGCACGCCGGTCAACGGCGTCCGGCACAACAAGGACCGCGCCACCATGGGTGTCAAGCTCATGAACTTGCCGGAAGACGTCTCGATCGTGGCGATCGCGCGTACGACGGACAACGACGAGCCCTCCGCCTAGTCTGGGAGCGATGACGGAGGAGGCGCGGCGGCCGGACCCCCGGGAACGGGCGCCGCGCCCCGTCCGGTGTCACCACCACACATCAGATCGGCGCCCGGGCGCCCCCGGCGGCGTGCCGGGCCACCCGGGTACGAGGCAGCGGCGAGGGCCGCTGGGGGACGGGAGACTCGCATGAGCGACCGGACGCAGGGTTCGGTGCGCACCGGGTCCCGGCCCGGGGACACCTCCTCGGCCAAGGGGACGGCGACCGGTCCGCAGGCCGACGCGCAGGCGCCGGTGACGGCGACTCAGGCCATCCCCGACACGGCTCCCCCGCCGGCGCCGCCAGCCACGACCGACGACGGGACGGCGCCGGTCGCGCCGGGCCCGTTGTCGAGCGGCGCGGGCGCCTCGGCGGTGACCTCGGCACCGGCCGCGAGCACCGCGGTCGTCCCCGCTCCGGAGAGCACCCCGGCGGGAGTGGGCGCCGGCCCGGCCGAGGCCGCCCCCGCGGCCAAGAGCAGCAGCAAGCAGAAGGGCAACCGCGGTCCGCGCCGGGCCCGCCTGCAGCTTCGGCACGTCGACACCTGGTCGGCCCTGAAGATCTCGCTGGTGCTGTCCATCGCGATGTTCTTCATCTGGATGGTGGCCGTCGGCGTCCTCTACGGCGTGCTGTCCGGCCTCGGCGTCTTCGAGACCCTCAACGACCTCTTCGGCCAGCTCGGCACCGCCTCCGGCGGCGAGGGCGGCGGCGAGGTCATCACGCCGGGCATCGTGTTCGGCGGCGCGGCGGTCATCGGCGCGATCAACATCGTGCTGATGACGGCGCTGTGCACCGTCGCCACGTTCATCTACAACATGTGCTCGGACCTGGTCGGTGGCCTCGAGGTCACCCTCTCCGAACGGGACTAGGACCCCCCGAGAACAGCCTCGGGCAGCTCAGGTAAGCTGTTCGAGTCCACGGGCCTGTAGCTCAGGCGGTTAGAGCGCATCCCTGATAAGGATGAGGCCGGAGGTTCAAGTCCTCCCAGGCCCACCCGTGTGCCGGCGCCCCGGGCGCCGTCGGAACGGCCCTCCGGGGCCGCTCCGCCCCCTCCTCCCCGGAGGCGGGAACCCCCCTCGAGGAGGTACACCGCGTGCTGAAGAAGCTGGCGCTGGCCGCCGCCGCGGCCGGGGCGGTCGCCCTGGTCCGCAAGCGCTCGGCCGGCCGGGCCGAGGCCGACCTCTGGGCCGAGGCCACCCGCGGGGCCCGGTCGGGGAGCGCACCCGCCGGCTGACCCCGCCGGGGTCCGCCCCGGGATCCGGGGACGTAGCTCAATTGGCAGAGCACCGCCTTTGCAAGGCGGGGGTTAGGGGTTCGATTCCCCTCGTCTCCACTCCGCGTACGCGATCTCGGCCGCTGTCGAGCGGCCGCGACACCAGACTGGCCCGGTGCGCAGCGCGGGCGGCCTCCTGCCTCCCCTCCCGGGCGTGCGGACCCGCGTGCCCGTCGGCACGATCAGCGCCCTCGTCGGATGGACCGTCGGCACCGTCGCGTACCGGTCCGGGGACGCACGCCTGTGGCTCGCCGTCCGGCGGGACCCCGAGGCGCTGGCGGCCGGCCAGTGGTGGCGGCTGATCTCCCCGGTCCTCGTGCAGCCGGACCCTGGCCGGTGGTCCTCGGCGTCGGCCTGCTGACCGCCGTCGTCGGCACGGTGGCCGAGCGCGTCTCCGGCACGCGCCGGTGGGTGCTGCCGTGGGTGGCCGGCGCGCTGGCGGGCCACCTGGCCGGCGAGGCCTGGCAGCCCTACGACGGCGGCATCTCGGTCGCTTCCGCGGTCCGCTCGGCGGCCTGGCGGTCTGGGCGGCGGTGTGCCGGTGGCGCGCCCGGGGCCGGTGCCCCCGCCGTTGGTGGTGCTGCCCGTCGCCGTCGGAGCCGGTGGTGTGCTGCTGACGGTGCTCGGGGACATCCACGGCCCCGCTGTCCTGGCCGGGGTCGGCGCGATGGTGGTGTGGCGGTCCGCCGCCCGGCCCGGGTCGACCCGCTGACGCGTCCAGGGACCTCGGTCCCTGGACGGTCCCCGCCCTCAGGGCCACTGTCGGCGCCGCTCGTGGCCCACCGGCCGGGCGGGCCAGGGTTCGCGACGAGGAGCAGCAGCCATGGCGCGGAAGACGATCGACTGCCGGACGGTGCCCAGCGACGCCAACTGCACCGTCCAGATCTCCGGCGAGGAGGACGAGGTCCTCGAGCTCGCCGTCGCCCACGCGGTCAGCGCGCACGCCCACACCGACGACGCCGAGCTGCGGGAGGGGATCCGCGCGGCCATGCGCGACGAGGAGGCCGTGCTGGTGGAGGAGGGCTCCTTCGTCCAGCTCATCGAGTTCCGCGCCGGAGACCTGGACGAGTTCCGCAGACTCGGCCAGGAGTGGCGGGAACGGATGGGCCGGGAGACGACCGCCCGGTGGATCGTGGTCACGCAGGACCGGGACCGGCTCGACACCTACGTCCAGATGGTCGGCTTCCCCGACCACGCGTCGGCGATGCGCAACTCCGAGCACCCCGTGACGGCCGAGATCTCGAAGCGGATGCAGGAGATCACCGAGGGGGACGCGTCCTTCCGCAACCTGGACGTCGTCGAGCGCATGCGCATGTAGGAGGACCCCCTCGCCCCGCCACCCGCACGCCCGCGGCGGGACCCTGCACGGGGGCCGCGGTCCGCTCCCGTTCCTCGCAGGGAGCGGACCAGTGGGAGAGTGGACGGCGTGACCGAAGCGACCCCCGCACGCCGTGCCGTGCTGCACACCAACCACGGCGACATCACCGTCGACCTGTTCCCCGACCACGCGCCCAAGACGGTCGCGAACTTCGCCGACCTGGCCGAGGGCCGCCGGGAGTGGACCCACCCGCAGACCCGCGAGAAGACCACCGACCGGCTCTACGACGGCACGGTCTTCCACCGGATCATCGACGGCTTCATGATCCAGGGCGGCGACCCGCTGGGTCAGGGCATCGGCGGCCCCGGCTACCAGTTCGGCGACGAGATCCACCCCGAGCTGGCGTTCACCAAGCCCTACCTGCTCGCCATGGCCAACGCCGGCCCCGGGACCAACGGCTCGCAGTTCTTCATCACCGTCGCCCCCACCACCTGGCTGACCGGCAAGCACACGATCTTCGGCGAGGTGGCGGACCAGTCCAGCCGCGACGTCGTGGACCGGATCGCCAAGGTGCGCACCGCCCGCGGTGACCGGCCGGTGGAGGACGTCGTCCTGCAGTCGGTCGAGGTGCAGCGCAGCTGACCACCAGCCCCGACGACGGGGGCGCCGGTCCCGGCCAGCCGCAGCCGGCGCCCCCGACGACCACGTGCTACCGGCACCCGGACCGGCCCACCCGCATCACCTGCACCCGCTGTGAGCGGCCGATCTGTCCGGAGTGCATGACCCCCGCCTCGGTGGGGTTCCAGTGCCCCGAGTGCGTCCGCGCGGGCAACGCCACGGTGCGCCGTCCCCGCCAGGCGCCGCTGCTGCGCCGGGCCGGCCGCCGGTTCGGCGCAGTCACGGTGGCCCTCATCGCGCTCAACGTCGCGATGTTCGTCGTCACCGCGGTGTCCGCGGGGCTCGCCGGGGCCAACCCGCTGGACAACCAGCTCTCGCCGCTGTTCGTCCAGCTGGCGCAGATCCCCGTCCTCGTCGAGCTCGGTGAGGACTGGCGGTTGATCACCGCGGCGTTCCTGCACATCGGCATCGCGCACCTGGCGCTCAACATGCTCGCGTTGCTGGTCTTCGGCTCCGAGCTCGAGCGCCAGCTGGGCCGCTGGCGCTACCTGGCCGTCTACCTCGTCTCGCTGCTCGGCGGCGCGGTGGCGCTGCAGCTGTTCGGCGAGCCCGGGCGTCCGGTCGCGGGCGCGTCCGCGGCCATCTACGGCCTGCTGGGCGGTCTGGCGGTCCTGATGATCGCCCGCCGGGAGGACCTGCGCGGCCTGCTCACGCTCCTGGCGATCAACGTCGTCATCAGCTTCCTGCCCGGCGTCTCGCTGCTCGGGCACCTCGGCGGCCTGGTGGCCGGGTTCGTCGCCACCGGGATCGTCGTGCTGGCCCGCCGCCGCACCGAGCTCCAGGTGCTGGGGCTGATGCTGCTGGTCGCCGCCCTGGTCGTGGTCGCGCTCACCGTGCCGACGCTCGTCGTCCTGGGTTAGTCACAGGGCCCCGTCCTCCTCACCGCTCGCAGGCTCGCGGCGAGCCTCCGGACGGGGCCGCAGCGCGGTCAGGGCCCGGGCGACCTGCTCAGGGTCGGTCCCCAGGTCGCGGCGGCCGAGCAGGATCAGGACGCCGTCGTCGGCCGGTCCGGGGGCCGTGTCGAGCTCGAGCAGCCGCGAGCGGACGCCCAGCCGCCGCGTCTCGCGCACTCGCACCCGCAGCCTGCTCCACGGCAGCTGCCGCCGGCCGCTCAGCGTCCGGACGGCGACGCCCGACGGCCCGGCGGTCACCCGGGGCCGCAGCAGCAGGTCGCGCGCGGCCAGGGCGAGCAGCAGCAGCGCGGCGCCGCCGACCAGGACCCGGCCCGGGGCGTCGAGCACGGCGGTGACCAGGGCCAGGACGACGCTCCCGGCGGCGAGCGCGGCCGTCTCCCCCCGTCGCGCCGACCACTCCACGCCGCCAGCCTCCCAGTAGAAGGACCCGACAAGGACCTCGCTGCCCCCACCACTCGCGAGCTCGCGGTGGGACCCTGCACCGAGGCCTTGAGACGCCTCGCCCGCTCGGCGCGAGCCTCGGGACGGGGCCTGGGGACGGATAGGTGGACGTCCTACCATCGCCGGTGGGCGTGACGCCGCCCACGTCGACGAGGAGGACCCATGCGAGATGCCGTCATCTGTGCCGCGGTGCGCACGCCGGTGGGCAAGCGGGGCGGAGGGCTGTCGGGCGTGCACGCCGTCGACCTCTCCGCCCACGTGCTCGAGGCCCTGGTGGAGCGGGCCGGGATCGAGCCGGCCGCGGTGGACGACGTCTTCTGGGGCTGTGTGAGCCAGATCGGCGAGCAGACCTACAACGTCGCCCGCAACGCCGTCCTGGCCGCGGGCTGGCCCGAGACGGTGCCCGGCACGACGGTCGACCGGCAGTGCGGCTCCTCGCAGCAGGCCGTCGCGTTCGCGGCCGCCACCGTCGTGAGCGGGCAGGCCGACGTCGTGGTCGCCGGCGGGGTGGAGTCGATGAGCCGGGTGCCGATGGGCTCCTCGGTGGGGGACGGCTCGACCGGCCGCCCGCTCGGCCCGCGGTTCATGGAGCGCTACGGCGTGGCCCCCAACCAGGGCATCGGCGCCGAGATGATCGCCGAGCGGTGGGGCTTCTCCCGCACCCGGCTCGACGAGTACTCGCTGTCGTCCCACGAGCGGGCGGCCAAGGCGCAGGCCGACGGCGCGTTCGACGAGGAGGTCGTCCCCGTGACGACCCCCGACGGCACCGTGGTGCGCGCCGACGAGGGCGTGCGGCCCGGCGGCACGCTGGAGAAGCTGGCCTCGCTGAAGACGCCGTTCAAGGCCGACGGCGTCATCAGTGCCGGCAACGCCAGCCAGATCTCCGACGGGTCGGCGGCGCTGCTGGTCACCACCTCCGAGAAGGCCCGCGAGCTGGGCCTGCGCCCCCTCGTGCGCATCCACACCACGGTCATGGCCGCGGACGACCCGGTGATCATGCTGACCGCGCCGATCCCGGCGACGCAGAAGGTGCTGCAGCGCTCGGGGCTGTCGGTGGGGGACATCGGCGTCTTCGAGGTCAACGAGGCGTTCGCCCCCGTGCCGCTGGCCTGGCAGGCGGAGATCGGGGCGCCGGCCGAGCAGCTCAACCCCCGCGGCGGTGCCATCGCCCTCGGCCACCCGCTGGGCGCCTCGGGCGCCCGCATCATGACCACGCTCGTCCACACCATGCTGAGCACCGGTGCGCGCTACGGCCTGCAGACCATGTGCGAGGGCGGCGGGATGGCGAACGCGACGATCCTGGAGCTGCTCACGGACTGAGTTCTCCACAGTCCCCAGCCGACGGCCCCCGGTCCCCTGCGGACCGGGGGCCGTCGGCGTCTGGGGACGAACGGTCCGGCACGGACGTCTGCCGTGGTCAGATCGCGTGTTCCCGGCCGTCGTCCCGGGTACCGGACGGTCCGGTCGCCGTCCTGGCGGTGCCGCCAAGTCGACTCATCCACAGGTGTGTGCACAGCTGGGGATGGAGTCACAGAGGTGTAGTTACTCGACTGCCCTTCTCGTCACACGAGTCCCACGGCGGACGAAACCGCAGGTCAGCGGCGTCCGGTCGAACACCCGTTCTCCACACTCGGTGGACAAACCTGGGGAGTTCGCGCTTTGTCGACCTGTGGACGGCGCCGGCCGGGTTGTGCACAGCGGCTCCTGTGCACAACACGGTGGGTGTCCGGCCCGTGACAACGGAAGAGGCCCCCGTCCCGGTGGGGACGAGGGCCTCGGCGAGTGACGTGTGGCCCCTCCAGGGCACCGCCCCGAGCGTGCGAGGGGTGGGGAGGAGGGAGCCCTCGCTCAGCGCCAGCGCATCGACATGACCAGGCCGGCCACCATGAGGCCGAACCCGATGGCGAAGTTCCACGCCGCCAGCGAGACCATGAACGGGATCTGGTCGCCGGCCACGTAGTAGACGACGATCCACAGCAGCCCGATGACCATGAGGGTCACCATCAGCGGCGCGTACCAGCGCGGGCTGGGCTGGACGGCCCGGGCGGCCGTCCTCCCCGACTGCAGGGTGCCCTGCGGCGGCGTGTAGACCGACTTCTTGCGCACCTTGGACTTGGGCACCGTGCGAACTCCCTCCGGGGCCGGATCGTCGCGCCCGGCCGTGACCGCCCTCCAGCCTAAGCTGCGGACGTGGCCGGAGCCCGCACCCTGCCCCTTCGGGGTACCCGCCGCCCCTCGGGGTGGGCGGTGCTGGTGCCGGTGGTGGCGCTCGCGGCGGGCCTGCTGTTCGCCACGTCCAGCCAGACGGCCCTGGGGACCGACCTGCGGGGCGGCGAGGTCACCGAGCTCTCCAGCCTCATCGCCGCGCGGGAGGACGCGCTCGGCGCCATGCAGCAGGAGCTGGCCGGGCTGCGCGCGCAGGCGCAGGCGCTGACCGACGAGGCCGCGTCCCGGGACGGCGCAGTCGCCGCCGCCCAGGAGGAGGGCTCGGGGGGCGAGCTGTCGGCCGGGCTGGTCGCCCTCAGCGGTCGCGGCGTGGAGATCACCCTGGACGACGCCCCCCGGCGCCCGGACGGCTCGCTGCCGATCGGTGCGCGCCCCGACGACGTGGTGATCCACCAGTCCGACGTCCAGGCGGTGGTCAACGCGGTGTGGGCGGCCGGTGCCGACGCGGTCGCGATCATGGACCAGCGGCTGATCGCCACCAGCGCGGTCCGCTGCGTGGGCAACGTGCTGCTCCTGCAGGGGCGCACCTACTCGCCACCGTTCGTGGTCACCGCCATCGGTGACGCCGCCGCGATCCGGGCCGAGCTCGCCGCCTCCCCGCAGGTGGCGGTGTTCCGGCAGGCGGCGGAGGACTTCGGGCTCGGCTTCGCCGTCCGCGAGCGCGCCGCGGTCCCGGTGCCCGCCTACGAGGGTTCGCTGGACATGCAGCACGCCACAGCGGCCGACGGCTGACCACTGGGGCCCCGCGCAGGGCCCGCCTGCGAGCGTGTGGGGGGCCGGGCGCCCTCCTGGTACACAGGGACCGTGAGCCGGCCCGTCCTCGTCGTCGACAACTTCGACAGCTTCGTCTACAACCTGGTCCAGTACCTGGGCCAGTTGGGCGTGCGGTGCATCGTCCGCCGCAACGACGCCGTCGCGGTCGACGAGCTCGCCGACCTGGACGTCGCCGGGGTGCTGCTCTCCCCGGGACCGGGCACGCCGGCCGACGCCGGGGTGACGGTGCCCATGGTGCGCGCCGCCGCCGAGGCCGGGACGCCGGTGTTCGGCGTCTGCCTCGGTCACCAGGCGATCGCCGAGGCGTTCGGCGCGGAGGTCGTGCGGGCGCCGGAGCTGCTGCACGGCAAGACCAGCCAGGTCGTGCACGACGGGGTGGGCGTCCTGGCCGGCCTGCCGTCGCCGTTCACCGCGACCCGCTACCACTCCCTCGCCGTGGACCGCGACACCGTGCCCGACGAGCTGGTGGTGACCGGGACGACGCCCTCGGGGATCGTCATGGCGCTCCGGCATCGCGAGCTGCCCATCGAGGGCGTGCAGTTCCACCCGGAGTCGGTGCTCACCGAGGGCGGGCACCGGATGCTGGCCACCTGGCTGGAGACCTGCGGCATGGCTCCCGACCCCGCGGTCGTCGAGGCCGCCTCCGCCGCCGCCCACCGGCTCACGACGGTCGCCACGCCCGGCTGAGCCGCCGCGACCCCTGCAGACGCACGAAGGCCCCCCCGCGCGGGAGGGGCCCTTCGTGCGTCGCGTCAGTTGTCGTCGGGGCCGCCGGCCCCGCCGGGACCGGAGTCGTCGTCGTCCTCCCCGGTCCCGCCGGCCGGCTCCTCGCCGACGGTCAGGGTGACCGTCCCGTCGGGGGCCACGGAGCCGCCCGCGCGGGGCGAGACGGCGAGCACGACGCCGACGTCACCGGGGTCGGCGGCATCCCGCGTCTCCACCGTGACGGTCCCGGTGAACCCGGCCTGCTGCAGGGCCGCGCGGGCCTCGGCCTCGGTGGAGCCGACCACGTCGGGCACCTCGACCTCGCCGGGCCCGCTGGACACCTGCAGCGTGATCGCGTCGCCCGCGGCCGCCTGGCTGTTCGCAGTGGGGTCCATGGCGATGACGGTGCCCTCGGGCTGGTCGGACTCGACCTGCTCGGGGGTGACGTTGGTGAAGCCCGCGTCCCGCAGCGCCTGGGTGGCCGCCGCCTGCTGCTGGTCGACCACGTCGGGGAGCGGGGCGTCACCGTCGGAGACCGACAGGGTCACCGCCGTGCTCGGGTCGACCGCGCTGCCCTCCCCTGGGGTCACGTCGACGACGGTGCCCTCGGCCTGCAGGGAGTCCACGTCGTCGGAGTCGACCCGCTGGAAGCCGGCGTTCTCCAGGGTGGTCTGCGCCCGGTCGACGTCCAGACCGATGACGGCCGGCACCTCGACGGTGTCGACCCCGCCGCCGATGACCAACGCGACCTGGGTGTCCGGGGGGACCTGCGCGCCGCCGGCCGGGTCGGAGCTGATGACCAGCCCCTCCTGCTCCTCCGAGCTCGGCGCGGTGGTCACGGTGCCGACGCGCAGGCCGGCGGTCTCGAGCGCCTGCGTGGCCGTGGCCTCGTCCTTCCCGACCAGGTCGGAGGGCACCGCCACCTGGGCGACGGCCGGCGTCTCGTCGTCGCCCCCGGAGTCCAGGACGACGGCCAGGGTGACCACGCCGCCGATGAGCAGCACGGCCGCGACGACGGCGGCGATGACCCGGTTGCGCTTGCGCTTGCGGGCGGCGGCGTCCTCGTCGTCCCAGTCCCCCTGGCCGTAGCCGGCGGGGGCGCCGATGATCGCCGTCTTCTCCGCGTCACCCATGACCGGCGTGGCCTCGACCTGCTGGCCGGCCAGTGCCCGGAGCAGGTCGTTGCGCATCTCCGCGGCCGACTGGTAGCGGTTGGCCGGGTTCTTGCTCATCGCCTTGAGCAGGATCGCGTCGAGCTCCGGCGGGATCGCCGGGTTGATCGACGACGGCAGCCGCGGGTCCTCCCGCACGTGCTGGTAGGCCACCGAGACCGGCGAGTCGCCGGTGAACGGCGGCGCCCCGGTCACGAGCTCGTAGAGCAGACACCCGACCGAGTAGACGTCGGAGCGGGCGTCGACGCCCTCACCGCGTGCCTGCTCGGGGGAGAGGTACTGCGCGGTGCCGATGACGGCGGCGGTGGAGGTCATCGTCGCGGCGGAGTCCGAGACCGCCCGGGCGATGCCGAAGTCCATGACCTTGACCGAGCCCTGGGGCGTGATCATCACGTTCCCGGGCTTCACGTCGCGGTGGACGATGCCGTTGCGGTGGCTGAAGTCGAGGGCGCCGCAGATGTCGGCGGACAGGCTCATCGCCCGCTCCGGGGACAGCACGCCCTCCCGGCGGAGCACGTCGCGCAGCGTCTGCCCCTCGACGTACTCCATGACGATGTAGGGGGTGGCGCCGTTGGCGGTGCGGTCCTCGCCGGTGTCGTACACCGCGACGATCGCCGGGTGGTTCAGCGACGCGGCCGCCTGCGCCTCGCGCCGGAAGCGGACCTGGAAGGACGGGTCGCGGGCCAGGTCGCTGCGCAGCACCTTGACCGCCACCTCGCGGCCCAGCCGCAGGTCCCGGCCGCGGTGCACCTCGGCCATGCCGCCGCGGCCGAGCACCCCGCCGATCTCGTAGCGCTCACCGAGCACCTGCGGCGTGGTCATCAGGGGTCCTCTCGGGCGGTGCGGTCCTGCGTCCAGGGGGAGGGCGGAGCGCTGTGGACGGATGGGCCGCCGGGGAGCCTAACCGCTCCGGCGGCCCGGACCCGGGCGGCGCGGGGGAGTGCGATCACGCCGTCTCGTCCGCCGCACCCGCACCCAGCACCGTGCCCCCCTCGCCACCTGCGGGTGCGCCGGGGAGCTGCTCGGCGTCGGTCGCCGACGTGGGAGCGGGCGTGCCGGGCGCGTTGCCCTCCTCGTCCTGGTCCTGCTCCTCCTCGTCCTGGTTCTGCTGCTGCTCGTCCTGGTCCGGCTCGTTCTCCTCCGCCGGGGGAGGCGTCGTCGTCCGCCGGGTCGTGGGGGCCGGCGCCTCGGAGGTCTCCTCCTCGTCGGTCGGCTCGGCCGTGGTGGTGGGGGCCTGGGTGGTCTCGGGCGCCTGCGAGGGCTGCTCCTCACCGCTGTCGGGGGTGAAGTCCTGGGGCGCGTAGAACAGCGTCATCGTGTCGCCCTGGCCGACCGTGCCGCTGCTCGGGTCGACGGCGGCGACGTCGCCGCGGTCGAGGGCGATGCCGGCCGCGGTCAGCCGGGCGGCGTCGGCCGGCTCCTGCCGCACGACCAGCCCCAGGCCCAGCCCCTCCAGCTCGGCCTGGACCTCGTCCGCCGGCCGGCCGACGAGCTGCGCCGGGTCGATCGTGTAGACGCCGGCGGAGGTCGTGACCGGGGGGACCGAGGAGGTCGTGGCGTTCGGCGTGCCCGCGCCGGGGTCGTCGCGGCCCGCGAGCAGGAACCAGGTGCCGCCGCCGAGCAGCGCCAGCAGCACCAGGCCGGCGACCAGCCAGGCCCAGCGGTTGCGGGACGGCCGCGCGTGCGAGTGCCGACCGCCGGCGTAGCGCTCCGCGCGGTCCTCGTCGTCGTCCTCCGGACGGCGCAGCGGGGGCATGGTCCCCGGCGCCGTCCCCGGTCCGCCTGTGCCGCCGGCCGACGCGGCGCCGAGCACCTGGGTGCGGTCCTCGGCCATGTCGGGGACCAGCTCGGTGCGGTCGTCGTCGAGGTCGGAGACGAGCTGGGTGCGGTCGGTGACCGGGGGGACCGGGACGGCGGCCAGCCCGGCGCCCGAGGCGGCCCCGTTGCCCGAGGCCGTCCCGTTGCCCGCGGCCACCGAGCGGACCGCGGCGGCGAACGCCGCGCCGTCGGGGAAGCGGTCGGCGGGGTCCTTGGCCAGGGCGCGCTCGATGAGCAGCCGCACCGCGGGCGGCACGTTGGCCGGCAACGGCGGCGGTGGCCGGTTGATGTGCGCCAGCGCGACGGCGACCTGGGACGTGCCGTCGAAGGGCCGGCCGCCGGTGAGGCACTCGTAGCCCACGACGCCGAGGGAGTAGACGTCGGAGGCGGCGGTGACGTCGAAGCCCTGCGCCTGCTCCGGGGAGAGGTACTGGGCGGTGCCGACGACCATGCCGGTGCGGGTGAGGGGTGTGGCGTCGCGCGCGCGGGCGATGCCGAAGTCGGTCAGCTTCACCACGCCGTCCGGGCGCACGATCAGGTTGCCCGGCTTGATGTCGCGGTGGACCACGCCGGCCCGGTGCGCCGCCGAGAGCCCGTCGGCGGCCTGGCCCAGGACGTGCAGCGTCCAGTCGACGGGGAGCTTGCCCTCCTCGTGGAGGATCGTCACGAGGGGCTTGCCCTCGACCAGCTCCATGACGAGGAAGGCGAGCTGGGCGCCGCGCTCGTCCTGGGTCTCCCCGTAGTCGTACACCGAGGCGATGTTGGGGTGGCTGAGCGCCGCGGTGTGCCGGGCCTCGTTGCGGAACCGCGCGACGAAGCTCGGGTCGCCGGTGAACTCGCTGCGCAGCACCTTGGCGGCGACGACGCGGTCGAGCACGCGGTCCCGGGCCCGCCAGACCTCGCCCATGCCGCCGGTGGCGATCGGGGCGGTGATCTCGTAGCGGCCGGCGAGGATCGTGCCGGTGGAGAGTGCCATCAGCCGCCCTGTCCCTCGAGGTACGCCTGCATGACCTGACGGGCGATCGGTGCGGACACGTCCCCACCCGTACCCCCGCCGTTCGCGACGAAGACCGCGATGGCGATCTGCGGGTCGTCGGCCGGGGCGAACCCGATGAACCAGTTGTGGTCCGGTCCGGCGTTCTCCGCCGTCCCGGTCTTGCCCGCGACGGTGACGCCGGGGAGGCGGGCGGCCCGCCCCGAGCCGTTGGTGACGACGCTCTCCATCATCTCGGTCAGCTGGTCGGCCACCTCGGGGGTGACCGGCTCGCTCAGCTCCTCGGGGTCGGTCTCGTCGATGACGGACAGGTCGGGCGCGCGCAGCTGGTCGACCAGGTACGGCTGCATGAGCGTGCCGTCGTTGGCGACCGCGGCGGCGACCATCGCGGCCTGCAGCGGGGTCATCCGGACGTCCTGCTGGCCGATCGAGCTCACGCCGAGCTGCGCGTCGTTCTCCGGGTCGCCCGTGCTGCTGGGCTCCACCGTCAGCGGGATCTGCCGCTGCTCGCCGTCCATCCCGAACGCCTCGGCCATGTCGCGCACCGCGTCCTCGCCGAGGTCGATGCCCAGCTGGGCGAACGCGGTGTTGCAGGAGATGGTCAGCGCGTCGATCAGCGACTGCTCGCCGGTGCTGCTGCAGCTCGAGCCGCCGAAGTTCTCCAGCTCCGTGTTCGTCCCCGGCAGGGTCAGGGTGTCCGGCGCCGGGATGACGGTGTCCGGGGTGTACTCCCCGGAGGCCAGCGCGGCCGCGGAGACGACCACCTTGAACACCGATCCCGGCGGGTAGTTGTCGCTGATCGCCCGGTTCAGCCTCGGGTCGCGGTCGGCCTCGTTGAGCTGCGCCCAGTAGTCCCGGATCGCCTGCGGATCGTGGCTGGACAGCAGGTTCGGGTCGTAGGTGGGCTGGCTGGCCATGCCCAGCACCGCGCCGGTCGACGGGTCGAGCGCGACCACCGCGCCGGTGACGCCGTCGAGGGCGGACATCGCCGCCTCCTGGGTGGCCGGGTCCAGGGTGAGGACGACGTCGCCGCCGCTGGGGTCGCGCCCCGTGAACAGGTCCGCGATGCGCCGGGCGAACAGCCGCGCGTCGTTGCCGGAGAGCACGTCGTTCTCCGCCCGCTCGGTCTGCGCGTTGCCGTAGACCAGCGAGTAGTAGCCGGTGACCGGCGCGTACACCGGCCCCTGCGCGTACTGCCGCAGGTAGGTGAGCCGGTCGTCGGTGGCCACCGACGTCGCGACCTCGGTGCCGGCCACCACGATCGAGCCGCGCTCGCGGTCGTACTCCTCGGTGAGCACCCGGGTGTTGCCGGAGTCGTTGCGCAGCTCGTCGGAGCGCACGACCTGGATGTAGTTGACGTTGACGATCAGCAGCGTGAACAGGACGAGCACGCTGATCGCCACGCGGCGCAGGGGGGCGTTCACGGCGTCACGATCTCGGTCGGGGCGTCGCCGAGCGCCGGCTTCGGCGGCCCGGCCGGAGCAGCTGGACGGCGGGCGGCGTCACTGATCCGCACCAGGATGGCGACCAGCACGAAGTTGGCCACCAGCGAGGACCCGCCGTAGGCGACGAACGGGGTGGTCAGGCCGGTGAGCGGCAGCAGCCCGGTGACGCCGCCCAGGACGACGAACACCTGCCAGGCGATGGCGAAGGCCAGGCCCGCGGCGAGCAACTTGCCGAAGGCGTCGCGGACGATCAGCGACGTCCGCAGGCCGCGCTCGACGAGGATCAGGTAGACGATGATCACCGCGACCAGGCCGAAGAGCCCCAGCTCCTCGCCGAGCGCCGCGGCGATGAAGTCGCTCTTGGCCACCGGCACCTGGTCCGGGCGGCCGCCGCCCAGGCCGGCGCCGAACAGCCCGCCGGTGCCCAGCCCGAACAGCGACTGGACCAGCTGGTAGCCGCCCTCGTCGCGGTAGGCGAAGGGGTCCAGCCAGGTGTCGACGCGGACGCGGACGTGGCCGAACAGCTGGTAGGCCAGGAAGGCACCGGCGGCGAACAGGCCGACGCCGATGAGCAGCCAGCTGGCCCGCTCCGTGGCCACGTAGAGCATCACGATGAAGATGCCGAACAACAGCAGCGAGCTGCCCAGGTCACGCTCGAAGACCAGCACGAGGATCGACATCGCCCACGCGACGAGCACCGGCCCCAGGTCCCGGGCGCGCGGCACCTCCAGGCCCATCACCCGCCGGCTGGCCAGCGCGAGCACGTCCCGCTTGTCGACCAGGTAGGCGGCGAAGAAGACGACCAGGCAGATCTTGGCGAACTCACCGGGCTGGATGCTGAAGCCGGCCACGCGGATCCAGATCTTGGCGCCGTACACCTCGGAGATGGAGGCGGGCAGCACCGCAGGCAGGGCCAGCAGCACCAGGCCGACCAGGGCCAGCGTGTAGGCGAAGCGGGACAGCAGCCGGTGGTCCCTCAGCACGACCAGCACGGCCACGAACAGCGCCGCCCCGAGCGTGGCCCAGACCAGCTGGACCGGCGCGTCCTCCCGGGTGACGGTGGCGTCGACCTGCTCGGCGGCCAGGTCGAGCCGGTGGATCATGGTCAGCCCGAGCCCCATCAGCAGCGCCACGGCGGGCAGCAGCAGCGGGTCGGCGTACGGGGCGAACCGCCGGACGACGACGTGCATCACGGCCCACAGCGCGGTGAACCAGCCGCCGAAGGTGGCCAGCTCCGCGCGCAGCGACCCGGTGATCGTCAGGTCGACGATGCACTGCGCGGCCAGCGTGATGACGACGGCGAAGCCGAGCAGCGCCAGCTCCGTGTTGCGCCGCGTGGGGGTGCCGCCCGCCGCGGCCGCGCGCGGGTCGGTGGAGGGGGCCGCGGTCACACGACCACCTCGTCGGCCTCGCCGTCTCCTCGGTGCCGGCTCACTGCGCCTCCCGGCAGTCCACTCCGGGCTCGGGCGTCTTCGTCCGCTGCGCCGTGGTCCGCTCGGCCGACTCGCTGGGCGCGGCACCCTCGGACGGCGTGGCCTCGCCGTCGGGTGCCTGCGTGGGGCTGGGGGACGTCGACAGCGACCGCTCGCTCTCCTCCGCGTCGGGGCAGACCGGCAGGCGGGAGTCGCGCAGCATCGCGACGATCCGGTCGGCGTGGTCGCCGTCGGTGGCCTCGATGCCCCGCCGGACCTTGGTGGCGTCGGCCTGGGTGAGGTCGCCGACCGCGAGGTCGGTGAGGTCGGCGACCTGGTTGAGGTCGAGACCGAGCAGCGAGGTGTCGATCCCGCGGAAGACGGCGACCTGCTCGCCGTCGGAGGTGGCCTGCACGCCGACGAACCAGTTGGACAGCAGCCACACGTAGGCGCCGACGGCGGCCACGGCCACCAGCAGCAGCGCGCCCAGGGCCCAGAGCAGCCGGCGGCGGCGCCGGCGCGCCGGCGGCGCGGTGGCGGTCGAGGACGGGGTCACCGGTGGGGGCGGCGGCGGGTCGGCCAGGGCGGCGCGGCCGGCGGCCGACCGCGGGTCGACCTCTCGCTGGCCGATGTTGTCGCCGGCCGCGCCGTCGACGACCGGGTCCAGCGGGTAGTCGTGCCCGCCGTCCTCCACGACGTCGGCGACGATCACGGTGATGTTGTCCGGGCCGCCGCTGCGCAGCGCGAGCTCGATCAGCCGGTCCGCGGTCGCCTGCGGGTCGGGGTCCTTGAGCGCGTCGGCGAGGGTCTCCTCGCTGACCACGCCGGAGAGCCCGTCGGAGCACAGCAGGTAGCGGTCACCGGCGCGGGCCTCGCGCATCGACAGGTCGGGGTCGACCTCCTGCCCGTTCAGCGCGCGCAGCAGCAGCGAGCGCTGGGGGTGGTGGTTGGCCTCCTCCGGCGTGATCCGGCCGTCGTCGATGAGGGTCTGCACGAACGTGTCGTCGTGGGTGATCTGGGCGAGGACGCCGTCGCGCAGCAGGTAGGCGCGGGAGTCGCCGATGTGGCACAGCGCCAGCCGTCCGCCGGCGAAGAGGACGGCGGTCAGCGTCGTCCCCATGCCCTCCAGCTGCGGCGACTCGCGGATGACCTCGCGCAGGTGCTCGCTGCCGTCGAACACGGCCTCGCGCAGCGCCTGCAGCATGTCGCCGGAGGGCGCGTCGTCGTCCAGGTGCTCGAGCGCGGCGATGACCACCTTGCTCGCGACGTCGCCGGCCGCGTGGCCGCCCATGCCGTCGGCCACGGCGAGCAGCCGGGGCCCGGCGTACACCGAGTCCTGGTTGTTGCCGCGGACCAGGCCACGGTCGGACCGGGCCGCATAGCGCAGCGCGAGGCTCATCGGACGGTGCTCCCGGAGGTGCCGGCGCGCCGCGGGGTGCACGTGCGGGCGGGGGTCATGTACGCAGCTCCAGGGCCGTCTGGCCGATGCGGATCGGCTGGCCCGGGGAGACCAGCAGCGGCCCCTGGACGCGCTGCTGGTCCAGGTAGGTGCCGTTGGTGGACCCGAGGTCCTCGACGTACCACTGGCCGCCGCGGTTGGTCAGCCGGGCGTGCCGCGAGCTGGCGAAGTCGTCGGTCAGCACCAGCGTGGAGTCGTCGGCGCGGCCGATGAGGATCGGCTGGTCACCGAGGGTGATCTTGGTCCCGCTCAGGGGGCCGGCGGTGACCACGAGGGTCTTCGGGCCGCGGGACTTCCGCTTGCCCGCCGCGGCCGCGCGCGGCGGCACCGACGCCACCCGGCCGGCCCGGCCGCCGAACAGGTCCGCCCGGACCACGCGGAAGGCCGCGAAGATGAACAGCCACAACAGCAGCAGGAAGCCGAAGCGGAAGATCTGCAGGACGATCTCGGCCGTCACGGAGCGCCCTCACCGGCGCTCGTGCGCCCCGCGCCCGGCCGTGCCGTGTTCCCCCGTGACCTCGCGAACTCGGTCACGTCCCGTCCTCTCGGGGGCTCACGCGCCGTCCTGCCGGTAGACCAGGACGGAGTGGCCGATGCGGATGACGTCGCCGTCGCTCAGCGGCTGGCGGGTGATCCGGCGGCCGTTGACCAGGGTGCCGTTGGTGGAGCCGAGGTCCTCGGCGATCGCGGTGCCGTTGTCGAGGACGACGTCGACGTGCTTGCGGCTGACCCCGGTGTCGGGCAGCCGGATGTCGGCGTCGGTGCCGCGGCCGATGACGTTGCGCCCCGTGGTCAGCTCGTGGCGCGTGCCGGGGCCGTCGACCAGCAGCACGTGGGTGACGCCGGGCTTGGACCCTGCCCGGCCCACGACCGACGACGGCACCTGCCGGCCGGTGTCGGTGGCCATGCGGCCGCGCAGCGGGGGCAGCGGTGGGAGCGCGTCGCCCTCGGTCGCCGGGGAGACGGCCTCGTCGGCGCGGGTGCCGGGGCGGGCCGGGTCGGCGACGTGCGAGCTGACCTCGAACACGCCGGTGGGCAGGGCGTCGTCCCGCTGGAGCCGGACCTGCACCGCGTCGAAGACCTGGTAGCCCTCGCCCTCGATGTGCTCGCTGACCATGTCGGCCAGCTGGCCGGCCAGCTGCTCGGACCACTCGGCCAGGTGCTCGTAGTCGGTCGGGCCCAGCCGGACGTCGTAGACGTTGGGGGCCAGCACGCGGCCCTCGCCCAGCACCGAGCGTTGCTCGTCGGCCTCGCGGGTCAGCGCCTTGGCGATCTCGGCGGGGTGGACCTTGCCCTTGAAGATGCGGGCGAAGGCCAGCCCGACCATCCCCTCCAGCCGTCGCTCGAAGCGCTGCAGCACACCCACAGTCGCTCCTTTGCGCTCGCCCGGTGGTCTCGATCCGCCACGGTTGATCGTAGCCGGGTGCACGGCGGCTGACCGTCGCGCAACGCCCCGGGCGCCCCAGGCGCCCCAGCCGTGCGGAGCGGCCCGCCCCCCTGCCAGGCGTTCCTCGTCGGGCTGCTACTGTTCTCTCCGCCAGGGCAAGTGGCGGAATGGCAGACGCGCACGGTTCAGGTCCGTGTGTCCGGAAGGACGTGGGGGTTCAACTCCCCCCTTGCCCACCAGCTCCTGGGGGATCCCCCAGGAGCTACAGGCGGCCGTGGCCGTCACCCGCACGCCGGGCAGCTCGGATTCATCAGGGTCCGACGCCTCCCTGGATGTGCACGGATCCTCGGCTGGCGCTCCCACCCCTGCCGCGGCTGCCGCGGTGTCGGTGGAGGGGACTGCGCCCGCCGGGCAGCTCGACACCGGTGCGCTCATGCCGCACGGACTCGACACCCGCTACCGCACCGCCGCCCGCATCGCCGGGATCCGGGCGCCCTACCCCGGGGTCGACACGTTCACCCACGTCGGAAGGGGCGCCGGCGTATCCGACGCCGACCGCACCGACAGCCCCGGCGCCGGTGAACCGCTCGCCCCGGTCGTGCACCTCGCGGACCGCGCTCCCCGGGCCGGCCCGCGACGGCGGTACCCGGCACGGGCAGGCCGCTCCGATCGACGCCCAGAACCGCGTGAGCCTGGGCAAGGCGCTCAGCGCCCTGGGCTGGGATCAGCGGACCCTCCTGGTGGGCGCGCGTGAGAACGGCCACTACGTGGTCCGTGCGGGGGACGACAGCCCGCTTCTCACCCGGGTGCCCGTCGACGCCCAGCGGCGCCTCACCCTGCCGCCCGCCGTGCTGGGTGGGCTCGACGTCCGCCCCGGCGACCATCCAGGCCGCGGTCGTCATCGACACCGCCGAGCTGCACCTGTTCGCCGCCGCCGACGCGCTCCAGCTGCTCCCCGGTGCCCTGCTCGCTGGTGCCCCGGCTGAGGCCGCCGCGGAGCCGGTACCGGCGCGGCCCGCTGCTGGCGGCAGCCGCATCAGGAGCCGCTGGCGGGCAGCGGACCGTGGCGCCCAGCGCCCGGCCGACACCTGTTGATCGTCTGGGGCCGCGATTTGCGGCGTACGGAGCGGGTGCCGTACTGCAGGGAATGCGTAGGAATGGGGGCCGACGGTGGTGCAGGCGGCGCGCTGCACAACCGTCCGGCGAAGGACACTGCGTTCCGCCGACGGACACTCACAGCGAGCTGCCAGGTCGGCCTGATCTCAGCCGGCGCTAGCTGGACGCGGTGGTGTCCTGCTCCGCCGCGGCGGGGTGGCGGAAGGCCACGCGTGCCCAGACCGTCTTGCCGCCGTCGACGTCCACGCGCCAGCCATGGTTGACGGACATCTCGGCGACCAGGCCCAGACCGAGCCCGCCCCGGCCGGGGTCGCGGTCGACGGCGGCGGGTGGCCGGTCGCCGGCAGCGTCGCTGACCTGCAGCAGCCAGGAGCGGTCGTCGGCGGTCACGCTCACGGTCACCGGCGGTCGGCCGTGCCGCAGCGCGTTGGAGACCAGCTCTTCGAACACCAGGACGAGCTCCTGGACCGCCGTCTCGTCGGCGCGGGCGGGCCGGCTCCCGTCGTGGAGCGCGGCGCCGAGCTGCAGTCGGCCGGCGGTGAGCTGGGCGATGCTGGCCGGACTCCAGCGGCCGAGGGTGGTCACGCCGGGGCCGAGGTCGGGTGGTGGCTGCTGCTGCCACGGCGCGGCGCGCACGAGTGTCCTCCGGTTGCGATGGGCGGCGTCGGGCCGTGTGACCCGGGAGCACGTTGTGAGGCGGGTCGCGCGGTGGACGCGCCGATGGTGCGGGACTGCTCAGCGGACGGTTCCTGTGCACCGACGATGCTGCGGAGAACGGGGCGCGTGCCGGGCATGACCCGACCGGCAGGTGCGCCCCGGACTCGGATGGTCCTCTATCGCCTGCCGGTGGCGGCCTCGGTACCCCGGCGTCTGCGGTCCAACCTCCGGTCCGCCGGCGCCACCAGCGTCATCGAGCTGCAGGGCGGATG
This sequence comes from Geodermatophilus sp. SYSU D00703, assembly GCF_054050155.1. Lineage (NCBI taxonomy): Bacteria > Bacillati > Actinomycetota > Actinomycetes > Geodermatophilales > Geodermatophilaceae > Geodermatophilus > Geodermatophilus sp. SYSU D00703. Next base: position 147,143 of record NZ_JBJGYU010000002.1, on the reverse strand, counting down.
CGAGGGGGAGACCAGATGAGACCGTGCTGGCGGGCGCAGTCCACGAGGGCGCACGCCCGGTGACCGACAGCCGGTGCTCGAGGCGGCGGATGCAGGTGCGGACGGTGTTCGTCGTGATCGACATGGCCGCCGCGATTCGGGCGGTGGACAGCCCGTCGGCGAGGTGCCGGAGCAGCTCGAGGTCGCGTGTGGTGACCCACGGCGCGCGACCGCGCGCGCCTGCGGTGGAGGTGACGGGCGGGATGGGGTGCACGGTGGCTTCTTCCACCCGGGCGAGCGCCCCGTTCGCCAGACCGAACGCTCACGAGTCGGGTAGGTCTCGATCGACGTCGGCCTCGGCGCGGTGCCGCGCGGCGCGCCCACAGCATCGTCCACGCGCCCTGGCCAGAACACCAAGACTTGGCGGAGGACCGGCCGGGATGCCGTCGCCTCCGGCTCGGTCGGGACGGTCCGACCATCACCGGAGCGGCATCGGCGCCGGGGTTGCGGACGGATGTGTTCCATGAAAGATGACGTGCAACCCCGCCTGGTGAGAGACAGAGGCCCCTCATCGGTCCGCGGCGCTCCACCGGGCGGGGCCTCAGAGCCACCAGCCTGTCGCCCAACGCCGACCTGCTGTCGACCCACGGCGAGGTCGGCGAACATCAACCGGTCGGCTGCTCGCAGCAGCGACCGCTTGCGCTAGGGGTCCGGTGGGCGGGCCGACGGTGCTGATTGCGGCAGGATGCGAGCACGGGCCGGTCGGCCAGGTCACTGCACCGGCGGGCGGCCGGCCAGCGCGGCATCGACCTCGACGATCCTCCGCTGGAGCGTGGGCGTAGCGGCGATGAGGTCGGCGACCGGGCCAGGGACGCCGCCGGCGACGTCCACGCCGGCCCACCGGATGCCCCGCCCAGCACGCGGCTGCCGTCGGCGGCGACGAGCGCTCACGCTGCCGGGCCCGGCAGGGCCTGGTGCCGCTGCGGTCCGCAAGGCCGCGGCCGGTGGCGAGCCCGCGCTCGACCCGCGCAGCGGCCGTCACCTCGCGGTTCGAGATCATCTCCGAGGTGCTGCTCTGCCACGTCGGCCGGGACCCCACCAGCGCGCACTTGCTGGCGATGCCCGAAGAACTCATCCCGCCCGTGCCACCGCACCAGCTACTGCGACGCGGTGCTCAAGGTCGTCAACGCCAACGTGGTCAACGGCCTGCGGCTGGGCCAGCGGGTGCTGCCTGAGCAGTGCAGAGGTGATCATCCACCGTGGAGGAGGTTGCCGCGCCAGAATGCCGCGACTCTACGGGGGAACGCTGCCGGCTTGTGCCTGGCACCGTCCGGTGACGACGCGGAGCGAAAGGGGCGGGCGTGGCGGCAGCGACCATCCCGGCCGGAGCCGTCAGCAGGAGCGTCACACGGCTCTCCGGCGCACCCCGACTACCGGCCCGGCTGGCATGGCCGGCGGGCCGACCCGTGACCTCCTTCCACGGCCGGTGAGCAGCTCCTTGCCGGCGCCGTCGCCGCGGCGCGTCGCCTGCTGGCCCAGGTGACGGCCATGACCTCCCGTCGACGGACGCCCCAGCTCTGCGCGGGCAGCGCGCCGGTATTCGCGGTGCACCTGGACCTCAGCCAGGGGCGTGTGACTCTCACCGGACGCCTGGACGGGCGCACCGCCCACCTGCTGCACGACGCGGTTTCCGCGCTGCTGGGCAGTGGGCAGCCGCACTGGACGGTCGAGGTCACCGAGCTGGTCGTCGACCACGTCGGCCTGCGCGCCATCGGGCGCGCCTACCGCCGGGCGCTGCGGCACGACCGCCGGATCACTCTGCGCGGTGCCTCGCCGGCCCTGCGCGGCGCCCTGAGCCCGTTGCCATCGGACCACCACGTCCTGGCAGGCGGCGGCGACCCGACCCCGGACGAGCCCGCGATGTCCTGACCCGACCGACCGTTGTGCCGGCCGTCAGCCCGGCACCCCGGCGGTCCCACGGTCGACGGCTCCGCAGCGGGGGTACTACGAGTCGATCGCCGGTGTCAGTTCTGGGGCGAGGCCTGGGCGGTTCGGGGTGATCCGCCGTCCGATGGTGAGCACGGCCACGGCGGCGAGGGAGACGACCGGCACGAGCCGCAGCGCGGTCGGCAGGCCGAACCGGTCGGCGAGCGCTCCGGTGACCACCGGGCCGGCGGTCAGGCCGATGAGGTTGTTGGCCAGGGCCAGCATGCCCAGCGCGCTGGCCCGGATCGACGCGGGTGTCAGCTCCGCGACCAGGGCACCGGCCGGGCCGGAGGTGCCGGCGGCGAAGAGGACTCCGGCGCCGATGAGGGCCAGTTGCGCCGGCCCGGCGGGCAGGGAGAAGCCGGCGCCGAGCAGGGCCAGCGAGGCCATTGCGTAGCCGATCGCGGTGGTCCAGCGGCGCAGCGGCCGGGTGCGGGCGAGCCGGTCGGTGAGCGCTCCGCAGCCGATCATCCCGACGCCCAGGAGTAGCAGCAGGCCGGCGGCGAGCATGGCGGCGGTCCCCGCGGGGAGCGCGTAGCTGCGGTTGAGATAGCTGGGCAGCCAGGCCAGCAGGGAGCCGGCGACGAACAGTTGCAGGCCGTTGCCGAGGTAGGTGCACAGCACCGCGGGCGGGGACAGCACCGCCGACAGCGGCGCACGCGGCCGGTCCCCGGGCGGACCGTCGCCGGCGTCGGGCACGGTGTGGCGGGCGAGCTTGTCGTCGGTGACCAGCATCCGGAACAGGACGAGGAGCACGAGGCCGAGCACGGCCATCGCCGCGACGGCCCACCGCCAGCCGAACCGGGAGGCCAGGGCGCCTCCGAGGGCGATGCCGAGCACTGCCCCGAACGCGGCGCCGGCGGTGAACGCCCCGGACAGCGTCGCGCGGCGGTGGGCGGGGAAGACCCCGAGCACGACGGCGAGGCCGACGCTGCCGTATGCCGCCTCGCCGACGCCGACGAGTACCCGGGCGGCGAGCAGCTGCCCGTAGTCGGCGGCGAGCGCCGAGCCCAGGGTGGCCAGGCTCCACAGCCCGGCCATCGCCAGGATGGCGCGGCGGCGGCCGAGTCGGTCGCCGAGCACCGACAGCGGAACCGTGAGCACCGCGACGGTGAGCGCGACGACGCTGCTGAGCGCGCCGAGCTGGGTGTCGGTCAGCGCCCATTCGGCCTTGAGGAACGGGAACACCGCGGCCAGCACCTGCCGGCACATGAAGTCCGACAGCAGCAGCGCGAAGGCCAGCGCGAAGACCACCCAGGGGTAGTGGGCCCGGATCGCCCCGGGGACCGGCGGGTCGGCGGCGGCGTCAGGCACGGTCGCCGCTCCCGTGCTGCAGCCGCAGGGTCGATGCGGGCCCGGCGCGGCCGCGCTGGCGCCACTCGGTCGCGGTGGTGCCGAAGTGGCCGCGGAACCACACGGAGAACGCACTGGGCGCGGCGAAGCCCAGTAGATGCGCGATCTCGGTCAGCGAGTAGGCGTCGGTGGCCAGGTACCGCTCGGCCCACCGGGCGCGGATGTCGGTCACGATCGCCGAGAAGCTCTCTCCCTCTTCGGCCAGGTGCCGGTGCAGGGTGCGGGGTGGGACGTGCAAGGCGCGGCTGACGTGCGCCAGAGAGCACCGCCCCGCCGGAAGCAGGACTTCCACCATCGAGCGGACCTGAGCGGTCGCGGTCGCCGGAGGTGGTGGGAGCACGGTGTCCAGCAGCCGGCGGGCGTAGGGCCGCAGCGCCGGATCAGCGGTCACCGTCGGGAGGTCCAGATCGCGGGCCGAGAAGACCACGCCAGTGAACGCCTGGTCGAAGCGCAGGCCCGGGCCGAACACCTGCCGGAACAGACCGAGGTCGGTCGGCGGGCGGTGCGCGATGAGTACGGACAGCGGTTGCCAGTCGGCGCGCACCAGGGAGCGCAGCACGCCGAGCAGGTTGGCCACGGTCAGGTCCATGCTCTGGCGGACCGGTACCGGCGCCCCGAACTCCAGCCAGACCTGCACCGTGGCCAGCCCGTCGGCCTCCAGCAGCCGTAGGTCGAGGATGCCGTTGTAGGCCTGCTCGTAGCGGATCAGCAGGTCCAGGGCGCTGCGGAGATCAGGCTCCTCGCGCAGCACCACGCTGAGCGGGCCCAGCGCTGAGAGTCGCCGGCGGCCGGAGAGCCGGACGGCGAAGTCCTCGACGCCGGACTCCGCAGCCGAGCGCTCCAGCAGCAGGGCGACCGGGACGGCGGGGATCCACTTGTCCTGTTCGGCCAGGTCGGCGATGTCCAGCCCCGCGTCGGTCATCAGCCGTGCCGGGTCCAGGCCGACGGAGCGGGCGAGCTCCGGGTAGCCGGTCAGCGCGGCGTAGCGCACGAAGCGGTCCACGTGAGCTCCTTCCGCTGCGCCCGGTGGCCAGGATGCGGAAGAGGCCGACCACATCCGTGAAGCGTCCTCGACTGCGGATTCCTAGCGTGACGGCACCCGGAGCCGCGGCGACCGTACCGGTCGCCCGGCCCCGCGGGGTGCTGCAGAAGTCCGTCGCAGCGGACCGGGAGCGGCCGGGTGCGGTGCGACCGTGGGGAACGGAGCGCCGCCATGCCCGACCCGCCCGCTGCCGAATCCGACGGCACCCGCCACGACGGAAGGCCGGTCCTGTCTGCCCGGGAGCTCGACGCGCTGCGCCTGCTCGCCGCCGGCCGATCGACCGCGCAGATCGCCGTGGCCATGTCGATCTCCACGAACACGGTCCGCGCCCGCATCCACCACCTCCGCGCCAAGCTGGACGTCACCAACCGGCAGCAGGTGGTGCCGCGAGCCCGAGACCTCGGGCTGCTCTGACCGAGCCCACCCGAGGACCGGGGCACCGGCCACCGACCGAGGGTGCCCGCTCCGAGGACCAACGGCCCTGTGTCGAAACAGATTGGTTGTGGTCAAGATGACGGCGCACCGCCTGGCAGGCGAGTCACCCGAGAAGCGGCCGGTCGCATCGCCCGTCCGGCCCGACCGGCAGTGGAGCAGACCGATGTTCCAGGCGACTGCGGGGACCCTCCAGGCACGCCGCCCCCGGCCCGAGCACAGCGCCCCGGACTGGACCGGGACGGTGCTGCTGGGCAAGCTGAGCCCACCACCGCTGGGCTTTCCGCCGCTGCCTCGGCCACGGCTGCTGCAGGCGCTGACCCGCGGGGTGGCCACCACGCCGGTGACGCTGCTGTCCGGCCCCGCCGGTTCGGCAAAGACGGTGCTCGCGGCCACGTGGATGCGCGCGCAGCGGGGCCGCCGCGTGGCCTGGCTGTCGCTCGACGCCGGCGACGACGACCCGACCGTCTTCCCGCCCCATCTCCTGGCGGCGCTCCGGCAGGCCGGGCTGGACCTGCCGGACCGCCCGGCGCGGGGCTCCGGCGACCCCGCCGCGGGGGCCTGGCCGACGGGCCTGGCCGCGGCGCTGGCCGCGCAGCCGGAGCCGATGGTCCTCATCCTCGACAACGCCGACAACGTCACCGCCCGCGAGCTCACCGGCGCCCTGGACCTGCTCGTGCGGCACGCCGGTGCGCGGCTGCGGCTGGTGCTGTGCGCCCGCGCCGATCCGCTGCTGCCGCTGCACCGCTACCGGCTCGACGACCGGCTCACCGAGATCCGCACCAACGACCTCGCCTTCACCGCCGAGGAGACCGGTGAGCTGCTGGCCTCTCTACTCGCCCCGGTGGCCGCTGACGTGGCCACGGCGCTGCAGCGGGGGACCGAGGGCTGGGCGGCCGCGCTGAAGCTGGCCGCCGCCCCCCTCACCCAGGGCATGGACCCCGATCGGCTGCTCGCCTCGCTCGCCGCCGACGACGGCAGTGTCGCCCAGTACCTGGTCGCCGAGGTGCTCGAGCACCAGCCGACCCCGGTGCGCCGGTTCCTGCTGCGGGTCAGCGCCACCCGGGAGTTGTGGCCCGAACTGGTCGACTCCCTCGCCGGCCGGCCCGGCGGCGGCCGCATCCTCGCCGGGCTGGCCGTGGGAAACGCCTTCGTCGAGCGCGCCGCCGGCGACCCCGGCGGCTACCGCATCCACGCCCTGTTCCGCGAGCTGCTGCAGGCGCAGCTGGCCTACGAGGACCCGGGCGCGTTCGCCACCGGCCATCGCCTCTGCGCGGACTGGTACGCCGCCGCGGGGCGCTTGCCGGTCGCGGTCGAGCACGCCCGCGCCGCCGGCGACCAGAAGTTGGCCGCCCGGCTGCTCATCGACGACCTCGCGCTCGGCCACCTGCTGGCCCGCGGCTCCGTCCGCGGAGCTCCGCCGGTGAGCACGGGCGGGCCGGATGCTGCGGTGCTGCGGGCCGCGGCCGCGCTCGCCGCGGATCACCCGGCGGCGCTCCCCGATCTCACCGCCGCCGCGGCGGTCGCCGGCGATTCGGATGCCCGCCCCGCCCTGCGCATCGGCGCGGCCGTCGTCTGCGCCGCCGCCGCGGCCGCCGGCCCGGTCACCGATCGCGTGCGTGCGGCCGCCGTGACCGCTGAGCCCCTGATCGCGGCGCTGCCCGACGGACAGGCGCAGCGGCGAGCCGAGCTGACCGCCGTGCTCGCCCGCAGCCAGGCCACCGCGCTGCTGTCCAGCGAGCTTCTCGAACGGGCGCTGCGGGAAGCCTTCTCGCGTGCTCTGGCCGCCGGCCGCGCCGGCGACGCACCCCGGCTGGTCGCTTGCTGCCTGGCCGACCTGGCGCTGCTCGAGGCGTTGGTCGGACGGCTGCGGCGCGCGACGAAGCTGGCCGCCGACTACGAGGCCCTCGCCGACGAAGGCCGCCTGCCGGAGCCGGACCGGGCCCCCGCCGCGGCCATGACCGCAGCCTGGGCCGCCGTGGACCGCCACGAACTCGCCACCGCGCGCCGCCGGCTGGCCCGCGCCGCGCAACGGCGCCCGGACCCGCAGATCAGCGGCCCGTTGCTCGCCGTGCTGAACAGTCGGCTGCGTCGGGCCCGCGGCGAGCTCGACCCCGCTGAGCAGGCCCTCCAGCCGGCCCTGGACATCGTGGAGACCCCGGGCTGGGTGCGCGAGCACGTCCTCACCGAGGCCATCCGCATCCGCCTCGCCCGCCACGACGGTCCCGGCGCGCGGGGGCTGCTCGACCGCCTGCCGCCCGGCTCGCCGCGGCGCCGAGTGCTGCGCGCCACCGCCACGGCCCTCGGGCTGTCCGCCGTCGGCGAAGTCCTTCCGGCTCCCGGCGCGGCCGACGCCGGCGGCCCGCTGCCGCTGGGGCTCGCCGTCGAGGACGCGGTCGTCCGGGCCTGCCTGCTCGCCACCGCCGGCGACACCGCCACCTCTCTCGCCACGCTGGAGAACGCCCTGCAGCTGGCCGAACCCGAGCGGCTGCGCCGGCCCTTCCTCGATGCGCCGCCGCGGCTGCGACCGCTGCTGCGCGGCCATCCACCCCTTGCCACCGCCGGCGCCTGGCTCAACCCCACCGCACCGGCCATCCCCGCACCCCGCCACCCGGCCGAGGCGACCACCGGATCACCTGCCCCGGAGCCGCCATCGGCGATCATCGGCGAGCTCAGCCCGCGCGAGCTGGAGGTGCTGCAGCTGCTCGCCGGGCTGCTCTCCACCGCCGAGATCGCCGCCGCACTCTTCATCTCCATCAACACCGTGCGCACCCACGTCCGCAGCATCCTGCGCAAGCTCGGCGCGACCCGCCGCAACGAGGCCGTCCGACGGGCCCGCGAACTGCACCTGCTCGCACGCACCGGCGCGCCCCCTGGGCACGGCTCCGTCGGCGACCGCCGCGCAGAAGGGACGGCGACGTAGGAGACCCCGCCCCGCTCGGTCAGCCGATGTCGACGGGGATGTCCTGGAGCTTCGGTCCGCGCGAAGGACGTGGCTACGGCCGCGCCGAGGCACGAGTGGAGAAAGAGGCAGCGGTACGGCGGTGTCGTGCCGGACAGCTCGTTCCATCGAGTCGTCGATGACGGCGCGTTGAGCCGGACGCGGCACGGGAGCGGTCCGGCCTCAAGCCGTACGCCGTCGCGGTCGCCACCGGCACGCTGCTGCTGACGATCGCCCTCGGTGCCGTGCTGCTCGCCCACGACCACCGGGCGGCCCTGCCCTCGCTCGTCCTACCGCTCCTGGTCAGCGCGGTGGCACTTGTGGGCTGATGGACAATCTCCGACGCGTGGGTGAGGCCCGTCGCCGAGGCCTACGCCGACCGCCTGCTGGACACGGTGGAGACGCTGTGCGCCGACGCCCCCAACGGGCAGGACGCACCGTGATCGCCTCGACCACGTCTGCGGGCGCCGGAGCCCCGTGCGCGGCCGTCGTAGATCGGCACTGTCCCAGCGCGACCGTAGCCTGCAGCCATGATCCCGGGGGCCTCAGATGGTGACCGCGACACCAGGCGAACGCCGTGGCCTGGTCGGCCGGTGTCGAACGTGCCGGGAGTAGCGAACGGCTCCGCTGGGGAATCGCCCAATGACGCACCGTCAACTCCTCCCGTGCCCCCCACGACGACGAGCCGGTCCGCTCGGGGCCGGCCCGTCCTCGTTCCCGGGTGGGTCAGGGCAGCTGCCGCCGCCCGCCGTCGTCCCCCCGACCGGTGATCGACTGCGCCAGCAGCACCGCCCCCCACGGGCCGATCACCCACAGCGGCCACGGGTAGAGCAGGTCCCCGGCCGCGATCGACGTGACCAGCCAGATGGTGAGCACGATCACGGCGGTGCCCAGCCAGCTCGCCCAGGCCGCGCGTCGGCCGGCACCGCCGGCCCAGCCGCCCCAGGCCGCGCCGGCGCCGCAGATCCCCGTCGCGCCGACGTGCCCGGCAGGGGCCGCGGCCGCAGGCTGGACCGGGGGGACCGGCTTCGGCCTCGGCAGGTCGGCGGTGATCTCCGCCAGCTCGCCGTAGGTGCGGGCGGCGTAGGTCCGGGCCAGGCGCTCGTCGTACTCGGCGACGGTCAGCCGGCCGGCGGACATGTGCTCGCCCAGCTGGTCGGCGACGGCTGCGCGGTCGGTGTCGGCGGCACGCAGGTGCGGCTCGGGCATCGGGACCCTCCTGGAACGGGGAACCCAGTCTCGTCCGTCGCGGGAGGCCCGGTCCACTGACGTTCGTCATGGGTTGCCCGTGGGAGCCGTCAGGTGCGCTCCGTGCGCGTCAGGCCCCTCCCCGGCCGCCACGAGGAGATGACCAGCGCCGTCTTCTCCTCGTTGAGCGCGGTCAGCACGACCTGCTCGACGTCGATGCGGAAGAGGTCGTAGTCGACCGACTCCGCCGGGACCCCTGCCGCCTCCGCGTACCGCCGTCGCTCGTCGGGGTCGGTCACCTCGGTCGCCCGCCCGGAGAGCTTGGCGTCGGCGGTGAACGTGTCGGGCTCGTCGCTGCCGCAGTGGAGGGCGAACCGCGGGTCGCGGCGCAGGTCGGCGAACTTCACCGAGTCGGGCATGCCGGCCAGCCACGGCTCGCCGGCCACGAACTGCACCTCCAGGCCGCTCACCCGCGGCGAGCCGTCGGCGCGCAGCGTGGCGAGGACCTTGTGCCGGTGCGCGTCGAAGGCCGCCCGAACCCGGGCGGCGAACTCCGGCTCGGCTGCTTCCACGTCCGAGAACGAGGCCATGCGCGCGATCGTGCACCCGGCCACCGACGGATCCGACCCCCCGGACGACGGGGAACGCGCGCGGGCGGCGTCAGTGGGCGGGAGGTGCGGTCTCCTGGGCGAGGTGCCGGCCGATGACCATCCGCTGGATCTGGTTGGTGCCCTCGAAGATCTGCATGACCTTCGCCTCGCGCATGAACCGCTCGGCCGGGTGGTCCCGGGTGTAGCCGGCCCCGCCGAGGACCTGGACGGCGTCGGTGGTCACCTTCATCGCCGCGTCGGTCGCCACGAGCTTGGCGATGCTGGCCTGCCGGGAGTACGGCTTGCCGGCGTCCCTGCGGCGGGCGGCGACGAGGTAGGTGGCGCGGGCGGACTCGACCGCGGCGGCCATGTCGGCCAGCAGGAAGGCCACGCCCTGGTGCTCCAGGATCGGCCGGCCGAAGGTCTCGCGCTCCCGGGCGTAGGCGATCGCGACGTCCAGCGCCGACTGCGTCAGGCCGACGGCGACCGCGCTGACGCCCAGGCGGCCGGAGTCGAGGGCGGCCAGCGCGATGCCCAGCCCGCGGCCGGGCTCGCCGACCAGCCGGTCGGCCGGGATCGCGACGTCGTCCAGCCGGACCGCGGCCGTGGTCGACGCGGTCAGTCCCATCTTCTCCTCGGGCCTGGCGGCCGACAGCCCGGCGAGGTCGGGGGTCAGGTGGAAGCAGGAGATGCCCCGGGGGCCGTCGTCCGGCGTCCGCAGGAACGTCGAGTAGAAGTCCGCGTGCCCGCCGTGGGTGACCCAGGCCTTCTCGCCGTTGGCCAGCCAGCCCGCGTCGGTGGCCTTGGCGCTCGCCCGCATGGCGCGCGGGTCGGAGCCGGCCTGGGCCTCCGACAGGCAGTACGCGCCGAGCAGCTCGCCGCCGACCATCGCCGGCAGCAGATCGCGCCGTTGGGCGTCGGTGCCGAACCGGTCGATCGGGAAGCAGGCGAGGGTGTGCACGCTCACGCCGAGCGCGACGCTCGCCCAGCGGGCGGCCAGCTCCTCCACGACCTGCAGGTAGACGGCGTAGGGCTGGTCGCCGCCCCCCACGTCCTCCCCGAACGGCAGGCCAAGCAGGCCGGCCTCGCCCAGCAGGCGGAAGACCTCGCGGGGGAACCGCTCCTCGCGCTCGTACTGCGCGGCCTTCGGCGCCAGCTCCGCGTCGGCGATCTCGCGGGTGAGGGCGAGGAGGTCGGCGGCCTCCTCGGTGGGCAGTTCACGGTCGACCGGCACGGCATCTCCTCGTCGAGACAGTACTGACGACGGTACCGCAGTACAGTTCTCGGTCCAGGGGGATGCTGGGCCGCCGGAGGTGCCATGACGAGTACCGTCCCGCCGTCGGACGCCGAGGACGTCCGGCTGACCCGGCGCCGAGCGGAGCTGCTCGACCAGCTGGAGGTGCTGTTCCTCGCCGAGGGCTTCAGCCGGTTCACCCTCGAGGACCTCGCCGTCCGGCTGCACTGCTCCAAGAGCACGCTCTACGCCCTCGCGGAGAGCAAGGAGCAGCTCGCCGCGCGTGTCATCCGGCACTTCTTCCGCAAGGCCACCGTCGAGGTCGAGGCCCGGACGGCGACGGAGGGCGACCCCGCGCTGCGGGTGACCGCGTACCTGACCGCCGTCGCGCGGGCGCTGTCCCCGGCCGGGCCGACGTTCTACCGGGACCTGGACTCCTTCGCCCCCGGCCGCGCGGTCTACGAGCAGAACACCGCCCGGGCCGCCGAGCGGGTGCGGGAGCTGATCGCCGAGGGCGTGGCCCGGGGCCGCTTCCGGGAGGTGCACCCGGCCCTGGTGGCCGACACGGTCAGCACGCTGGTCTTCCGGATCGGCCGCGGCGACACCGCCCGTGCGACCGGCCTGGACGACGCCGCCGCCTACCGCGAGCTGGCCGCGCTGCTGCTGCACGGGATCAGCCTGTGAGGATGCGGGAGTGACCAGCTGGACCTGCTCCGTGACCGCCGCCGCCTGGGACGACCCCGAGGTGCGGGCACTCACCACGGCGCAGCAGGTCGAGCTGCGGGCCCGCTACGACGGGGCCGGCGAGCCGGGGACGCCGCCCTCGGCCGCGGACGTCAGCGTGGTCCTCGTGGCCCGCGACCCTGACGGGACGGCGATCGGCTGCGGCGCGCTGCGGGCGCTCGAGCCCGGGGTCGCCGAGATCAAGCGGATGTACGTGGTGCCGTCGGCGCGCGGCCGCGGGGTGTCCCGCCGGGTGCTCGCCGCCCTGGAGGCCGTGGCGCGGGAGCGCGGCTGGACGACCCTGCGGCTGGAGACCGGCCCCCGGCAGCCCGAGGCCGTCGGGCTGTACGAGAGCGCCGGGTACCGGCCGATCGCGGCGTTCGGCGGCTACGTCGACGCGCCCGACGCCGACTGCTCCCTGTACTACGAGCGCGTCCTCGACTGAGGCCTCCGGGTGCCCCGCTCGTGGTGGGGTGGGGCCATGAGCAGTGCATGGCCGGCGACCGAGCCGGCGGACGTCGAGCTGGCCTCTGGGAGCGCCCGGCTGGCGGTGGACCCGCGCGGCGGCGGGCTGCGGGCCCTGTCCGCGGGCGGCTGGGAGGTCCTCGACGGCTACCCGGCCGGCGTCGTGCCGGCCGGTCGCCGCGGCGGGGTGCTGCTGCCCTGGCCCAACCGGCTGCGCGACGGCCGCTGGACCTGGGCCGGCCGGGAGCTGCAGCTCGACGTCGCCGCGCCGGGGAAGCCGGCGGTGCACGGGCTGGTCTCCTGGCAACCGTGGGCGGTCCTCGAGCGGGCCGGTGACGCGGTCACGGTCGGCACGGTCGTCGAGCCGCGGCCGGGCTACCCGTTCCGGCTGGCCGCCGCCGTCGACCACGAGCTGGGGCCGGACCGGCTCACGGTGACCGTGCGGGTCCGCAACGCCGGGGAGGACCCGGCGCCCTTCGGCGTCGGCATGCACCCCTACCTCGCGGTCGGCGCCACCGCGGACGGCGGGATCGCCGACGCCGAGCTGACCGTGCCGGCGCGGACCGCGCTGGTCACCGACGGCGGCCTGCCGACGGGGGAGCGGCTGCCCTTCGACGGGGCCGTCGGCCGGATCGGGGACCGCGCGATCGACACCCCGCTCACCGACCTGGTCCGGGACGACGACGGCTGGGCGCGCGTGCGGCTCGCCGGCCCGGCCGGGCGACTCGAGCTCGCCGTCGACGGGTCGTGGCCGTGGCTGCAGGTCTACACCGGCGACACGCTGCCGGAGGGCCAGCGGCGGCGCAGCGTCGCCGTGGAACCGATGACCTGCCCGCCCAACGCCCTGGCCGACGGCGTCGACCTCGTCGTCCTCGACCCCGGAGCGGCGTGGGCGGGCACCTGGACGCTCGCCTGGGACGCCTGACGTGCGCGTCGCGGAGCTGTGGCGGTACCCGGTCAAGTCGCTGCAGGGGGAACGGCTGGACGGCGCCGACGTCGGCCCGGAGGGGTGACCGGTGACCGGCAGTGGGCGTTGTCCGACATCGACAGCGGCTCCGGCCTCACCGCCCGCCGGGTGCCCGACCTGCTGTTCGCCCGCGTCTCGTTGGTCTCCACCGGCACGCTGGGCACCTGGGACCGGCGCCGGTTCCGCGCCGACGTCGTCCTCTCCGGCGAGGGTGAGGACGCGCTGGTCGGCGGCCGGGTCCGGCTGGGCGGGGCCGAGCTGGACGTCGTCAAGCCCATCGACCGGTGCGTGATGGTCACCCGACCGCAGCCCGGTGGGATCGGCCGGGACACGGGCGTACTCCGGACGGTGCACCGCGAGCGCGGCGGCACGCTGGCGGTCGGTGCGCTGGTGGCGCGGCCGGGGCGGGTGGCCGTGGGGGACGAGCACCCGGGAGCCGGGGCAGGATGGCCGCGTGCGCACCGTCGACCTGCGTCCCGGCGAGGACTCGATCCGGCTCGGTCAGCTGCTCAAGCTGGTCGACGCCGTCCCGACCGGCGCCCAGGTGAAGGACGTCCTGCTCACCGGCGCGGTGCGGGTCAACGGCGAGCCGGAGGAGCGGCGGGGACGGCAGGTCCGTCGCGGCGACGTGGTGAGCATCGAGGGCATGGAGGACGTGCGCGTCGCGTAGGACGCGTTCCACGTGGAACGTCGTCTGCCAGGCTGGGGGCATGACCCGCGCGCCGTACCTGTCGGCCCGCCTGCAGGGCTTCGGGACGACGATCTTCGCCGAGATGAGCGCGCTCGCCGTCGCCAGCGGCGCGATCAACCTCGGCCAGGGGTTCCCCGACTACCCCGGCCCGCCCGAGGTGCTCGACGTCGCCCGCGCCGCGATCGGCACCCCGCACGACCAGTACCCGCCCGGGTCGGGCATCCCGGTGCTGCGCGAGGCGATCGCCGAGCACGGCAAGCGTTTCGGCGGGCACGCGTACGACCCGGCCGACGAGGTGCTGGTCACCGCGGGCGCCACGGAGGCGCTCACCGCGGCGTTGCTCGCCCTGCTCGAGCCCGGCGACGAGGTGGTCCTGTTCGAGCCGATGTACGACTGCTACGCCGCGGGCATCGCGATGGCCGGCGGCGTGGCGAGGCCGGTGCCGCTGCGGCCCCCGGCGTCGGGCGCCGGCCCGTGGACCTTCGACGTCCCCGAGCTGCGGGCCGCCGTGACGCCGCGGGCGCGGCTGCTGCTGCTCAACACCCCGCACAACCCGACCGGCAAGGTCTTCATCCGCACCGAGCTGGCCACGCTGGCCGCCCTGGCGATGGAGCACGAGCTGCTCGTCCTCACCGACGAGGTCTACGAGCACCTGGTCTTCTCCGGGAGCCGGCACGCGTCCATCGCCACGTTCCCGGGCATGCGCGAGCGCACCCTGGTGGTGGGCAGCGCGGGCAAGACGTTCAACGTCACCGGCTGGAAGGTCGGGTGGATCTGCGGCCCGGCGGAGCTGGTGGCCGCCGTCCGCACGGCCAAGCAGTTCCTCACGTACGTCAACGGCGGGCCGTTCCAGCCGGCCGTCGCCGCGGGGCTGCGGCTGCCCGACGAGTACTTCACCGGGATCGCCCGCGACCTGGAGTACCGCCGCGACGTGCTGGTGCAGGGCCTGACGGCTGCCGGGCTGCCGGTGGTGTGCCCGGAGGCGACGTACTTCGCCACGGTCGACGTCCGGCCGGTGCAGCCCGACGGGGACGGCGTGGCGTTCTGCCGCTCGCTGCCGCGGCGGGCCGGTGTCGTCGCCATCCCGACCGTGGTGTTCTACGACCCCGCGCACGCGCACCTGGGCCGGCACCTGGTGCGGTTCGCCTTCTGCAAGGGCGACGACGTGCTCGGCGAGGCGGTCGAGCGACTCGGGAGGATGCAGCGATGAGGATCGCGGCGGTCCAGCACGACATCGTCTGGGAGGACCGGGCGGCCAACTTCGCCCGGCTGGCCCCGCAGGTGTCCCGCGCGGTCGGCGCCGGGGCGGAGTTCGTGCTGCTCAGCGAGACGTTCTCCACCGGCTTCACCATGACGCCGGGCATCGGGGAGCCCGAGGGCGGCCCGTCGTCGCGGTTCCTGCAGGAGCAGGCGGCCGAGCACGGCGTGTGGGTGGCCGGCAGCTGCCCGGAGGTCTCGTCGGACACCGGTGGGGCGGGCGGGGGAGTCACGGCCCTGCCGCACAACTCGCTGGTGCTCGCCGGTCCCGACGGCACGGTGTACCGCTACCGCAAGCTGCACCCGTTCACCCACGGCGGTGAGCACGAGCGGTTCCGCGCCGGCGAGAAGCCGCTGACCGTGGAGATCGGCGGGCTGCGGGTGACCCCGTTCATCTGCTACGACCTGCGCTTCGCCGACGTCTTCTGGGCGGCGGCGCAGGACACCGACGTCTACCTGGTGACGGCGAACTGGCCGGCTGCGCGCCGCCACCACTGGCAGACGCTGCTGCAGGCGCGGGCGATCGAGAACCAGGCCTACGTCGTGGGCTGCAACCGGGTCGGCGTCGCCGGCGACGGCACCGAGCACGCCGGCGACAGCCGCATCGTCAGCCCGATGGGGGAGCTGCTGGCCGCGGCCGCCGGGGTGGAGACGCTGGTGGTCGCCGACGTCGACCCCGCGGAGGTCGCCGCCGTCCGCGCGCGGCTGCCCTTCCTGGCCGACCGCCGCAGCTGAGCAAGGACCCCCTGCCCCCCGCTCGCACGCTCGCGGCGGGACCCTGCAGGGGCCACGCGCTCACGCGCCGGGGCGGCGGTCCTGGTCGACGACGATCTGCTCCCGCCGCACCTGCTCGGTCACCTGCTCCTGGTCGGTGACCACGTCGGTGCGCAGCCGCACCCGCTCCACGGGCACGACTTCGACCGAGACCACCGGCCGCTCGGCGTGCAGCACGATCTCCTCGGGCAGCCCGGACGCCGTGCCGCCGTCGCCCGGGCCCCGGTCGGGTGCCAGGGACTCGCCAGGGACCGGGTCGGGGGCGTCCACCGGCACCTGCTCCACCCGGATCTCCTCGCGGCGGATCGGGACGGTGAGCGTCACCTCCTCGGTCACCACGTACTTGACCAGCCGGGCGCGGGTCGTGGCGACCCGCTCGGTGCCGACGCGCAGCTGCTCCTCGCTGCGGGTCATCGCGCCGCCGGCTCCGGCTACGGCCCCACCGGCCGCAGCACCTCCCAGCGCCGCCTCGGCCACGCTCACGGTGTCGCCGGCGCGCCCGCTCTCCTCGACGCGGACGGTGTCCCCGCCGCGGGCGGTGGATCCCACCCGCGCGGTCTCCTCGTCCGGCCCGGCGCCACCGGCCGGCCCGGCGCCGACGGCCGGCCCCGCGCCCGGAGTCGGGCCCGGGACCGAGGTGCCGGTCGGAGCGGGAGCCGGGGCGGCGTCCGCAGCCGGGGCTGCCGTCCCGACAACCGCGCTCCCGGTACCCGCGCTCCCGGCATCCGAGCCCCCCACCTCCGGCGCCCCGTCCTCCCCGGCTCCGCTCTCCCCGGAGTAGTGCCGGCGCAGCAGCTCCTCGGCGTCGGGGTCGAGGTGCTCGTCGGAGACGTGCGGCGCGCTGCGGACGGCGTCCCGCGTCACGGGCAGCCGCAGCTCCCCGTCGTCGAAGGTGGCCTCGGCGGCCGGGACGACGGAGCGGCGGGTCCCGAACAGGCCGGTGGACACCGCGACCCAGGTCGGCGCACCCGTGCGGTCGTCGGTGAAGAAGTGCTCGACCGTGCCGATCTTGTGTCCGTCCGGCCCGTACGCCGTCACACCGATCGCCGCCGACAGCTCCCGCTCGCTCAACATCTCTGGCCGGCTCCCTCCGGGCAGGAGGCCCCGACGGGGCGCTCTCCTCCGCGGGGAGCGTGCCCAGCCCGGCCCTCCGGCGAACATGGACCCGTGGTCGGCAGGAGTGCTGACCAGCCCGGACCTGCCTTACCGTGAGCAGTCGTGACCACCGAGCACCTGGAGATCGAGCGCAAGTTCGAGGCCGACGACGCCTTCAGGCTGCCGAGCCTCGAGGTGGACGGCGTGGCCGCGGTCGGTGCGCCCGACGAGCACGAGCTCGAGGCCACCTACTTCGACACCCCCGACCTGCGGCTGCTGCGCTCCCGCGTCACCCTGCGGCGGCGTACCGGTGGCTCGGACGCCGGCTGGCACGTGAAGCTGCCCGCCTCCGCCGGCGCCCGTCGCGAGCTGCACCAGCCCCTCGGGCGGGCCGGCCGCACGGTGCCCAAGGCGGTCGTCGCACCCGTCCTCGGCCTCCTGGGGACGGCGTCCCCCGGCCCGGTCGCCACCCTCCGCACCCGCCGCGTCGTGCACCGCCTGCTCGACGGTGAGCAGCGGGTGCTCGCCGAGGTCGCCGACGACAGCGTCGTCGGCACCGCACTGGCGGCGAACGACGGTGAGCCGGCGACGATCACCACCTGGCGGGAGGTCGAGGTCGAGCTGGTCGACGGCGACGAGGCCCTGCTGGAGGCGGTCACCGAACGGCTGGTCGCGGCCGGCGCCCGGGTCTCGGACGTGCCGTCGAAGGTCGGCCGGGTGCTCGACGGCCGGGTCCAGGCGGAGGGGGTCCGCACGGCGGCGCCCGCCGCCACGACGAGCACGAAGGGCAAGAAGGGCAAGAAGGGCAAGAAGAAGGGGCCCTCCGCCGGGGACGTCGTCCTGGCCGCCCTGGCCGCCCAGCTGACCGCGCTGCGCGAGGCCGACCTCGCCGTCCGTACCGAACAGCCCGAGGGCGTGCACGACGTGCGGGTCGCCTGCCGCCGGCTGCGCAGCATCACGGCCGCCTTCCGGCCGGTGCTGGACCGCGAGCAGACGGACCCGCTGCGCGAGGAGCTGCGCTGGGTGGGCGAGCAGTTGTCCGCCGCCCGGGACGGCGAGGTCGCCCTCCAGCACCTGCGCGAGCTGGCCCAGGCCCAGCCGGGAGAGCTGGTGCTCGGGCCGGTCGTCGCCCGCATCCAGCAGACCACCGTCAAGGACCACGAGGCCGGCTCGCGGAAGGTCATCCGCGCCCTCAGCGACTCCCGCTACCTGCGCCTGCTCGACGCCCTCGACGCCCTGCTGGCCGATCCTCGGCTCGCCGACGCCGCGGCGGCCCCGGCCCCGGCGGTGCTCGCCGACGCCGTCCGGCGGACCGGCAAGCGCCTGCGCCGGGCGGTCGACAGGGCCCGGGACCTCGAGGGTGCCGACCGGGAGCACGCGCTGCACGACGCCCGCAAGGCAGCCAAGCGCGTCCGCTACACCGCCGAGGTGGCCTCCGACGTGCTCGGCGCCCCCGCCGCGGAGCTGGTCGACGTGATGAAGACGGTCCAGGACGTACTGGGTGCCTCGCAGGACACCGTCGTCACCCGGGAGTACTGCACCCGCCTGGGTAACGCCGCCTTCGCCGCGGGCGAGAACGCCTGGACCTACGGCCGGCTGCACGGCCTGGAGGAGGCCCGCGCCGCGGCCGCCCAGGCGGAGTTCTGGACGATCGAGCCGTCCCTGCGCCGCGCCGTCCGCGCCGCCGGCCGGGCCTGACGCCCGCCGGTTCCGCGAGAGACCGAGAAACGAGGCCCCCCTGTCCCTCATCGGCCTGCTCGGCTTCGGCACGGTCGTGCTGCTGGCCCTCGTCCTGTTGCACGGCTTCCTGTGGTGGCGGCTGGTCCGCAGCACCACGCGACCGGGACCGGTCCGCCGCCGGCTCACCCTGGCCACCGTCGTCCTCGCCCTGTTGCCGGCCGGGGCGGTGCTCCTGCGCCGCGAGGACTCCGCCGCCGCCACGGTGCTCGCCTGGATCGGCTTCAGCTGGCTGGGCATCGCCTTCTACCTGTTCCTGGCGCTGCTGGTGCTCGAGCCGGTCCGCCTGGTGCTGGGGAGGCGGATCCGCCGGCCGCAGCCCGAACCCGTCGCCGCCGGGACGTCGGCACCGACGCTCCCCGAGGCCGCGGCGGACGACGACGTCCCCGACCCGTCCCGGCGGCTGCTGCTGGCCCGCGGGCTGGCCGTCACCGCCGGGGTGGTCGCCCTCGGGACGGCGGGCACCGGCGCCTACCTGGCCAACTCGACGCCCGTCGTCCGCCGCGTGCCGGTGACGCTGGCCGGGCTGGACCCGGCGCTGGACGGCCTGCGGATCGTCACCTTCTCCGACGGCCACCTGTCGTCGACCTACGGCGGGCGGCGGTTCGAGCGGCTGGTGGAGGTGGTCAACGCCCAGCGCCCGGACGTCGTGGCGATCGTCGGCGACCTCGTCGACGGGGACGTCGCCGAGCTGCGCGAGGACGTCGCCCCGCTGGCCGACCTGGTCAGCGAGCAGGGGGTCTACTTCGTCACCGGCAACCACGAGTACTTCGTCGACACCACCGCCTGGCTGGACCACCTGCCGAGCCTGGGCGTGCAGGTCCTGCGCAACGAGCGGGTCGCCATCCGCCGCGGCGGCGCCGCCTTCGACCTGGCCGGCATCGACGACCGGACGGCCGCGCGCTCCGGCGTCCCCGGCCACCGGGCCGACCTCGACGCCGCGCTGGACGGCCGGGACGACGCCGTCCCGCTGGTGCTGATGGCCCACCAGCCGTGGATGGTCGACCAGGCCGCCGCCGCGGGCGTCGACCTGCAGCTGTCCGGCCACACCCACGGCGGGCAGCTGTGGCCGTTCGACTACGCCATCCGGCTCGACCAGCCGGCGGTCGAGGGGCTGTCCCGGGTCGGGGACACCCAGCTCTACGTGACCACCGGCGCCGGCTACTGGGGCCCGCCGATGCGGATCGGCGCGCGGCCGGAGGTCGCCGTCGTGGAGCTGCGGGTGCCCTGAGCGGCTCTGCGTCCGGCCGGCTCCGCCGGGCGGGAGCGGACGAGACGACCTGGTCCTACAGCTCGCGCAGGGCGGCGAGCACCTGCTCCGCGACCTGCTCGAGCGGCACCCGGCCGTCGGCCTCGGCCCAGCGGAGCAGGATCTGGGTGTAGGCGGACAGGCTCGCCGCCACCACGACGTCCGGGAGGCAGGTGGTCGCCTCCTCGTCGGTCACCAGTTCGAGCACCATCTCGGCGGTGGCCCGCTCGAAGGTCGCCGCACGGGTGCGCAGGCCCGGGTTCCGGACGACGATCCGCCACCGGTCGAGGAGTTCCTCGCGCTCCTGCCCCTCGTAGCTGGCCAGCCAGCCGAGGATCCCCTGGCGCAGCCGCTCGGCGATGGACAGTCGCGGGTCCTGCGCGAGGAGCACCTTCTCGATGTCGCTGGGCTGCGGCATCGGCAGGACGATGTGCTCCTTGCTGGGGTAGTGGTCGTAGAAGGTCGGGACCGAGACCCCCGCGGCGGCGACGATGTGGGCGACGGTGACCTCGTCGAAGCCGCGCTCCTGGAACAGCCGCATGGCACAGGCGTAGATCCGCCGATGGGTCTCCCGGCGGCGCCGGGCACGGGCGTCCTGCGACACGCTCACAACTTGCCATCCCCTGGGCATCCCGCGCCGGGGATGCGACGCCCCATGGTGCTTTCGGCTCAACCATCTCATCCCGTCGGGTGCACGGGACACTGGCGGGGTGCGCGTGACGATCCGGGTGCGCCCCGGAGCGGGCCGGACGGCGGTCGGCGGGGCCCACGACGGTGCGCTCGTCGTCCGGGTGGCGGCGCGGCCGGTGGAGGGGCAGGCCACCGAGGCGGCTCTGGCCGCCGTGGCGGCGGCTCTCGGCGTGCGGCGGCGGCAGGTCGCCCTGGTCACCGGGGCCACCAGCCGGACCAAGGTGGTGGAGGTGGAGGGCGCGGACCCCGCCCGGCTGGCCGCTCTGCTGGGGGAAGACCCGACCGGTTGAGACAGACGTCTCAGACGACCAGACGTCTACTCGTCCAGTACCTTTGCTGCCGTGACCAGTGCCGTGTCGGGACCGAAGTACCTGTCGGTCCGCGAGCACCTGCGCCGCCGGGTGTCCGCGCTCCCCGAGCACACGCTGCTGCCCCCTGAACCGGTCCTCTGCGCCGAGTACGGGGTCAGCCGGATCACGCTGCGCCGCGCCGTCGACGGCCTGGTCGCCGACGGCCACCTCGTGCGCGAGCAGGGCCGCGGCACCTACGTGACCCGCCCCGCCATCCGGCACGAGTACCGCGAGAGCTTCGTGCACCGCATCGCCGGGTTCAGCTCGGTGATGACCGAGCAGGGCGCCCAGGTGGGCACCACGGTGCTCACCCAGCGGATCGTGCCGGTGCAGCCGCCGGTCGCGGCCGAGCTGGGCCTGGAGCCCGCGACCGACGTCGTGGAACTGGTCCGGCTGCGCAGCCTCGACGGCGTGCCCAACCACGTGGCGCACAGCTTCATGGCCGCCTCGACCTACCCGCGGGCCGCCGACGCGGACTTCAGCGAGGGGTCGCTCTACGACTTCCTGCGGCGCGAGTACTCCGCCGACCTGGCTCACGCGCGGATCGTCGTCGACGTCGGGACGGCGGCGCCGGACGAGGCCGACGTCCTCGGCGTGGTGGCGGGGTCGCCGCTGCTCGTCGTCCGGACGACGGTGCGCGACAGCTCCGGCCAGCCGCAGGTGCACAGCTTCTCGCGGCTGCGCCCGGACGTCAGCCAGGTGGAGTTCGAGGTCTCCGTCGGCGGCCGGTGAACGCGTGCCCGGGCGCCGACTACCGTCGTCGGGGATGACCACCGCCAGCGGCAGCCGCGAGGTGCCCTTCGACCGCGCCCGGGTGTGGCGCGCCCTCGCCGTCCTCGCCCCGTACTGCACCGTCTGCGACGTCTCCTACGTCGTCGACGGCACGGGCGCCCCGGGCGTGGGGACGACGTTCGTCTGCGTGCCGGGCCGGCTGCAGGCCGATGCGCAGCCGCCGGCCGGGGCGCCACGGGGCGAGATCGTGGAGTGGGAGCCCGAGCGGGCGGTCGCCACCCGGTTGGAGCTCACCCCGGAGACCTGGACGACCCGCGTCGAGCTGGCCGACGTCGGCGCCGGCGCGACCCGCGTCACCATCACGATCACCCACGAGCCCCGGGAGGGCGGCCGGCTGATCCGGCGGCTGCAGCGCGGCGCGGTCCGGCAGATGGTGCAGCGGACCGTCGACGGCGAGCTGGAGAAGCTGTCCGCGCACGTGGACGTGTTGTCCCCAACTGAGTGAAGGTCACGATCGGGTGACCTGCAGGTGTGCCGCGGTGATCTTGGGGTAGCCACCTGGTCGACCGGGTGCGCCGTCTGGGGCGCGCCCGAGGACGCAAGGAGGAAGACGTGCAGATCCTCGGTCTCATCGTGGTCGGCCTGATCATCGGGGCGCTGGCCCGCCTCATCAAGCCGGGCAAGCAGCGGCTGAGCATCCTCATGACCCTGGTCCTGGGCGTCGTCGGCGCGCTGATCGGGGGCGTCGTCGCGAGCCTGCTGGGAACCGGTGACATCTTCGAGCTGAACGTGCTCGGATTCATCGTCGCGGTGATCGCCGCGGTGCTGCTCATCGGCGTCGCCGAGGGCCTGTCGGGCGGTCGCAACCGCGCCGTCCGGTGACCCGTGCGCCGGGGGGCCCGGCCGACCCTCAGAGGTCGACCGAGTCCCCCGGGGCCAGGCGGCCGTAGGGGGTGGGCGTGCCGGGGCCGCGCTCGCCCAGCATCCCGCCGTAGACACCCAGCCCCGCCTCGCTGAGCAACCCGTCGTGCACGGCGTACGCCTGGTCGGCGTCCACGGCACGGACGTAGTCGATGACCTCGGAGACCTTCGACCAGGGCGCGTGCACCGGCAGCAGCAGCGTGGGGACCGGCACCTCCGGCACCGTGAGCGCGTCACCGGGGTGGAAGACCTGGCCGTCGACCAGGAACCCGACGTTGGGGATCCGCGGGATGTCGGGGTGGATGACCGCGTGCAGCTCCCCGTGCACGGTCACGTCGAAGCCGGCCACGGTGACCGCGTCGCCGTGGCCGACCACGTGCACCCGCCCGCCCAGCCCGTCGAGCTGACCGGCGACGGAGCGGTTGGTCCACACCTCCAGCCCCGGATCGGCGTCCATCGCCGCACGCAGCGTGTCGGGCGCGAAGTGGTCGAAGTGCTCGTGGGTCACCAGCACGGCACTGGCACCCTCGAGGACGGCCGGGTCGGTGAAGGCGCCGGGGTCGATGACCAGCCGGCGGTCACCCTCGCTGAGGACGACGCAGGCGTGGCCCTGCTTGGTCAGCTCCATGCCCGCATCCTGCCGCGTCGCCGTCGGACCGGCGATCGGGCGTCTCTCTCACCCCTGTGAGGGAGGAGGACCGGCGCAGCCGTGTCCCCGGGGAGTCGCCGTGCCGACCGTGTCCGCATGCGCTCCTCCACCCTCGCTCCCGCCCCCACCGTCGTGCCGGCCCGCAGCCGCGCGCACGGCCCCACCGCCGCCCTGTGGCACGCGGTCGAGCTGCACCGCCCCACCGCCGAGCTCGACGGCGCCTGCGAGCTGACCCTGTGCGGGTCGCTCGCCCGCGTCACCGTCGACGAGCCGTGGCCGACCGCCGCCCGCGACGTCTGCCCTGCCTGCGTCGTCCTCTCCCGCTGAACTCACCCGGCAGATCGGCCCCCTGAAGGGGGCGCAGGCAGGTCCTTCACGCCTCCGCCAGCTCGGCACGCAGGCGCGCCAGCAGGTCCGACCGGTTGCTCGCGCCCAGCCGCTGCCGCATCCGCGACACGTGGTGCTCCACGGTCTTCGCGGAGATGTAGAGCCGGCCGCCGATCTCCCGGTAGGTCTGCCCGGCCACGACCAGCCGGGCCACCTCCCGCTCGCGCTCGCTGAGCGCACCGGTGGGGACCGGCGCCGGCGCGCCCTCCTCGGCCGGACGGGGAGCGGGCGCCGCGGGTGCGGTCTCGCACCCGGCGCTGTCGGCCAGTGACCGGGCGCAGCCCAGCAGCAGCGCCCGGGCCTTCTGGTCGGTCGCCCGCGCCGCGGCCTGGCCGGCCAGGCGGGACCCGTCCCACCCCAGCCCCACCGCGGTGAGCTCCTCCGCCGCCGCCACCACGCCGGCCGCGTCGACGTCCCCGGCCAGCACCCGCATCCAGGCCCGCCCCGCCCGGGCCAGGGTGGCCGCGTGGGGACTGGTCCGCGCCGCCGCGACCAGGGCGGCCGCGTGCGGCCGCAGCCGCTCCGGGTCGTCGGCCAGGATCGCCGCCTGCGCGCCGCTCCAGTGCAGCGACGTCGCCCACAGCTGCGGATCGCCCAACCGCCCCAGCAGCGCCTGCGCCTCGGCGAGGTGCGGGCGGAGCCGGTCGTCGTCCTGCAGCTTGGTCGCGGCGACGACGAGCTCGCCCAGCGGCAGCAGCGTGAACAGGTCCACCGGGTGGCGGACCACCGCCTCCCGCGCGCGCACCCACGCCCGGACCAGCGCCGGCACGTCGCTGCTGCGGCGGGCCAGCCCCACCTCCAGGGCCTGCAGGAACACGTCGTCGCGCGGCTCCAGGGCCGCCGTCCCCTCCCGGGCCGTCGCCATGTGCTCGCGGGCGCGGGTCATGCGGCCGCCCAGCATCGCGATCCAGGCCAGCAGCAACCGGTGCCGGGGCCGGCACGGCGGGCCGCCGAGGTCGGCGTCCACCGCCCGCTGCAGCACCGACTCGGCCACCGCCAGCTCGCCACTGTGCAGCGCGACCAGGGCGGCCAGGGCAGCGGGGGTGTCCACCAGCAGCGCGGTGCGCCCGACCGGCTCCAGCAGCGCCGCGGCCCGCGTGAGGGTGGACAGCGCCGCGCCGGTGTCGTCGGCGGCGTTCTCGCCGGTCCGCAGCGACTGGGTCAGGCCCTGGGCGGTCAGTTCCTCGCTGACCGACAGCATCGTGGGCACCCCGCGGACCGACCGGGCCTCCGCGAGGACGGCGTCGGCCTCCTCCGGCGCCCCGGTCGCCAGCAGGGCCAGCGCCGCCGCACCGGCCCGTTCGGGGCCGGCCAGGCGGCACAGGTCGGCCGCCCGGGCGAGCAGTCCCCGCTGGGCCAGCACGGCCGCGGTGACGCCCGCCGCCCGTGCCCGGTCCGGAGCGGCCGGGTCGGCGAGGGCGGTGTCGGCCCACTGCAGCGCGGCGTCCAGGTCCCCGGCGAGCGCGGCTGCCTGGGCGCGGCGTGCGGCCAGCCCGGCCACCGGCGCGCCGGTCCGCGCGGCCTCGCCCAGCAGCTGCCCGGCCAGCGCGGGGTCGGTGGCCAGCGCCGCCTCCCCGTGCCGCTCCAGCAGCCGCGCCGCGCGCGGGTCGCGCACCCGCTCGGCGGCCAGCCGCCGGGCCAGCTCCACCGGTTCCTCCCCGCGCTCGAGCAGCAGCGCCAGCAGCTGCCGGCGGATCCGGCGGGTGATGTCGGGCGGGGTGGTCGAGAGCAGCACCTGCGCGACGACCGGCACCACCGCACCGCCGCCCAGCAGCAGGCCGCTCGCCCGCGCGGCGCTGATCAGCTCGGCCGCGTCCAGCGGCGGGACGCCCAGGAGATCGCCGAGCACCTCGTCGTCCAGAGGAGCGCCGGCGGCGACGGCGTGCAGCAGCGCGCGGGTCCCCTCGTCGACCGACGCGAGGCCGGCGCGGGCCCGGTCGCCGACCTCCTCCGGCACTCCCAGCCGGGCCGGCTGCCCCGCCGCGGCCGGCCCGCGCCGGGTCAGCGACCGCAGCAGCGGGTGGACCAGCGCGGGGAGCCCGCCGGTCTGCGCCAGGACGGCGTCGACCAGCCCCGGGGACGCCTCCTGCCCCAGGTGCTCCCGGGCCCAGGTGCGGACCTGGGCCCGGTCGGCGTGCCCCAGCGCGACGGCGCGCCGGCCGGGACCGAGCTCGGCCAGCACCGCGGTCAGCGGCCGCGGGCGCGGCCAGGGGCGGTAGGCGATCGAGATCCGGGCCCCGGGGTGGCGCAGCAGGTCGATCAGCCCGGCCGCGGCCGCCTCGGTCAGCCGGTGGGCGTCGTCGACCACGACGGCGAAGGCGTCCGGGAGATCGGCGGGGCCGGCCGGTGCCCTGTCGAGGACCGGCAGCCCCGCCCGCCGGTGGGCCGCAGCCAGCTCGGTGAGCAGCCGCGTCTTCCCCGTCCCCCCGGGACCCTGCACGGTCAGGGGGACGGCGGGGCGGCCGGCGGGACCGGCCAGCTCGCGCGCGACGTCCGCCCCGCAGTCGGCCAGGAGCGTCCCGCCGGCGCCGATGTCGGCGATCACAGCGCCTCGACCACGGAGCCGGCCGCGTCGACGGGCGACGGCGCCGGGTCGGGAACGGGCTCCGGCTCGGGCGCGGGGTCTGGCTCCGGCTCGGGGTCGGGAACCGGGTCGGGCACGGGGTCCGGCTCGGTGACCGGAGCCGGGTCGGTCGGCGGGGTCGTGGTCGGGGGGTCGCTGGGCGGGGTGGACGTCGGGGGGTCGCTCGGGGGCGTCGTGGGCGGCGGGTCGGTGGTGGGCGGCGTGGTCGTCGGCGGGGGCTCGGTGGTGCCCTGGCCGGTCGTCGGCGGCGGCGTCGAGCCTCGAGCCGGCGGTCGCGTCGTCCCGCCGCCGGGGGAGGGGGTGGAGCCGGTCGTGCGGGGGGTGTCGGCCGCGCTGGTGCCCGTGGCCGCCCGGGTGCCCTGCGTCGCCGTGGTGACCGCGGCGCCGAGCCCGGCGCCGGGCAGCACGCTGCCGGGGTCGACCGCCGGTGCGGGGCCCGAGCCCGCGCCCTGGCCGCGCCCCTCGGCCTCGGGGGTGGGTGAGGTGCCGTCAACGGTCGCGCTGCCCGAGGCGACGACGTCGCCGTCCTGCGCCTCGGCGGCCGTCCCGTCTGTGGGGACGCTCGTCAGGTCCACGCCGATCACGCCGGCGAGGGCCGGGGGCAGCACGACCAGGCCGAGGAAGCCCCCCGCCACGACGGCTCCGCGCCGGAGGCGAGCGCTGCGACGGGTCCGGCCGGGGCGCGGTGCGCCGCCCGGACGCCGGGTCGCGGGGCGCCGCTCGGGGGCGTCGCCGGTCGCGTCCTCGGGCGAGTCCCCGGTCGCGTCCCCGGGCCGGACGGCGGACTCGGGCGGGCCGGCCGGGGCGGCGACGGTCCCCGCAGGGTCCCCGCTCGCGGCGGCGAGCAGCTGCACCGCCAGGAGCGCGTCGGCGGCCAGGACGGCCGCGCCCAGGGCGGGGGTGAGGGCCGGGTCGGGCGCGACGACGAGCGGCCGGCCCAGCTCGCCGGAGAGCACCTCGGCGACCAGCGGGACGCGGACCGCGCCGCCGGCCAGCACGACCGCGTCCAGCTCGGCCGGCTCGACCCCGGCGGTCGCGAGGGCCTCGTCGACGGCCGCCACCGACGCCCGCACGGGGCGGTCGAGGACCTCGTCGAGCTCCTCGCGGGTGAGCCGGACCGGTCCGTCCGGGCCGTCGACCGCCACCAGGACGGTCGTCTCGGTCGACAGTGCCTCCTTGGCCGCGGTGCACGCCGCGCGCAGGGCGCGGGCTGCCGCGGCGTCGGCCGGCGTCCCCACGTACCGGACGACGTGCGCGACGACGGCGTCGTCCACGTCCCCCCCGCCCCAGGGCCGCGGGGCCGGGGGGACCCCCAGGTGCCCCAGCGGCTCGTCTGGGGTGGGGCCGACCACCGCGGTGTCCAGCGTGCCGGCCCCCAGGTCGTAGACGGCGACGGTGGCGTCGGGCGGCAGGTCCCCGCAGGTCACGTGGTGGTGAGCCGCCGCCACCGCGCTGGAGACGAGGGAGAACCGCGGCACGCCGGCGGCCTCGAGCGCCCGGGCGAGCACCGAGCGGCGGTGCCCGCCCCACGACGGCGGCACCGTGACGACGGTCCAGGAGTCCGGCCGCCCCGCGTGCCGGGCGGCCGCCTCGCGGGTGCGCTGCACCGCGCCGGCCGCGAGCTCGGCGGCCCCCACCGGGCGGTCACCCACGTAGACCGGAGCGGGGTCACCCACGCGGGCGAGGACGTGCCCCACCGGGGCCGCCCCCTCGCCGTCCCCGAACGCCACCCGGCCGTCCTCGTCGACGGCCAGCGCGGCCGACCCCTCGACGACCAGCGCCTCTGCGGTCGCCGCACCTCCCTCGTCACTGCCGGACACCGCGGCGGAGATGCCTCCGTCGCCGATGTCGATGCCCAACCCGTACTCGCCGTCGCGCACAGGTGCCCCCTGATCCGCCTTGCACACACCCCGGGGCCCCGTGTGTTCGACCCGCCGGGTCCCGCGAACGTATGACCCGTGCGCACCCTCTGTCCCGCTCGGCACACCCGTCGGACGGGTGCGGACCGTAAGTGGGGGGCGACACCCCGCAGCCCCTAACGGGCTGTCATCGGGCACCCCCTATCGGGGTGATGAGGATGGGGGGATGGGACCCGATGCCGGGGGTGCGCCCCGGTGGGTGGACTGCACTCGCCAGCCGGCCGATGGCGGACCGGCTCCCAGACCCAGGAGTGCCAGCCATGTCGACTCTCGCCAGCTCGTTGCTCGACTTCATCCTCGACCTGTTCCGCGACCCGGAGAAGGCCGCGGCCTACGAGGAGGACCCGCAGGGCGCGCTCGACGCGGCCGGGCTGACCGACGTCAGCCCGGAGGACGTCGACGACCTCATGCCGATGGTCTCGGACTACTCCACGGTCGGTGGCTGGGGTGGGGGCGGTGGCGACTCCTGCGACGGCGACGACGGGCGCCCCTCCGGGGTCTCCTCCGGCCGCGACCGTAACGAGGACGAGGGCGGGCGCCCCTCCGGCGTCTCCTCCGGCCGCGACGAGGACGAGGACGACGACGAGGGCGACGACGAGGGCGAGGACTCGGGCGACAACGGCCACTCCGGCGGCGGTCACGAGACGGTCGTGATCACCCACCTCAAGGAGATCCAGTACACGAACCACGAGACCCACGTCTCGGTCGACGCCTCGCACAGCATCTGGGTGAGCGGCGACGCGCAGGCGATCTTCGGGGACGTCGACGGTGACGTGACCCAGATCGACAACGAGGGCGGCATCGTGGCCGGCGACGACCTGGAGATCGAGGACGCCGAGGTCGAGATCGACAACAGCGACAACTCGGTGAACGACTCGTACAACGAAGACTACGACGTGTCCGGCGACGGCAACGCCGTGGGCCGCGACAACGACGTCGACACCGAGATCGACACCGACATCGACGTGGAGAACTCCGGGAACACGCAGCACGGCGACGGCAACGTCTCGGGCAACGGGAACGACACGGACAACTCCACCGACGTGGACGTCGAGGTCGAGGACTCGTTCAACGAGGACAAGTCCGACAACTCGGTGAACGACTCGTACAACGACAACTCCACCAACAACGACGTGGAGGTCGAGGACTCGTTCAACGACAACTCCACCAACAACGACGTGGAGGTCGAGGACTCCTTCCAGGACAACTCCGACAACTCCACGAACACCGACATCGAGGTCGAGGACTCCTTCCAGGACAACTCCGACAACTCGATCAACGACTCCTTCCAGGCCGACCTCCAGGACTCCTTCACCTCCGAGGACAACGACTTCAACAACAACGACGAGAACGCGTTCGCGGCGGACGAGGCGCTGGCCAACACCGGCCCGGTCGACGTCACCGTCGACTGACCCCGACACACCGACGCACCCGGTCCCGGCTGCCCACGGGGGGCAACCGGGGCCGGGTGCACGGCTGTCGTCCTCACGGGTGGTAAGACCGGGCTCTCAGGAGGTGACCGTGGCCACGTCAGCACAGGTGATCGACCGGGCGCTGGCGCTCGCGGAGGTCTGCGAGCGGCCGGACCTGCACCGGCGGCTGCTGCAGGCGCGGGCGCGCTCGCAGACCCCCGGGGTGCGCGTCCTGGTGGTGGGCGAGCCCAAGCAGGGAAAGAGCTCGCTGGTCAACGCGCTCGTGGGCGCGCCGGTCTGCCCGGTGGCCGACGACGTCGCGACCGTCGTCCCGACGGTGGTCCGGAACGGAGAAGCACCCCGCGCCACTCTCGTGCTGGCCACCGGACCGGCCGGCGAGGCCGGGGACGACGTCCCCACCGAGCGGGTGCCGGTGCCGATCGAGCAGGTCGCCGCCCGGGTGACCGGCCCCGAGGAGCGGCTGGTGCAGGCGGAGGTGGAGCTGCCGCGGCGGCTGCTGGACGGCGGACTGGAGCTCGTCGACACCGCCGGCGTGGGCGGCGTGGGCACGGTGCGGGCGCTCCGGACGGTCGACCTGCTGCCCACCGCGGACGCCGTGCTGCTGGTGTCCGACGCGAGTCAGGAGTTCACCGCCCCGGAGATGGCCTTCCTGGAGCAGGCCCGCGCGCTGTGCCCGACGGTGATCTGCGTCCTCACCAAGACCGACGCCTGCCCGCAGTGGCGCACGATCGTCGAGCTCGACCGCGCCCACCTGGCCGGCCGGGGGGTCGAGGCGCCGCTGTTCGCCGTCTCCTCCGCGCTGGCCCAGCTGGCGGTGCAGCACCGGGACCGCGGGCTCCACGAGGAGTCCGGCATCGGGGCGCTGGTGACCCACCTGCGCCGCGAGGTCGTCGACCGGGCGGAGGTCCTCGCGCGGCGCTCCCTGGTCCACGATCTGGGCGCGGTCACCGACCACCTCGCCCTCGCGGTCCGCTCGGAGCTGGCCGGCCTCGAGGACCCGGCCGGCCGGGAGGAGCTGCTGCGCGGGCTGGAGGAGGCCAAGGCCGCCGCCGACGACCTGCGCCGCCGCTCCTCCCGCTGGCAGCAGGTGCTCGCCGACGGCGTCACCGACCTGATGAGCGACATCGACTTCGACCTGCGCGACCGCTCGCGGGTGGTGACCCGGGAGGCGGAGGAGGCGATCGACGCCCAGGACCCCGGGCCGGCCTGGCCCGAGCTCGCCGAGTGGCTGGACCGGCGGATCGCCGCCGCCGTCGCCGACAGCTACGTCTGGGCCGAGCAGCGGTCGGAGTGGCTGGCCGAGCGGGTGATCGAGCAGTTCGCCCGGGACGGCGGCGCGGCGGTCCCGGCGCTGTCGGTGGGCGCGGCCGGCGACGCCCTGGAGAGCCTGGTCGACCTGCCGGAGATCGACGACGGCGCGATGACCCTGCGGGAGCGGACGCTGATCGGCCTGCGCGGCTCCTACACCGGCGTCCTGATGACCGGGCTGGTGACCAGCCTGGCCGGGATGGCGATCATCAACCCGATCTCGCTGGCCGCCGGCGTCCTGCTCGGCCGCAAGGCGTACAACGACGACAAGAAGCAGCGGGTGCAGCGCCGGCAGTCGGAGGCGAAGGCCGTCGTCCGCCGGCACCTCGACGAGGTGGTGTTCCAGGTCGGCAAGCAGCTCAAGGACCGGCTGCGCACCGTCCAGCGCACCCTGCGCGACCTGATCACCGACACCGCGGAGGAGGTGTCGCGCTCGCTGGCCGACGCCGTCGCCGCCGCCCAGCGGTCGACGAAGGAGGCCACCGCCGAGCGCGACGCCCGCGTCCGCTCGCTGCGGCTGCGGCTGGACCAGCTCGAGCGGCTCGCCGCCGAGGTGCGTCAGCTGGACCGGGCGGCGGTGGCGGTCCCGTGACGCTCTCCGCGCGGCCGACCGTCCTGGACGACGTACGCGGCCTGCTCGACGAGGCGCTCGAGCGGTACGCCGACCGGCCCGACGTCGCCGAGGTGCTCCGGGCGCAGCGGCTGCGGCTGGACGAGCCGCTGCGGCTGGCGCTGGTCGGGCGGGTCAAGTCCGGGAAGTCCACCCTGCTCAACGCGCTCGTCGGTGCCCGGATCGCGCCCACCGACGCCGGCGAGTGCACCCGCGTGGTGACCCTCTACCGGCACGGGGCGACCCCGCGGGTGGTCCTGCACGGCACCGACGGGGAGCGCCGCCCCCTGCCGGTGCGGCGGGCCGACGGCGGCCTGCGCCTGGAGCTCGAGGGCACCCCGCCCGAGGAGGTGGACCGGCTCGTCGTGGAGTGGCCGGCCCCCGACCTGCAGCCGGCCACCGTGGTCGACACGCCCGGCATCTCCTCGCTGTCGACGGACACCAGCGCCCGCACTCGCTCCTTCCTCGACGCCGACCAGGGCCTCTCCGGCGCCGACGCGGTCGTGTTCCTCACCCGCCAGCCCCAGCCCGAGGACCTCGCCGTCCTCGGCGCGTTCCAGGCCGGCACGGCCGCCGGCGCGCACACCACCACGATCACCGTGCTCTCGCGCGCCGACGAGGTCGGTGCCGGGCGCCTGGACGCGCTGCACGCCGCCGGCGCGGTGGCCCGGCGGATGACCGAGGACCCCGCGGTCCGGGCGGTGAGCGCGGCCGTGGTGCCCGTCGCCGGGCTGCTGGCGCTGGCCGCCCGCACCCTGCGGCACGGGGACCACGTCGCGCTGCGCGCCCTCGCCGGCGCCGACCAGGCCTCGGTCGCGGCGATGCTGCTCACGCCCGACCGGTTCTGCCGCCCCGAGGCGCCCGTGCCCGTCGCACCCGACGTCCGCGCCTCGCTGCTGGAGCGGCTGGGGCTGTTCGGCATCCGGCTGTCCCTCACCCTGATCCGGGCCGGCGTGCCCGACGCCTCCGGTCTCGCCGAGGAGCTGCTGCGGCGCAGCGGCCTGGCCGAGCTGCAGCGGCTGATACGGGTCCACCTCACCGACCGCGGGGCCCAGGTGAAGGCCGGGACGGCGCTGCGCCTGCTCCAGGCCGTGCTCGACGAGCACCCGGTGGACGGCGTCGACACGCTGCGCGCCGGGGTGGAGCGGGTCCGCCTGGCCGCACCCGATCTGACCGAGCTGGAGCTGCTCGCGCGCGTGCGATCGGCCGACAGCCCGCTGCCCGAGGAGCGGAGGTCCGACGCCGAGCGCCTGCTGGGGGCCGAGGGGACCGGGCCCGCCGCCCGCCTCGGGCTGCCGGGGGGCACCCCGCACGCCGAGCTGCGGACCGCGGCGCGGGCGGCGCTGGACCGCTGGCGCGCGGTCGCCGGCGACCCGCTGGCCGGCCGCAGCAGCGCCGACGCCGCCGAGGTCGTCGTCCGCTCGTGCGAGGCGCTGCTCGCCGGGCTGGACGGCTGGCGGGGGTCAGCGACGGGCGTCCCGGGCGAAGGCGCGGGCGGAGCGGCCGAGCAGCGGGACGAGGGCGACGACGAACAGGCCGGCGGCGACCACCAGCGCTAGCCGGTCGGTGTCGGCGTCGCCGGCGACCACGCTCTGCGCGACGTCGAGGGCCAGGAGGGTGGGCACCGCGGTCACCACGAGCGCCCAGCGGGCCCACGACCGGGCGCGCAGGAGCAGCCCCACCCACACCAGGGAGACGGCGACCAGGGCGGCGACGCCGGCCAGCACCAGGGCCATCGTGGCGCGCACCCCGTCGGCGACGAGGTCGGCCGACGCCGCGGGGTCCGCGGCGGTGGCCGTCTCGGTCAGCCGGGCCCGCAGCGCCTCGGAGTCCAGCAGCGCGGCGCCCAGGCCGGTCAGCGCCGCCACGCAGCCGGCCCACCACAGAGCGGCGGTGGCGCGCACCGTACCGGGCACCTCCGGCCGGGTACGGCCGATCGGCGGGGCGATGTCACTGGTCGTCGCCGGGCGCGGAGGCGGCGGCGGGAGCTGTGCGGGCGGGAGCTGCGCGGCGACGTTGCCGGTGAGGACGACCCGCCGCGGCTGCGGCCGCCCCGTCTCCGCCGTCCGCGGTGCCGGTGCGGTGCGCGGGGACGGCGACCGGCCTTCCGCACCCCCCGCTGCTGCGCTCCGCGCCCCCCGCGACCCCGCGAGCTCCGTCACGTCTCCCCCTCCCGACGACCTGGGCGGAGCCTGTCATCGCCAACCGGCGGTGACCGAACCCCTACGGCGCGCGGCGGAACGGGTCGGACGTGTCGACACCCTCAGTGACCGGTGAACCGCGGGGTGCGCTTCTCCAGGAACGCCTCGACGGCCTCCTGGTGGTCGGCGGTCTGCCCGAGCTCCTTCTGCAGCCGGGCCTCCAGGGCCAGGGTGTCCTCGAGCGAGTCGGTGGCGGCGGTGGCCAGCACGGTCTTGAGCGCCCGGTAGGCGGCCGTGGGGCCGGCGGCGAGCCGGGCGGCCAGCGCCTGCGCCTCGGGCAGCACCTGTTCGGGCTCGACGACCCGGTGCACCAGGCCCCACATGGCGGCGGTCTCAGCCGGGAAGGGGTCGGGCAGCAGCAGGATCTCGGCGGCCCGGGAGCCGCCGACGCAGTGCACCAGGCGGGAGGCCAGACCCGAGTCGCTGGACAGGCCGATCCCGGCGAACGCGGTGGTGAACTTCGCGCCGGCCGCGGCGATCCGCAGGTCGCCGGCGAGCGCGAGGCCCAGGCCGGCGCCGGCGCAGGCCCCGTTGACGGCCACGACCACGGGCACGCGCAGCGCGGCCAGCGCCAGGACCAGCGGGTTGTACTCGTCCTCGACCACCGACAGCGAGCCCGCCGCGTCGCTCCGGAGCGCCTCGACGTGCTGGGCGAGGTCCTGGCCCACGCAGAACGCCCGGCCGGTGCCGGTCAGCACGACCGCCCGCACCGATCCGTCGGCGGCGACCTCGCGGACGACGTCGAGCAGCTCGCGCCGCGACCGGTGGGTGAGCCCGGCCCGCAGCATGGTGATCGTGGCGACGCCGCCGCCGTCCTCGCGGGTCACGGTCTCGGGCACTGTCGCGTCGGGCATCGTCGCCCTCCCTCGTCTCTCGTCGTCCGTGCACGGCGAGATCGCGCGACCTCGCCGGCTCCCGGGGCGGGAGCGTACGAGATCGCGCGATCTCGACCGGGCGGGTCAGCCGGCCGGCGGCCGGTCCCGCAACTCGCGGCGGAGGATCTTGCCGGTCGTCGTCTTCGGCAGCTCGTCGACCAGTTCCACCGACCGCGGGTACTTGTAGGCGGCCATGCGCTCCTTGGCGAAGGCGATGACCTCCTCGGGGGTCGCGGTCATGCCGGGCTTGAGCGACACGAAGGCCTTCACCGACTCGCCGCGGTAGGCGTCCGGGACGCCGACCACCGCCGCCTCGCGCACCGCGGGGTGCCCGTACAGGACGTCCTCGACCTCGCGGGGCCACACCTTGTAGCCGGCCGCGTTGATCATGTCCTTCTTGCGGTCGACGATGTAGAACCAGCCCTGCTCGTCCATGAACCCGACGTCGCCGGTGCGCAGCTCGCCGCCGGGCAGGGACTCCGCCGTCGCCTCGGGCTTGTTCCAGTACCCCGGCACGACCTGCGGCCCGGACGTGGCCAGCTCCCCGATCTCGCGGGGCGGCAGCTCCTTGCCGTCCTCGTCGAGGATGCGGACGAGCGTGTTGTAGACCGGCACCCCGACCGACAGCGCGCCCGAGTCGGCGTCCACCGGCGCCTTGCGGCCCAGCGGGACCAGGTGCGACGGGGAGTTGGTCTCGGTGAGCCCGTAGGCGTTGTGGACGTAGTGCCCGGTCAGGGCCTCGAACTGGTCGGTCACGGCCGGGGCGATCGGCGCGCCGCCGGAGTAGATGGCGCGGAACGACGCGAAGTCGTCCCGGGACACCCCCGGCACCCCCATGAGGGAGATGAACACGGTGATCGACCCGATGGTGAAGGTCGGCCGGTGCTCGCGGATCGTGTCCAGCACCGCCTCGGGGTGGAAGCGGTGGGCCAGCACCAGCGGACAGCCGACCAGCAGCGCCACGGCGACGTGCGCGACCAGCCCGGTGATGTGGAACAACGGCGCGATGCCCAGGACGCTGTCCTCCGGCGTCAGCCGGACCCAGTCCCGGTAGGTGTAGGCGTTGAACACCATCGTGCGGTGCGTGTTCATCGCCCCCTTGGGCACGCCCGTGGTCCCCGACGTGTAGGTCAGGATCGCCACGTCGTCCCCCGACGGCGCCGGGGCGCCCGGCTCCTTGCCGGCGTGCGTCGCGAGCAGCTCCTCGAGGTCGAGGGTGCCCTCGGGCCGGGAGCGGACGACGTCGCCGAGGACCCGCGGGTCGTCGCGGCTCTGCCGGTCCAGCGCGGAGCAGGTGACCACGGTGCGCACCTGCGTCTCCGGCAGGACGTCCCGGGCCACCGACTCGTACAGGTCGTCCAGGCACAGCAGCGCCGTGGCACCGGAGTCGCTGAGCAGGTAGGTCAGCTCGCGGGCCTTGTTCATCGGGTTGATCGCCACCGCCGTGCCGCCGGCCTTCCACGCGCCGAGCAGCCCGATGACGAACGCCGGGTCGTTCTGCACGTAGACGCCCATCCGGTCGCCCGGGGCGAAGCCGGCCTCGGCCAGCCCGACGGCGAGGGCGTCGGAGGCGGCGTCGAGGTCGGCGAAGGTGAGGACGCCGTCGAAGTAGCGGATCGCGACGGCGTCCGGCGCGGCCGCGAGGGAGGCCTCGAAGACCTCCAGCACCGTCGAGTGCTCGGGGCTGATGTCGCCGGGCTGGCCGTCGGCGTAGAGGGCCAGCCACGGCCGTTCCTCGTAGACGCTCATGACCGCCTACTTGATCGCGAGGGGGTTGACCGGGGAGCCGGTCGCCTGGTGCACCTTCAGCGGCGCGGCGGCGTACAGGAACGTGTACTGCTGGTCCTGGGCGCAGTCCTCGCCGAGCCGCTCGAGGTCGCAGATCTCGGTGAGGGTGACACCGAGGTTGCGCATCAGCGCGCAGTGCAGGGGGAGTGCGGTGCCGTTGTTCGGGTCGTAGGTGACCTCGTTGGCGATGGTGTCGGTGACCAGGTTCGGGATCTCCATCTCCTGGAACCAGCGCACCAGCTCGGGGCTGTACACCAGGCCGGGTTCGTTGAAGCCGTCGTAGAACTTCTCGCCCTGGTCGTAGAACAGCTGCAGGAAGTTGGTCCGGATGACGAGAACGTCGTGCTTCTCGATCCGGGTGCCCTGGGCCTCGGCGCAGGCCAGGAGGTCCTCGTGGCTGAACGTCTCACCCTTGTCGAGGGTCTTCTTCCCGCGGAAGCGGGCCATGTCCAGCAGGACGCCGCGGCCCACGACCCCGCGCTGGGCGATCGGCTCGACGCTGGCCTTGTCCATCCCGCCGACCGTCGTCCGGGCGTCGTAGCCGTTCCAGATCTTCCCGCCGTACCAGACGTGCCCCAGGGCGTCGTACTGCGTGGAGCCCTGCAGGAAGGCGTTGATCTTGTCGTCGGCGTAGTGCAGGCCGCCGGGGAACTGCGGGGCGTCGGGGGAGTCCCAGCTGGACTCGTCGAGGATCATCGTCCGCTCGGCCGGTGAGCGCCCAGGCCACACCGGGTCGCCCTTGGGGTCCCCGATCAGCCGCTGCAGCGTGAAGACCTTGCCCTGCTTCACGTGCTGGATGCCGCGCAGCACCTCCTCGGCGGTCAGGTAGTTGAGCGACCCGACCTCGTCGTCCGGCCCCCACTTGCCCCAGTTGGTCGGCGCGTCGGCCAGGACCTCGGTCATGTCGGGGACGGCGCGGGGTGGGGTGGGGGCCTGTTCCTCGGCCTGTTCGGCAGCGTTGGTCATCGAAGGGGACCGTCCTCTCGGCGTTGGGAGGTGCCCGGCGGCCCGGACCGGCCGCCGGGGTGTCCACCGTCACAGTCGGCCGTTGCACCTGGCAAGCGTTCGGCGCGCACCGAGCGGTACCGCTGCAACGTCGGCGCAACGGCCGGGGTCGGGGCGCCAGGGTCCTCCGGCCCTTCCCGCCCGGGACGGATGGCCGACGCAACCCTCGCTCGGTGGAGCTGCCCGCGTTCCCCGGCGACCAGCTCGACCCGGCGCGGAGCGGCGGAGACCTGTGCATCCAGGCCTGCGCCAACGACCCGCAGGTGGCGGTGCACGCCGTGCGCAACCTGGGATCGGCGCCGGCGTGGTGACCGTCCGGTGGGTCCAGCTCGGCTTCGGCCGGACGTCGTCCACGACCACCGGCAGGACACCCCGCGCAACCTGTTCGGCTTCAGGGACGGGACGGCCAACCTCAAGGCCGAGAACACCGCCGCCCTGGAGAGGTTGGTGTGGGTCGGTGACGACGACGCCGACGGGGGCCGGGCCTCCTGGCTGGCCGGCGAGACCTACCTCGTCGCCCGGCGCCTCCGGATGACCATCGAGACCTGGGACTCCTCCTCGCTGTTCGAGCAGGAGCAGGTCATCGGCCGGACCAAGGGCGCCGGCGCGCCGCTCGGCCAGCGCGACGAGTTCGACCCGATCGACTTCACCACGCAGGTGGACGGCGAGTTCGCCATCCCCGCGACGTCGCACGTGCTCCTCGCGCACCCGACGAACGAGGGGACGGCGATCCTGCGGCGCGGCTACAGCTTCGTCGACGGCACCGACGGCCTGGGCCGGCTGGACGCCGGGCTGTTCTTCCTCTGCTTCCAGCGCGACCCGGAGACCGGCTTCGTGCAGATCCAGCGCAACCTGCGGACCGACGAGCTCAACGAGTACATCCGGCACACCTCCTCGGCCGTGTTCGCCTGCCCGCCGGGCGTCCGCGGGGACGACGACTGGTGGGGCCGCGGCCTGTTCGAGGCGTGACGAACGACCTCGCCCCAGGGGTCCGCTGACCTGGGATCATGGGGGTGTTCCCCGCGTCGGGCAGCCGCCTCCGCGCCCCCGGACGGCGACACGCCCGGGACGCGGACGGCGGCCGGTCACATGTGTAGCGACCCCCGCCGCGGGACATCCTGACCAGGGGGGACCGGCGCCCCCGGGCCGGGGCAGTCCGGCCGGTCGCAGGCGAGGGGTGAGCCACCGTGGTGGAGCCGGGACGGCGCAGCCTGGGGGACCGCTACGAGCTCGTCGAGCTGATCGCCGCCGGTGGCATGGGCCAGGTGTGGCGGGGCAGCGACGGCCTGCTCGGCCGCTGCGTCGCGGTGAAGGTGCTCCGCAGCGAGTACACCGCCGACCCCACGTTCCGGGCCCGCTTCAAGGCCGAGGCGCAGCACGCCGCCGCCCTCAGCCACCCGAACATCGCCGCGGTCTTCGACTACGGCGAGACCGAGACACCCGACGGCGAGGCGCTGTCCTACCTGGTCATGGAGCTCGTCGAGGGCCAGTCGCTGTCGGCGGTGCTCCAGCGGGAGGGCCGGCTCGACGCCGAGGCCACGCTCTCGCTGCTCGAGCAGACCGCCTCCGCCCTGGCCGAGGCGCACCGCGTCGGCCTGGTGCACCGCGACGTCAAGCCGGGCAACATCCTGGTCCGCCCCGACGGCAGCGTGAAGATCACCGACTTCGGCATCGCCTGGTCGGCCGACAGCGTGCCGCTCACCCAGACCGGCCAGGTCATCGGCACGCCGCAGTACCTGGCGCCCGAGGTCGCCGAGGGCCACCACGCCACTCCCGCCAGCGACGTCTACGCCCTCGGCCTCGTCGGCTACGAGTGCCTGTGCGGGCACCCGGCGTTCGAGGGCGACAACGCGGTCACGATCGCGCTCAAGCAGGTGCGGGAGGACCCCGACCCCCTGCCCGACGACCTGCCTGGTGAGGTCCGCACGCTGATCCGCCGGGCGCTGAGCAAGGACCCCGCGGTGCGGATGCCCGACGGCGCGGCGTTCGTGGCGGCGATCGAGGACGTCCGGGCCGGCCGTCCCCAGCCGGAGCCGCCGGCCACGCGCGCCGTCGCCGTCCCGCCGCCCCCGCCGCCGTCCGACAGCGGGGAGCACGTCGCCCTCGCCCCGGGGCCGCCGAGCCCGCGGACGGACGGCACGCCCGCTCCGCACACGATCAGCCCGCCGGCGCGCCGCCGGCACCGCCCGGCCGCCGTCCTCGTGCCGCTGCTCGCGCTGCTGCTCGGGGCCGGGGCCGCCGCCGCCGTCTTCGTGGCCGTGAGCGACGAGCCGCCTGCCTCGCCGCAGCCGGCCGCGCAGACCGAGGACGCGCAGATCGCGCTCGACTCGGCCGACTACGTGGGCCGGCCGGTCGACGAGGTGGCGCTGGCGCTCTCCGCGCTCGGCCTGCTGGTGTCCCGGGAGGAGCAGGTCAGCCCGGACACGGTGCCCGGGCTGGTCACCGGGCTCGAGCCGCCCCGCGGGTCGCTGCGGCCCGGCGACGAGGTCGTCGTCCGCTACGCCGTCGCGCCGCCGGTCACCCGGACGCCGGCGCGGGACTCCACGCCGGTGACCGGCCACGCCGGGGACGAGAGCGCGCCGGCCGCCCCCGCGCCGCAGGAGGACGACGTCCCGGCCGCGCCGCCCACGACGTCCGCGACCGCGGAGCCGTCGCAGCTGCCGGGCAGCACGGCGCCGTCGTCGCCCACCACGACGGCCCCGACGACCACCACGACCGCCCCGACGACCACCACCGCGCCGACGACGACCACGAGCACGTCGACGACCACCCGTTCGGAGGACTCCTGGCCCCCCGATGAGGAGGACGACGAGGACGAGGGCTGACCACTCCTGGTGTGGGCCGCCGTGCGCGGTGGCACGCTGGGAGGCCGCTGAGAACAGGCGAGGTCAGGGGGCGGGTGTGACGGAGCCGGAGCGGCGCACGCTCGGCGACCGCTACGAGCTGCAGACCCTGCTCGCCACCGGCGGCATGGGCCAGGTCTGGCGGGCGCGCGACCGGCTGCTCGACCGCGCCGTCGCGGTGAAGGTGCTGCGCAGCGAGTACACCGGCGACCCCACCTTCCTCGCCCGCTTCCGCGCCGAGGCACACCACACCGCCCGGCTGCTGCACCCGGGCATCGCCGCGCTGCACGACTACGGCGAGGTGGTGTCCGGGGAGGGGGAGACCCTCGCCTACCTGGTGATGGAGCTGGTGGAGGGAGAGCCCCTCTCCGCGCTGCTCGCCCGGGAGGGCCGGCTCGGCCCGGAACGGACCCTGGACGTCGTCGGGCAGGCGGCGGCCGCGCTGGCCGTGGCGCACGCCGCCGGGGTGGTGCACCGCGACGTGAAGCCGGGCAACCTGCTGGTGGATGCGGACGGCGGCGTGAAGGTCACCGACTTCGGCATCGCCTGGTCGGCCTCCAGCGTGCCGCTCACGCGGACCGGCCAGGTGGTCGGCACCGCCCACTACCTGTCCCCGGAGCAGGCCGCCGGCGGCCGGGCGGGCCCGGCCAGCGACGTCTACGCACTCGGCGTGATCGCCTACGAGTGCCTCGCCGGGCGGCGCCCCTTCGACGGGGAGAACCCGGTGCAGATCGCGCTGATGCAGATCCGCGACGAGCCCGATCCGCTGCCCGGCGACGTCCCCGGTCCGCTGCGCACCCTGGTGGCCACCGCGCTGGTCAAGGACCCGGTCGCCCGCTTCCGGGACGGTGCCGCCGTCCGGGACGCCGTCGCCGACGTCCGGGCCGGGCGGGCGCTCCCGCCGCCCCCGACCGCGCCGCTGACCCTGGCCGGGTCCGTCCCGGTGCCGCGCCGCCGGCGGCTGCTGGTGCCGGTCGCCGCCCTGCTGGCCGGCGCGGGCATCGGGATCGCCGCGCTGCAGGTCGCTCGCGACGACGGCACCGCAGTGGTGGCCGCGCCGCCCGCCGCCGCGGCGGTCCCGGCGTCCGAGAGCGTGCTGGTGGCCGCCGCCGACCACCTGGGCCGGCCCGTCGACGAGGTGGAGGCCGCGCTGGCCGCGCTCGGCCTGCGGGTGGAGCGGGTGACGCAGGAGCGCGGCGACGTCCCCGCCGGGCAGGTGACCGCCCTCGGCCCGGTCGGGGCGCTGGCCCCCGGCGACCTCGTGACGCTCACCGTGGCGGCGGCCCCGCCGCCGGAGCCGGTCGTGGAGGAGCGGGTGGTGGTGGAGACCGTCGTCCCGCCGGTGGCGCAGCAGCCGGCGCCGGCTCCCCTTGCGGTGGACGTGGTCGACGAGGCGGGGCGCTCCGACGACGCGTCGGACGACTCCCGGGACGACGCGTCGGACGACTCCGAGGACGACTCCGGCGGCGACCGGAGCGACTCGGACGACTCGTCGGACGACGACGGGTCGGCCGCCGACGACGGGTCGGAGGACGGGGACTCGGGGAACGGCAACGGGAACTCGGGCAGCGGCAACTCGGGCAGCGGCAACTCGGGGAGCGGCAACGGGAATTCGGGGAACGGCAACTCGGAGAACGGCCGGGGGAACGGCCGCGGCTGACCGGCCCCGGGTGGGTCAGCGCCGGCGGGCCGGGGCGATCCAGAGCGCCGCGCCCAGCGCGGCGAGCGCGCCGGTGAGGACGAAGCCGCGGTTGCTGTCCACCTGGGGCAGGACCACGAGCACCCAGAAGACCGCCAGGCCGGTCAGGCCGGCGGCGGCCACCCGCCACGCAGCTTCCGGGCGCCGCCGGACGCCGGCGACGACCCGCCCGGCGAACGGCAGCAGGCCGAGCAGGCCGGCGAGCGTGGCGAACGCCGACCACAGCGGCACCGTCGACCAGAGGGAGGCCTCGCCGAAGCCGACCGTCAGCCCGACCTCGACCAGCAGCAGGCACAGGGCGGCCAGGCCCGCACCGGCGAGCGAGGCCCGCTGCCGCGCGTCCACCGGGACCGGGCGCTGCCTCAGGGGGTCCCGGCGGGTGCGCGCCTCCCTGCCCTTCCGTGGCCGCGGCGCCGTGGCCACGGGCGGCGGCAGGGTGCCGGCGCCGGGCGGCCCCGGGACGAAGTCGACCGGGCCGGTCGCCTGGACCGGCGGCCCGGCCTGGGTCCGCGGCAGCTGCTGGGTGCCCGCCGCGGCGCTCGGCGCGTCCGGCACCCTCGCCGGCTCGGGGCTGGTGGTCGGCTGGTGCACGGTTCCTCCTCGCTCGCGCGCGGCGTCCGGAAGCGGACCGGTCCGTCCCCGGCACGGTAGCGGGGTGGCCAGCGTGTTCCTCGTAGGCGACGCGGCGGGTCGTCGACCTCACTAGGGTCGGCCGGGTGGGTGTGCGCGCGGGGATCGTCGTCACCGGCACCGAGGTGCTGACCGGCCGGGTGACCGACCGGAACGGGCCCTGGCTGGCCGAGCAGCTGCGGCTCCTGGGCGTCGACGTCGGCGCCGTCCTCGTGGTGGGGGACCGGCCCGAGGACCTGCGCGGCGCGCTGGGGTACGTCGCCGGCGAGGACCTCGTCATCACCAGCGGCGGTCTCGGGCCGACGGCCGACGACCTGACCGCGCAGATCGTGGGGGAGGTCCAGGGCCGGCCGTCGTCGGTGGACCCGTCGCTCGAGCGGGAGATCGGCGCGATCGTCGAGCGCCTGATGGCCCGCCGCGGGTGGCGGGCCGACGCCGAGGCCACCGCGGCGGGTGTCCGCAAGCAGGCGCTGGTGCCCGAGGGAGCCACGGTGCTGGCTCCCGTCGGCACGGCCCCCGGCCTCGTCGTCCCCCCGGCCGCGGGACGCACGGGGCCGGTCGTCGTCGTGCTGCCCGGGCCGCCGTCCGAGCTGCAGGGCATGTGGCCCGCCGTCCTGACCGACGAGCGGGTGCAGGCGGCGCTGGCCGGCCGTGCCGAGCTGCGGCAGGAGACGGTGCGCCTGTGGGGGACGCTCGAGTCGCAGCTCGCGGCCACGCTGCGCCGCCATGACTTCCCTGGGCTGGAGATCACCACCTGTCTCCGGGACGGCGAGCTGGAGATCGTGTCGCGGTTCGGC
Source organism: Geodermatophilus sp. SYSU D00703 (assembly GCF_054050155.1). Classification (NCBI taxonomy): domain Bacteria; kingdom Bacillati; phylum Actinomycetota; class Actinomycetes; order Geodermatophilales; family Geodermatophilaceae; genus Geodermatophilus; species Geodermatophilus sp. SYSU D00703. The sequence goes on along the minus strand of NZ_JBJGYU010000002.1, from coordinate 104,019 downwards.
CCTGACGCGCAGGCGGAGTACGACCGGCTGGTCGACGTGCTGCGCGAGGCGCACGGCGAGCAGCTGTTCTCCACCGGCCCGACCGTCGACGACCTGGTCGCCGAGGCACTGGGTTCGCGCGGGCTCACCGTGGCGACCGCCGAGTCGTGCACCAGCGGGCTGCTCGTGGCACGGCTGACCGAGCGGGCGGGCTCGTCGGCGTGGGTCCTCGGCGGGGTGGCCTCGTACGCCAACTCGGCCAAGGAGCACCTGGTCGGCGTGCCGGCGGAGGTGCTGGCCGAGCACGGCGCGGTGAGCACGCAGGTGGCGGCGGCCCTGGCGGAGGGGGCGCGGGCCCGCTTCGGTGCCGACGTCGGCGTCGGCATCACCGGGATCGCCGGACCCGGCGGCGGGTCGGTGGAGAAGCCGGTCGGCACGGTGCACCTGTGCGCCGTCGGCCCGGACGGGCACCAGCCGCGGTCGGTGGTGCTGCCCGGGTCGCGGTCGGCGGTCCGGCACCGGGCGGTGTCCCTGGCGATGCACCTGCTGCGTCAGCTGCTGCTCGGCGGCCCGCCGGCGTGACCGTCCTGACCCTGCACGCGACCGGCTCCGCGCCGCCGGCGGAGGTGTGGGAGCGCTACGCCGTCCCGGCGCGGTGGCCGGAGTGGGCGCCGCAGATCACCGGGGTGGAGCTGCCCGTGCCCCGTCTGGCGGCCGGTGTGCACGGCCGGGTGCGCGGGCCGGTGGGCGTGATGCTGCCCTTCACGGTGGACGCCGTCGACGAGCCGGCCCGGCAGTGGGCGTGGACGGTCTTCCTCGGGCCGGTGCGGCTGCACCTGCTGCACTGGGTGGCAGAGGGGCCGGACGGCGGCAGCACCACCGGGCTGCGGATCGACGGTCCGGCGCCGCTGGTGCTCGGCTATGCGCCCCTGGCCCGGCTGGCGATGGGCCGCCTGGTGCGCTGACGACCCGGGCTACGCCTCGGGGTGGGCCTCCGCCCAGACGCCCAGGTCACCCGGATCGTGCTGGGTCCCGACGGGGCGCCGCTGGACCACGGCCGCACCCTCCGCCTGGTCCCTCCGCATCCCCGGCGGGCGGTGGAGGTGCGCGACGGTGGCTGCGTGTTCGCCGGCTGCGGCGCGCCGACCTGGTGGTGTGACGTCCACCACCTGCTGGAGTGGATCCACGGCGGCGAGACCAGCCTGGAGAGCAGTGCTCTCCTCTGCGAGCGGCACCACACCAAGGTCCACCACGGCTTCGCGCCGACCGACGACCCGACGGACGCCGGCGCACCCGGCGCCCCGACGGCACGAGATCCCCACCGGCCCACCCCTACCCGCAGCAGCCTGACGCCGCCGACCCGCCTGTCGCTGCAGGTCGGCGCGCGTCCGTATGTGCTGGTGTCGGCATGCGCTGGCCTTGCGAGCCATCGGACCTGGTGGACGGCGAGACCGGCGCGCCGCACCATGCGGGTCGTGGACGGACCCCGGCCGGTGCTGCCACTGGTGCCGGTACCGGCCCTCCTGGTCGCCGCGCTCGCCTTGGCCGCGTGCGGCACCGGCGTGGGTGGACCGGGTGCGCCGTTGCCCCACGTGGCGGCGTTCGCGCTCGGAGGGGACACGCCTGAAGCGCGGGAGTTCGTGCTCACGCCGGTACCCGGACCCGACATCCAGGTGCTCCCCGAGCCGTCCCCCGCACCGCCGTCTCCCGACCTGGGGGAGTACGTGCCGACGCGGCCGCCCGCTGACCCGTGGACACCGCCCGATCCCGGCGGGTGGCCGTCCTTCCAGCCCTCGGTCGCGTGGGTCAACGACGGCCGGTACCTCGCGGTGGTCACCTTCGGCAGCAGCAGTTGTCCCAGCGGGCCGTACGGGATCGAGGTCGTCGCCGAGCAGGAGATCGAGATACGCATTGGTCCGCTGTTCGCTGATCGGGACGTCTGCTCCGCGGACATGAGCGGGCACGTCACCGTGGTGGAGGTGCCGCAGGGGATCACGCCGACGAAGCCGCTGAGGGCCCGCTTCGGGGAGCGGGAGGTGACGATCCCCGCGGTCGGTCGCTGACCGCCGGGCGCCGCAGCGGCGGCGGCGAAGACGGCGGCGGAGGGTTGCGACCGGCCGCCCGGTAGCCCCGCGGCGGGCGCGTTCCACGTGGAACCGCCCCGTCGTACGGTGCCGCCATGGGTGTCACGCACGAGGTCACCAACCAGGTCCCGCCGCTGGCCGGCCACGACCCGATCGCCGGGGACGCCGTCCTCGCCGCGGCCTGCGTGCGGCACGCGGACACCGCGACCCTGGAGTCGCTCAAGGCCCTCGGTGCGCTGGCCGGGAGCGAGCAGGCGCAGGAGTGGGGCCGGCTGGCCAACGAGAACCCGCCGCGCCTCCGGACCCACGACCGCTACGGGCACCGCGTCGACGAGGTCGAGTTCCACCCCGCCTGGCACGACCTGATGCGCACCGCCGTCGAGAACGGCCTCGCCGGCGCGCCGTGGACCTCTCCCGAGGCACACGCGCACGTGCGCCGGGCCGTCGGTCACCTCGGCTGGACCCAGGTCGAGATGGGCCACGCCTGCCCGGTGACCATGACCTACGCCGCCGTCCCCGCGCTGCGCGCCGCGCCCGACCTGATGGCCCGTTACGAGCCCGGCCTCACCGCGACCGCCTACGAGTTCGGGCTCGCCGAGCCGACCGGCAAGCGCGGTCTCGTCGCCGGGATGGGCATGACCGAGAAGCAGGGCGGCTCCGACGTCCGCGCCAACACCACCCGCGCCGTCCCCAACGCCGACGGCACCTACGCGCTGACCGGCCACAAGTGGTTCACCAGCGCCCCGATGAGCGACCTCTTCCTCGTCCTCGCCCAGCTCCCCGAGGGCCTCTCCTGCTTCCTCGTCCCCCGCGTGCTGGCCGGCGGCAGCCGCAACGTGTTCCGGCTGCAGCGGCTCAAGGACAAGCTCGGCGACCGCTCCAACGCCTCGAGCGAGGTGGAGTTCGAGGGGACGACGGCCTGGCTGGTGGGGGAACCCGGCCGCGGGGTCCCCACGATCATCGAGATGGTCAACGCGACCCGGCTGGACTGCGTGCTCGGGTCGGCCGCCACGGTGCGCGCCGCGCTCACCCAGGCGATCCACCACGCCCGCCACCGGAGGGCCTTCGGTGCGCTGCTGGCCGACCAGCCGCTGATGCAGAACGTGCTCGCCGACCTCGCCGTGGAGAGCGAGGCGGCCACGGCGCTGGCCATCCGGCTGGCCGCGGCCGTCGACGCGGGGGAGACCGACCTCCTCCGCCTGGCCGGGGCCGCCGCGAAGTTCTGGGTCTGCAAGCGCACCCCGACCGCGGTCGCGGAGGCCATGGAGGTGCTCGGCGGCAACGGCTACGTCGAGGAGTCGGGGCTCCCGCGGCTCTACCGCCAGGCCCCGCTGAACTCCATCTGGGAGGGCTCGGGCAACGTCATCGCCCTCGACGTGCTCCGGGCGATGGGTCGCTCCTCGGACGCCCTGGCCGCCGTCCGCGCCGAGATCGACCTCGCCCGCGGAGCCGACCCGCGGCTGGACGCCGCGGTCGGCCGGCTGGCCGGCGAGCTGGCCGATCCCGACGAGCTGCCGATGCGGGCCCGCCGCGTCGCCGCCCTGCTCGCCCTCTGCCTGCAGGGCTCGCTGCTGCTGCGGTTCGCCCCGGACGAGGTCTCCGACGCGTTCTGCGCCACCCGCCTGGCCGGGGACTGGAGCCCGGCGCTCGGCACCCTCCCGGCCGGGACGGCGGTGCGCCGGATCGTGGACCGGGCGACAGTGGAGGCTGCCTGAATTACATGCGTGCCGTTACCCTCGGTACTGCGTCGGACGCCGGAGCCGTGGGGGGACGGACCGTGGCGTCGTCCCACCGACCGGGGCCGGCGTGACACCGCAGGGGGAGAGAGAGCGGCTAGTGCACGGACACGTCCGGAGTGGGCACCTCGCGCCAGCCGACCCCTTGTCGCCGGTACCCGACGCCGTCTACCGCCTCGACCGCGACTGGCGGTTCACGTACGTCAACGCCGCCGCGGCGGAGCTGTTCGACCGGGACGTCGACGACATGCTCGGGGAGTTCGCCTTCGAGCTCTTCCCCGAGGTCCGCGGCACCGTCATCGAGGACGAGTACCGGGCGGTCCTGCGCGACAGGCGGCCGCGCAGCTTCGAGTACTTCTACGTCCCCTACGGCCGCTGGTACGAGATCCGGGCCTTCGCCGACGCCGACGGGCTGACCGCCATCCTCCGCGACGTCGACGAGGAGCGCCGCAGCGAGCGGCGGACCGCGGCGGAGCTGCACCAGCTCTCCGCCGTCCTCGAGGCGCTGCCCCAGGCCACCGTGCTGCTGGACCCCGACGGCCGGATCGCCTCGGTGAACCGCCGCTGGCTCGCGGCCAGCGACATCATCCGCGCGGCGGGGTTGCGGCCCGGCCGGATCGGGGACGCCTACCTGGAGACCCTGTCGCAGAACCTCGCCCTGGCAGACCTGCGCACCATCTCCGCCGGGATCGGCGAGCTCCTCACCGGTGGCCCGGGGACGGTGGACCACGCGTTCGTCCACGACTACGCCCACCCGATGGGGCCCGACCAGAACTGGTTCCGGCTGCAGGCCGCCCGGGTCGAGCCCTCCGGGCAGGTGGTCATCACCCACACCGACATCACCGAGCGGGTCCAGGTACAGGAGCAGCTGGCCTGGCAGGCCAGCCACGACGACCTGACCGGGCTGCCCAACCGCTCGCGGCTGCTGCAGCTGATCGGTGAGGCCATCTCCGAGCCGAACGCCCGGGCCTCGCTGCTCTTCCTCGACCTCGACGGCTTCAAGACGGTCAACGACTCCCTCGGCCACGAGGTCGGCGACGAGCTGCTGCGCCAGGTGGGCGGGCGGCTGGCCGACCAGGTGCGCCCCACCGACGCCGTCGGCCGGCTCGGCGGCGACCAGTTCCTCGTCCTGGCCCGCGGGTGCGACACCTCCGAGGCCGCGGCGCTGGCGTTCCGGCTGCAGACGTCGTTCGTCCGCCCGTTCGTCGCCAACGGCATCTCCGTCCCGCTGTCGGCCAGCATCGGCGTCGCCTCCGCGCAGCCCGGCCCCCAGCAGGCGCACCAGCTGCTCAGCGACGCCGACGCCGCGGCCTACGCCGCCAAGGGGTCCGGCCGCGACCGCATCCACCTGTTCACCCCGGGGCTGCGCGAGGCCGCGCGCTGGCGGCTGGAGGTGGCCAACCGGCTGCGGGACGGCGCGGTCGATGAGTTCGTCGTCCACTACCAGCCGGTGGTCCGGGCGGACACCGGCGAGATCGACGGCGTGGAGGCGCTGCTGCGCTGGAACCACCCCGAGCGCGGGCTGCTCACCCCGGACGCGTTCCTGTCGGTGGCCGAGGAGACCGGCCAGCTGATCCCCATCACCCGCTGGCTGCTGGGGGAGACCACCCGGCAGGCGGCGGCGTGGGCGGCGCAGGGCCTGCCGCTGCGCATGTCGGTCAACATCAGCGCCCGGCACTTCTCCGCCGAGACGCTGGTCCACGACGTCCGCGTGGCCCTGCACGACTCCGGCCTGCCGCCGGAGCGGCTGGTCCTCGAGCTGACCGAGACCAGCGTCGCCGAGGACCCCACCCGCGCCGAGGACCAGCTGTCGGTGCTGCGCAACTTCGGCGTCCGGGTGGCCATCGACGACTTCGGGACCGGCTGGTCCTCCCTGGCCCAGCTGCTCGCCCTGCCCATCGGCACGCTGAAGATCGACCGCTCGCTGCTGACCGCGGCGGCCCGGCTGGCCGCCGGCGGCACCGGCGCGGTGCTGGCCGCGATCGTCTCCCTGGCCCGCACCCTCGGCATCCGGTCGGTCGCCGAGGGCGTGGAGACCGCCGAGCACCTGCGGATGGTCCGGGAGGCCGGCTGCGACCTGGCCCAGGGCTACCTGGTGGCCCGGCCGATGCCCGCCGACGACGTCCCCCGCTGGGCGTCCCGGGTGCGCGAGGCCGGCGGCGACTCCTGTGCCCTGGCCCTGCAGGGACGCCGGTGACGGCCGGCTGGTGACCGCGTCCCGCCTCCGCCGGAGGGTGTCCCGTCGGGCCACCGCACCGGCCGGTCCGCCGCGCCCGGCCGCGTCGCCGTCCACCGCTGCGTCCTCGACCCGGCAGACTGCCCCCGTGAGCGACCTCGACCTGGACCTGGCCGCCGAGCCGGACGCGGACACCGCCGCGAGCGCGCCCGAGGGCCGGGCCCGCCCGGCGTTGGACCTGCTCATCTGGGACGCGCCCAACATCGACATGACCCTGTCGACGGTGATCGGCGCCCGCCCGACCGCCGCCTCCCGGCCGCGCTTCGACGCCATCGCCGCCTGGTTCGTGGAGGGCGCGGGCGACCCGGGGGCGCCCGACGCGCCCGAGGTCGAGGCGTGCGTGTTCGCCAACATCCCGCCGGTCGTCGGCTCGCTGCAGCGGTGGGTCGAGGCGCTGCGCAGCTTCGGGTTCGCCGTCTTCGCCCGGCCCAAGAGCCAGCCGGACGACGACATCGACCAGGACATGCTCGACCACATCGCGGTGCGTCAGCACAGCCACCGGCTGCGCCGGCTGGTCGTCTTCTCCGGGGACGGACGCAACTTCGCCGAGCCCCTGGAGGAGCTGGCCCGGGCCGGCACCCAGGTGGTCGTCGTCGCGTTCAGCGAGGTCGCCGGCTACGCGATCGGGTCGGACCTGCTGGAGTTCATCGACATCGAGGACGTGCCGGGCGCCTTCGCCGCCCCGCTGGACCGCGTGCGGCTCGACGCCCTGCCGCCGGACGGCGCCTGGCTGCGGCCAACCCGGAGCCTGCGCGACTTCGTGTCGGGCTTCCTCCGCCGCAACGGCTGACCGGGGTGGCAGACGGGGGGCTCGGACCGGTCGCCGCGGAGGACCTCCTGGTCCCGGGTGAGACCTGCTGGCGGGTGGAGCGGGCCGAGCGGCACGCGGTGTTCGTCGACGCCGCGGACTACTTCGCGGCGCTCAAGGGCGCGGTGCTGCGTGCCGAGCGGCGGGTGCTGTTCATCGGCTGGGACTTCGACCCGCGGATCCGCCTGGACCCGCGCGGCTCCGGACGGCGGCGCACGGGCGCCCGGCGCGCGGACAAGCTGGGCCGGGTGCTCGAGGACGCCGTCAAGGCCAACCCGCAGCTGGAGATCGGCGTCCTGCAGTGGGACTACGGGATGCTGCTGGCCCTCGGCCGGGGGGTGGCGCCGATCGTGCTGCTCAACCGGCGCACGCCGTCCCGGTTGACCATGACCGTCGACACCCACCACCCGGTGGGCGGCGCGCACCACCAGAAGATCGTCGTGATCGACGACTGCCTGGCCTTCGCCGGCGGCATCGACGTGACCGCCGACCGCTGGGACACCCCCGAGCACCTCGACCGGCAGCCGCTGCGCCGCCGTCCCTCGACGCACCGGCCCACCGGGCCCTGGCACGACGTCACCAGCCTGGTGTCCGGGCCCGCCGCCCGCGCGCTCGGCGACCTGGCCCGCGAGCGCTGGGCGAGCGGCACCGGCCGCCGCCTGGAGCCGGTTCTCGACGTGGAGGCGTGCTGGCCGCCGGAGGTCGAGCCGCTGCTCACCGACGTCGACGTCGCCATCTCCCGGACCCGCCCCGAGCACGGCGACGACCCCCTCGTGCACGAGGTGGAGCTGCTGTGGCTGGCCGCGATCGCCGGTGCGCGGCACACCGTCTACATCGAGAGCCAGTACTTCGCCAACCGCCGGATCGCCGAGGCGATCGCCGAGCGGCTGCGCGAGGACGACGGGCCGGAGGTCGTCGTCGTCAACCCGGAGAGCGCCGACGGCTGGCTGGAGGAGAAGGCGATGGGCACCGCCCGCGCCAAGCTCCTCGCGCTCGTCCGGGACGCCGACGTGCACGACCGGTTCCGGCTGTACGTGCCGGTCACCGCCGGACGGCGGCCGGTGTACGTGCACGCCAAGGTCATGGTGGTCGACGACCGGCTGCTGCGGATCGGCTCGTCCAACCTCAACAACCGGTCGATGGGCCTCGACACCGAGTGCGACCTGTCGATCGAGGCCCGCGGCGCCGATCCGCGTCGCGACGAGCTGGCCGCGACGATCACCGGCTTCCGCGACCGGCTGCTCGGCGAGCACCTCGGGGTCCCCCCGAAGGCCGTCGCCGAGGCCGTCGCCGGCTGCGACGGCTCCCTGGTGCAGGCGGTGGAGAGCCTGCGCCGGCCGGTCGGCCGCTCGCTGGTGCCGTTCCGGGCGCCGGACCTCGGCCCGGTCGAGCGGGTGCTCGCCGACACCGAGCTGCTCGACGCCGAGCGGACGCCGAACCGGTGGCGGCGCGTCCGGCGCAGCTTCCGTCCGCGGCGGCGCTGACCGCCGGGTGTCCGGGGGCCGGTGCGCGGGAACTCCCGGGGCCCGGACGACGAGGAGGGGCCATGGCGGTCTGCGAGGTCTGCGGCAACGACTACGAGATGGCGTTCGAGGTGGTGGCCCAGGGCGCGCGGCACACCTTCGACAGCTTCGAGTGCGCCATCTCCAAGATGGCGCCGGTGTGCGAGCACTGCGGGTGCACGGTCATCGGCCACGGGGTGGTCGTGGCGGGCTCCTTCTACTGCTGCGCGCACTGTGCCCGGCAGGAGCACGGGGACGCCCCGGTGAGCGACTCCGCCTGACGACAGCGGGGTCCTCCCACGCGGCGCGGGGTCAGGCCCCGGGGCACCGCCTGACCCCACGGGGTGGGAAGACCGTCGCGGCACGGTTGCGCCCCGCAACGGCGGTTACCGTTCCATGCGGCGCGCCATCCGCAGGGTTGCGGTGTCGCGGAACGGAACGGAGCGCGGATGGACGTCGTGGCGGGGGACCTCCGCCCGGGGGCGGACGCGGAGGCCGAGCTGACGGTCGCCGGTTCCCGGGTCTGCGTGAGCACCCGCGTCGAGACCTGCGGGGACACGGCGCTCGTCGTCCGGCCCTCCAGCACGGAGTCCGTCGACCAACAGGTGGTCCGCGTCGGCGACCGCGTGCAGGTCTTCTGGCGCGACGGCGTCGGCGGCTGGATCCTGCCCGCGGACGTCGCCACCGTCGCGCGCGGCGCCGTGCCGCGCTGGCACCTGACCGTCACCGGCCCGGCCGAGCACACCCAGCGCCGGGAGGCCGTCCGCGCCCGGGTCGTCCGCCCCCTCGTGCTCGCCGTCCACGGCGTCGACCTCGAGGGGGAGAGCCGCGACCTGAGCGAGGACGGCACGCGCTGCGTCGCGGAGGCCTGCGGCAACCCGCCGCTGCCCGGCGAGACCGTGGGCGTCACGCTGGAGCTGGAGGAGGGAGTCTTCACCACCCGCGCCGAGGTCGTGCGCCAGCGGACCCGCGGCGCCCGGTGGCAGCTGTCCCTGCGCTTCCTCGACCTCCCCGAGCGGGAGCAGGACCGGCTGCGCCGCCGCGTCTTCCAGGCACTGCGCGAGGAACGCGCGGGTCGCGGCGAGGACTGAGGACGGCGGTGGCGGGGCAGTCCCCTGGACGTGACCCTCCCCGCCCGCCTGCCCGAGGCCCTGGTCGCCCTCCGGGACGCCGTCGCGGCCGCTCCGCTCGGGCTGGCCACCCCCGGGAGCGAGCCGGCCCGCCGGGCCGCCCGCGGTGTGGTGGAGCAGGTCGACGACTACCTCCTGCCGCGCCTGCGCGACCTCGACGCCCCGCTGCTCACCGTGGTGGGCGGCTCCACCGGCGCGGGGAAGTCGACCCTGGTCAACAGCCTGGTCGGCGCGCCGGTGACCACCGCGGGCGTGCTCCGGCCCACCACGCGCGCCCCGGTGCTGGTCTGCGCCCGCGCCGACCTGCCCGCCTTCGAGGGGGACCGCGTCCTCCCCGGCCTGGCCCGGGTCACCGGCGCGGCCGGGGGCTCCGGAACGCTGCAGCTCGTCGCTCGGGACGACGTCCCGCCCGGGCTCGCCCTGCTCGACGCGCCGGACGTCGACTCGGTGGTGGAGTCCAACCGCGAGCTCGCCGCCCAGCTCCTGGCCGCCGCCGACCTGTGGGTCTTCGTCACCACCGCCGCCCGCTACGCCGACGCCGTCCCCTGGGACGTGCTGCGGACCGCCCAGGAGCGCGGCACCGCGCTGGCCGTGGTGCTGGACCGGGTGCCGGTCGGTGCCGCGGGCGAGATCGCCCCCGACCTCGCCGGGATGCTCGAGCGCGCCGGCCTCTCGGGGGTCCGGCTGTTCGTCGTCGAGGAGCGGCCGCTGGTCGACGGCCGGCTCCCCGAGGACCAGGTCGCCCCGCTGCGGCAGTGGCTGCACGGGCTCGCCGTCGACCAGGAGCAGCGGGCGGCGGTCGTCCGGCAGACCCTCACCGGCGCGCTGGCCAGCCTGGAGGAGCGGGTGGCCGGCATCGCCGCGGCCGTCGACGAGCAGGCCGACGCCGCCACCGCGCTGCGCGCCGCCGCGGCCGCCGCGTACACGGCCGCGGGGGACGGCGTCGAGGAGGGCGTGCGCAGCGGCAGCCTGCTGCGCGGGGAGGTGCTCGCCCGATGGCAGGAGTTCGTCGGCACGGGGGAGTGGATGCGCTCGCTGCAGAGCTCGATCGGCCGGCTGCGCGACCGGGTCACCGCCGCGCTGACCGGGCGCCCGACCCCGGCCGAGGACCTCACCGGCGCCCTGGAGTCCAGCGTGGAGACGCTGCTGCGGGCCGAGGCCGACCGCGCCGCCGAGCGGACGGTCACCGCCTGGCGGGCGCTGCCGGGCGGCCCGGCGCTCCTGGCCGCGAGCGACGAGGACCTCGAGCGGGTCTCCGAGGACTTCCCCGAGGCCGCCGCCGCGCAGGTCCGCGACTGGCAGGGGTACGTGCTCGACCTGGTCCGCGAGGAGGGCGCCGGCAAGCGCACCCGCGCCCGCGTCCTCTCCTGGGGGGTCAACGGCGCGGGCGCGGTCGTCATGGTCGCGGTCTTCGCGCAGACCGGCGGGCTGACCGGGGGCGAGGTCGCCGTCGCGGGCGGGACGACGGCGCTCGGCCAGCGGCTGCTGGAGGCCGTGTTCGGCGACGCCGCCGTCCGGGACCTGGCCGCCCGGGCGCGGGAGGACCTGCAGGCCCGCGCGGACTCCCTGCTCCGCTACGAGCAGGGCCGGTTCGACGACCTGGTGGACGCCGTCGGCCCGGCGCCGGACGACGCCGCCGGGCTGCGCGCCGCCGCCGCCACCCTCGGCGCCGCCCGGAGCGGCCGGTGAGGCGCGGGACGCCGCCGCTGGCCGACCGGCTGGCGGCCCTCCGGGAGGCCGTCGAGGTGGCCGAGGGCCGGCTGGGGGTGGGCAGGGAGGCCAGCCTGGTGGGGCGGGCCCGCGCGCTGCTGGCCAAGGCCGGCGCCCGCGAGGCGCTCGGCGACGCGACCGTCGTGGCGCTGGCCGGGGCGACCGGCAGCGGCAAGTCCACCCTGTTCAACGCGCTCTCCGGAGCGGAGGTGAGCACGCCGGGCATCCGCCGGCCGACGACCGGGGTCGCACACGCCACCGTCTGGGGCGAGGACGGCGCCGACCGGCTGCTGGACTGGCTGGAGGTGCCCCGCCGGCACCGGCACGCGGCCGAGCCCACGCTCGACGGCCTGGTCCTGCTCGACCTGCCCGACCACGACAGCGTCAAGCTCGAGCACCGGCTGGAGGTCGACCGGCTGGTGCAGTTGGTCGACGTGCTGGTGTGGGTGCTCGACCCGGAGAAGTACGCCGACGCCGCCGTCCACGAGCGCTACCTCGTGCCGCTGGCCGGGCACGCCGGCGTGCTGCTCGTCGTCCTCAACCAGGTCGACCGGCTCGACCCCGCGTCGGCGCGGGCCTGCCTGGAGGACCTGCGGGCCCTGCTGGACCGGGAGGGGCTGGCGGCGACCCCACTGCTGGCGGTGTCGGCGCGCACCGGCACCGGCGTCGGCGAGCTGCGAGCCGAGCTCGCCCGGCGGGTGTCGGCCCGGAGGGCGGCCACCGACCGGCTCCGGGCCGACGTCGGCGAGGTGGCGGGCGCCCTGTCGACCCAGTGCGGCGACCCCGGCCCCGGGGTGGGCCGGCGGGAGCGCGAGCAGCTGACCGCCGCGCTGGCCGATGCCGCCGGGGTGCCGACCGTCGCCGCCGCCGTCGAGCGCTCCGTGCGCCGCGACGGGACCGCGACCACCGGCTGGCCCGTCGTCCGGTGGACCCGCAAGCTGCGCGCCGACCCCCTGGAGCGGCTGCACCTCGGGGACGAGGGCAGCCGGACGTCGCTGCCGCAGGCCGGTGCCGTGCAGCAGGCGGGCGTGACGCGGGCGGTGCGGGAGGCCCGCGAGGCCGCCGGCGAGGGCCTGCCCCAGGCCTGGCGGGACGACCTGCGGCGCACCGTCGAGGCTTCCGAGCAGGTGCTCGCCGACCGGCTCGACCGCGCCGTCGCCGGCACCGACCTGGGCCCGCAGCGCACGCCGCTGTGGCAGCGCGGGGTCGGGGGCCTGCAGTGGTTGCTCACCCTCGTGGCGCTGGCCGGCGCGCTGTGGCTGCTGGGCCTGGTCGTCCTGGGTCTGCTCCAGCTCGACGACGTCGTCCCGCTGCCCCGCGTGGAGGGGCTGCCCCTCCCGACGCTCCTGCTGGTCGGGGGGCTGCTCGCCGGGGCGCTGCTGGCACTGGTGGCGCGGCCGTTCGTGCGGCTGCGGGCCCGGCGGAGGGCGCGGCGGGCCGAGCAGCGGCTGCGCGCCGCGGTGGACGTGGTGGCGCAGGAGGAGGTGCTGGGGCCCATGGCGGAGGTGCGCGAGGACCACGACCGGTTCTGCGCCGCGGTCACGCGTGCTGGCCGCGACAAGGCCTGAGGTGCGTCGCCCTGCGGGGCACGGGGGAGGAGCGGGGGCCGGAGGCTCCCCGACGAGTTCGTGGGTTCGGCTCAGCGCAGGTCGGGGACGACAGTGTCACCGCGGTGTCGTCCGGAGGGCGACGACGTCATTCTCGGGGGACCTCCGGGGCCCGCGGCTCGGGCAGCCACTCCTGGGCGGTCTCCAGCGGCTCGCGGCCGTTGGGGAGGCGGGCCCACACGTGCTTGCGCCCGGGCCGCTGTTCCCAGCCGTACTCGGTGGACAGCTGGGCGACCAGGTGCAGGCCCATACCGCCCAGCGCGGGGTCGCGGTCGACGGCGGGGACCGGGGGCCGGTCCGGGGCCTCGTCGCTGAGGTCGAGCAGCCAGCCGTCCGTGCCGGCGACCACCAGGGCCCGGACGGCGCCGCCCCCGTGCCGCAGGGCGTTGGAGGCCAGCTCCTCGAACACGAGCAGCAGGCCGTCGCGGGCGTCCTCGGTGGAGGAGGAGCAGACCGAGGGGTGGGCGATGCGGGCGCGCAGGTCGGCGCGGACCCGGGAGACGACGTGCATCGTGTCCAGCGCCCAGTGCCAGACGTCGCCGGGCAGGGAGGGGACCGCAGTGTGCGGCCACGGCTCCTGCCCCATCGCGACCTCCTCGCCGAACTGAGCGGACCAGCGGCCCGTCGGCGCCCAGTCCGAGACCCATCCTGACCGAAAGGTCCGAGTCCTGCAGCGGCGGGTGCGGGTGCGGACGAGACACGGGTCCTCAGGAGCGGGCGGGCACGGCAGACTGGCGCCCGTGGAGGAGTTGCTGCGCGACCTGACTCGGGTGGTGCTCGCCGACCGGAGCCTCGCCGACGTCCTGGGCGAGATCACCGAGCTGGCCAACCGCGCCATCCCGGGTGCGGAGTCGACCTCCATCACCCTCGTCCGCGGGGACAAGGCGTTCACCGCCGCGCACCACGGCGAGATGGCCCTGGCCGCCGACGAGATGCAGTACGAGCGCGGGTACGGCCCGTGCATGGACGCCGGACGCGGCGGGGTCGTGCTGCGGGTCGACGACATGCGCGACGAGCAGCGGTGGCCGGACTACACCGCACGCGTCATCGAGGTCGGCGTCCACAGCTCGCTGTCCGTACCGCTGCCGTACCAGGGCACCGTGATCGGCGCGCTCAACGTGTACTCCACGAAGCCGGCGGCCTTCGCCGCGCCGGAGTCGGAGGCGGTCGGCACGTCGGTGGCCGAGGCCATCGCCGTCGCCGTGGCCAACGCCGACGCCCACGAGCGGCTCGCCGACCAGACCCGCAACATGCGGCTGGCGATGGAGTCGCGGGCGGTGATCGAGCAGGCCAAGGGGGTGCTCATGGCCCAGCGCCGGGTCGACGCCGACCAGGCGTTCGAGATCCTCCGCGACGCCTCGCAGCGCTACAACCGCAAGCTGCGGGAGATCGCCGCGGGCATCGTGGAGTCGACGCAGGGCGGTGGCCCGGTCAGCGGGCGCCCCGGCTCAGCGCCTCCAGCCGGCTGACCAGGAACTCCACCGCGGCCGCGGTGTCCACCGTCTCGGCCACCTCGACGGCGGCGGGGGAGTCCGACACCCGGCGGCGGTCGACCAGCGTCTGGCCGCGGCCGGCGCCCAGGGTGGTGTCGACGACGACGTCCCGCCGGACGGTGCCCAGCGTGCCGGGCGCGATCGCCTCGGTCAGCGCGAGCGCGTCGTGCACGACGACGCCGGTCGTCCCGTACCGGGTGCGGGCGTGGTCCACGTACTGCTGGAGCACCGCGGCCGCCGTCGCCCCGATCGGGCCGGCTGCGGCGAACCGGGCGATGCCGTCGTCGTCCAGCACCGTCGGGAGGGTGACGTCGAGCCCGACCAGCACGGTGGGCACCGCCGAGCCCAGCACCCGCTGTGCGGCCTCCGGGTCGGCCCAGACGTTGAACTCCGCGGCCGCGGTGACGTTGCCGCCCCGGCCGGCCGAGCCGCCCATGAGCACCAGCCGGCCGATGCGGTCGGCGGCCTCCGGATAGGTGGCCAGCAGCAGGGCGATGTTCGTCCACGGGCCGATCGCGGCCACGGTCACCGGCTTCTCCGAGGTCAGCAGCAGCTCGGCCAGGGCCACCACGGCGGGCCGCGGGTCGACGGCGGCCGGCGACGGCGGCAGCTCCACGCCGCCCAGCCCGGTACCGCCGTGCACGTGCCCGGCCCGCTCGGGTTGGCGGTAGACCAGGGAGTCACGGGCCCCCGCGGCGACCCGGACGTCGGACCGACCGGCCAGGTGCAGCACGCGCAGCGCGTTCTCGGTCGTCTGCGTCAGCTCGACGTTGCCGTGCACCGTGGTCACCAGCCGCAGGTCCACCTCGGGACTGGCCAGCGCCAGCAGGATCGCCAGCGCGTCGTCGATGCCCGGGTCGGTGTCGATCACCAGGGGGGTGCGGTCGGCCACCGGGCCATCGTGTCAGCGGCCCGGGCGAGGCGTCGCTCCCCCTCCGACACGCCGGCGCGCCGGGGTGTGTCCCCGGGTGACCGAGGCCCTCACCAGGGCCTCCCACGCTCGGGACCGCACGGCTTGTCGACAAGGCAGCGGTGCGGACGAGGGGTCGCCGACCGCCCGGACGGGCCGCTGCAACGGTTCGGTCACGCGCCCTCCGGGACGTGTCCCGAACGGCCGTCCGCGCGGGCCGCCGTCCCTACCTTTCTCCTTGTCCGCGGCACCTTCCCCAGCCGCGGCGACTACCTGCAGGAGGACGTCATGGCGGTGGACCGGGCACCCGTGACCCGCGCGTCCCACGTGGCGGACGACCTGACCCTCAGCGGCCTGCTCGACGTGCTCGAGCGCGCCGAGGAGCTGCCCCTGCGGCGGCCCCGGCCGGGACGGGCGGCGGTGCTGCGCCCGGGTGCCGTCCGGCGGCCGGTCCGCGGCCTCCCGGCCGCCCGGCCGGTGCCGGTGCCGCGGCCCCGCCCGGTCGCGCCGGCGTCCGCCGCGCCGGCGCCCTCCGCCGCGGCCGCGCCGTCCAGCGGGCCCGCCGCCGGATCCGCCCGGCCCGCTCCCGTCGAGCCGCCGCGGCCGACCCTGCGCGCCCGGCTGCGCGCGCTCGTCCGGCGGCTCGCCCTGTGGGGTGCCGGACCCGGCGGCGCCCACCTCGCGTGGGGCCGCCCGGTCCCCCCGGCGCCCCGCCCCGACGGCCCGGTGGTGCTCACCGAGCTGCCGAACACCCCCACGATCCAGCCCGTGGCGCCTTCCCCCGCTGCGGCGCTCCGTCCGGCCGGGCCCCCCCGGCCGGCCCCGGCCCGGGCTCCCCGGCCGGTCGCCCCGCCCCGCGTCCCGGTGGTCGCCCCGCTCGCCCGGCAGGTGCCGGCACCGCGGCCCACCCCCACCCCGGGATCCGCGCCGGCCGGGCACCGCCGAGGTACGCCCCGGGCCTCCGGTCCGGCCCGCGCGCGGGGCGACCCGCGTCCACCGCCCGCCCGGGGATCGCCGTCCGGCTGATCCCGGCGCGACCACGGCCCTCGCCGCGGACGCCGTCCACCGCACCCCCGCCAGCCCGCCGGCTGCCGGTCACCGCCTTCCCCTCCGGTGACCGCGACCGTCGCCTCGGCACCGTCTCGCTCCTCCTGGCCGACCTCGCACCGCCCCTGGCCGTCCCCTCCTGCGGTGGCACCCGCCGCCCCAGTCGTCCCGCACCACCGGTACTCGCCTCGACCTCCCGCCGACTGCGCCCCGACGCAGCGCGCGGACCCTCCAGGGAGGCGCAGACCGCTGGTCGGCCGGCTGCCGGCACCGGGCCACCGCTCCGGAGAGGGACCAGGTCACCGCCGGCACCCGCGCCCCCGGGTCCGACCGGCACGACCTCGCCGGGTGCCGTCGCGGGACGCGCCGCCGGGTTCCTCCCGGCGCGGCCGGAGTCGACGCCGGAGACCGGCCGGGCCGCACGGAGCCGACGCGCTCGACGGGCAGGGAACGCTGGACGCCCGCACGCAGGACGTGACCCTCGTGCCGGCGGACGACGACCCGTCCGCCTCCCCGCCCGAACGGCGGGCGCCCCACCGGACCGGGGCGCCCGCCGTTCGGCTCTTCCACGGCCGGGCCGTAACCGGCCGGGTACCCGCTCGTTGCCCAGCGTGGAGGAACGCTCCACGACGCGATCGCCCGGCGATCGCTCCGGGTCCCGCCTGCCCTGCCCCCGGGGCGGGGCTCGACCGGGATGTCGATCACGCCACACCGAGTGGCCGGGAGGCGGCGGTCGTGAGACAAAGGACTGTCGGCCGTCTCCCCACTGGTGCCGGCGAAGCCGCGGCCGTGCCGCGTCAGCCCCGGCCCCCTGGAATGCGAGTGAGTCGAGACGTGAGCGCGGACCGGCCGCGTCCGGCCGTCGGGATGCCCGACCCCGAGCTCGCCCGCCTGCGCTTCGACCTCGCGATCGACGCCGCCGGGATCGGCAGCTTCGACTGGGACCTCGTCACCGGCCACCTGACCTGGGACGACCGGCTGCTGGCGATCTTCGGCTACGACCGCGCGTCGTTCGACGAGACCATCGACGCCTTCGCCGCCCGCGTCCACCCGGACGACCGGGACCGGACCATGGCAGCCCTGCAGGGCGCCATCGACGACTGCGGCGACTACGACGCCGAGTTCCGGGTCGTGCTCCCCTCCGGGCAGACCCGCTGGGTGCAGGGCCGCGGCCGCGCGCTCGTCGACACCCACGGGGTCGCCGTCCGCCTGCTGGGGGCCGGCTACGACACCACCGACCGCCGGCAGGCCGACGCCCGCGTGGCCCGGGTGCTCGAGTCGATGAACGCCGCCTTCTTCGCCCTGGACCGGGAGTGGCGGTTCTCCTACGTCAACGCCGAGGCCGAGCGGGTGCTGGGCCGTTCCCGGGGGGAGCTGCTCGGCGGGGACATCTGGGAGCTGTACCCGCACGCCGTGGGCAGCGAGTTCGAGGTCCACTACCGGGGGGCGGCGGCCGCCGGCGAGGAGCGGGTCTTCGAGGCCTACTACCCGGCGCCGCTGGACGCCTGGTACGAGGTGCGGGCGTGGGGCGGCCCCGACGGCGTGTCGGTGTACTTCCTCGACGTCAGCGAGCGCCGGGCGGCGGAGGAGCGCGCCCGCGCCGGCGCGGCCCGCCTGGCGGTGATCGCCGAGGTCAGCGCGGTGACGGCCGGGACGCTGACCGCCGGGGAGGGCGTGGAGACCGCGCTGCAGCGGCTGGCCGAGGCGGTCGTGCCGGTGCTGGGTGACTGGGCGATCGTCAGCCTCGCGGGCGAGGACGGGCGGATGCGGGACGTCGGCTCCTGGCACCGCGACCCCGCCCTCCGGCCCACGGTGGAGCGCTACGCAGGCCTCCGGCTGGCCGCCATCCGGCCCGACGCGCCGGTCATGCGCGCGCTGGCCTCGGGCCGGACGCTGACCGTGGACGACGTGGGCGCGACCGTCGGCAGGACGCTGGACGGCGCGGCGGCCGACGTCTTCTGGCAGCTCGCGCCGCGGACGGCGGTGACCCTGCCGCTGTCCGCCCGCGGGCGCACGCTCGGCGCGCTGAGCGTCTACCGGTCCGCGGACCGGCCGAAGCCCGACGCCGACGACGTCGCGGCCGCCCAGGAGGTCGCCTCCCGGATGGCGCTGGCCGTGGACAACGCCCGCCTCTACGAGCAGCAGCGCAGCCTCGCCGAGGGCCTGCAGCGCAGCCTGCTCACCGAGCCCCCGGCGCCGGACTCGGCGGAGATCGTGGTGCGGTACCTGCCCGCCGTCGAGGTCGCCGAGGTGGGCGGCGACTGGTACGACGCCTTCCTGCAGCCGGGCGGGTCCGCGGTGCTGGTCATCGGGGACGTCGTCGGCCACGACACCGCGGCCGCAGCCGCCATGGGGCAGCTGCGCGGGATGCTGCGCGGCATCGCCCACCGGCCCGACGTCGGCCCGGCCGGCGTGCTCACCGACCTCGACGCCGCGATCCACGGGCTGGGCATGCGCACGATGGCGACCGCCGCCGTCGCGCGGGTCGAGCAGTCCCCCGAGCAGCGCGCCGCGGGCCTGACCACCCTGCGCTGGTCGAACGCCGGGCACCCGCCGCCACTGCTGCTGCACGCCGAAGGCCGGGTCGAGGAGCTGGCCGGGCGGCGTCCGGAGCTCATGCTGGGGGTCGACCCGGCCACCCGGCGCAGCGAGCAGACGGTGACGTTCCGCCGCGGGGCCACCGTGCTGCTCTACACCGACGGCCTGGTGGAGGGGCGCGACCTCCCGCTGGACGACGGCATCGCCCGGCTGCGCGGTGCCCTCGGCGAGCTGGGCAGCCTGCCCCTCGAGAGGTTCTGCGACGCGGTCATCGAGCGCCTGCGGCCGGAGGGCCTGCAGGACGACATCGCGCTGGTCGCCATCCGCCTGCACCCCCAGTAGAAGGACCCCGTCCTCCTCACCGCTCGCAAGCTCGTGGCGAGCCTCTGAACGGGGCCGACCGCGAACCGGCCTGGACAGGGCCGTTCTCAGGAGGCGAGCACGGCCCAGACGTGCTTGGTGCCGGCGGACACGTACCAGCCGTGGTCGGTGGCCAGCTCGGCGATGAGGTACAGGCCGAGGCCGCCCTCGCTGGGGTCGCGGCCCACCGCGGGGGTCGGGGGCGTGGCCGCGGCGCTGTCGGAGACCTCGATCAACCAGCCGGACCCGGTCGGGCGCAGCGCCGCCGCCACGTGGCCGCCGCCGTGCCGCAGCGCGTTGGACGCCATCTCGTCGAGGGCGAGCACCAGCCTGTCCCGCAGGTCGACCGCGACCGGGTTGGCGGCACCGAGGTGCCGGCGCAGGTCTGCCCGCACCCGCGGCAGCTCGGCGACGTCGGTGAGCTCCCACTGCAGTCCGCCATGGGCCGCCGGGGGGGTGGCCGACGGCCAGACCGGCCCGGCCGTCTCCCGTGTCACGCCGCTGGTCCCCTCACGTGCTCGTCGCCCGGAGGCGCGCCTCGCTGCGGCCCGCGGGCGAGCCGAACACCTGCGTATGGCTCCCCGGGATGCTCGCTAAACCTGACTGTTGCAGGAGTCACACGGCGCCCAGCTCGGCCAGCTTCCGGACGGTGTTCCAGTTCCGCGAGGTCCCGGGCACGCCGAGCAACGCGTCCCACCGCCAGGACGCCAGCGGTGTGTTCGCGATCCCGTCGGGCAGCCAGAGGAGCAGCTCGCGGCCGGTGACCCGGTACTCGCCGCGGTCGGCCGGGGGCAGCGCGGCCACCCGGTCCGGGTCGGGTGGCCGGGGCAGGAAGGTGACGAGGTAGCGCGCGGGGTCCGTGGCGACGGCGCCGAGCGGGTCGGCGGCCACCAGGTCGGCGACCTCGCTCCCGGTCCGGACGACGACCGGGACCTCGAAGCCGAACCGCTCACGCAGCGCCGCTTCGACGTCCGCGGCGAGCTCGTCGGCGGGCAGCGGGCTGTCGAGGACGACGTTGCCGCTGCGCAGGTGGGTCCGGACGCCCTCGTGCCCGCGGGCGGTCAGGGCCTCCCGCAGCTCGGCCATCCCCATCTGCCGGGCCCGCCCCAGGTTGATGCCACGCAGCAGCACCACGTAGCGCGTCGACACGGGCGGCACGGTAGCGCCCCGGACCGGGCGGTCGTGGGACCCGGGTCAGCCGCCGGAGAGGACCGGGTCCCAGGCGCCGGTGGCCAGGCTCAGCGCCACGGCGAGTGCGCACACGGCCACCGTGCCGGCGACGAACCAGCCGTCGCGGGCGCGCAGCACCGAGCCGCGGGCGTTGGTCCGGGGGACGTCGGAGTCGAAGCCGCGGGCGTCCATCGCCGCCGCCAGCCGGGTGCCGCGGCGGATGGCGGCCACCAGCAGGGCGAAGGCCGTGCTCACGACCAGCCGCGCCGCGGCCACCGGGCTCACCCCGGCGTCGACACCTCGGGCCCGCCGGGCCAGCCGGATGGTCTCCCACTCCGCCGCCAGCAGCGGCACCAGGCGCAGCGCGGCCAGGGCGCCGTAGGCGAACCGCGCCGGCACGCGCCAGTGCACCGTGAGCGCGTCGGCCAGCCGGACCGGGTCGGTGGCGGCCACCAACAGGATCCCGGGCAGCGCCAGCGCGGTGACCCGCAGAGCCCAGGTGGCGCCGCTGAGCCAGGCCTGCGCGCCGTCCAGTGCCCCGAAGGCGACGTTGACCCAGGCGACGCCGGCCGCACTGAGCAGCAGCGGCCAGGTCCGGCGCAGGACCTCCCGCGGGGTGGTCAGCCCGGCGGCCGGCAGCAGCGACAGCTCGGCGGCGAGCACCACCGCCGAGGTCACGAGGTCGCCGCTCACCAGCAGCACTCCGGTGAGGACGGCGATGGCGCCGAGCTGGGCGACCGGGTTCACCGCCGACAGCGGCACCGGGCGCACCGGTCCGAGGGCGAGCGGCGCGGTCACGGGACCGCCACCGGGGTGCCGAGGCTCAGCACGTCGTCGGCCAGCGCGGCGACGACGTCCGCGTCGTGGGTCACCAGGCACACGGCTCGGTCGCCGTCCTGCTGCTCGGCCAGCAGCGCCACCAGCTCCGACCAGGTGTCGCGGTCCTGGCCGAAGGTGGGCTCGTCGAGCACCAGGACCGGCGGGCGGGTGGCCAGCGCCGTGGCGACCGACAGCCGCCGCTGCTGCCCGCCGGAGAGGGTGAACGGGTTGGCGTCGGCCAGCGGCGCCAGGCCGAGCCGCTCGAGCAGCACGTCGGCGCGCCGGTGGGCCGCCCCGTGTCCGGCGCCGGCGCGCCGGGGGCCCAGGGACAGCTCGTCGCGCACCCGCCCGGTGAGGAACTGGTGCTCGGGGTGCTGGAACACGGTGCCGACCCGCTCGACCAGCTCGGCGGCCCGCCAGCGGGACGGCGGCCGGTCCGGTCGCCGCAGCCCCGCGGTCAGGCCCGGTCCGGCGGTGACCCGGCCGGTCGTGGGCGCGCGCAGGCCGGCCAGCAGCAGCGCCAGGGTGGACTTGCCGGTGCCGTTGGGGCCGGTGACCGCCAGGGTGCGCCCCGCCCGCAGGACGGCGTCGGTCGGCGGCAGCGCCGGCGTGGGCGAGCCCCGGTGGGTGAACCCGGCCGCCTCCGCGGCGAGCAGCACCGGCCCGGCGGGGGAGCTGCGCCGGTCGGGGAACCGCAGCGGCGCCGGTGCCCACCCGGGGGCCTGCTCGGCGATCCCGCCGCCCGGCAGCAGCTCGACGACCCGGTCGACCTGCGGCAGCCAGGCCGCGGCGTCGTGGTCGACGACGACGAGCGTGGCGCTGCGGTCGGCGACCGCCCGGGCCACCGCCCCCCGGACCAGCTCGGCGCCGGCCGGGTCCAGCTGGGCGGTCGGCTCGTCCAGGAGCAGCAGGCCGGGCCGCGGGGCGAGCGCGCCGGCCAGCACCAGCCGCTGCTTCTGCCCGCCGGACAGCGCGCCCGTCGGCCGGTCCCGGCCGAGGTCGAACCCGACCGCGGCCAGGGCGGCGTCCACTGCCGGCCCGATCGCGGCCGGAGGGGTGCCGGCGTTCTCCAGCCCGAAGGCGACGTCGTCCCCGGCGCGGGTCATGACCAGCTGCGAGTCGGGGTCCTGGAAGACCATGCCGACGCGCTGCCGCCCCCGGTCGGGCGGCTCGCCGTCGACGGTCAGCTCGCCGACGGCGTCCCCGCTCTCCGGCTCCAGCAGCCCGCCCAGCGCCCGCAGCAGGGTGGACTTGCCCGACCCGGAGGCGCCGGTGAGCAGCACCCGCTCGCCGGGGGCGACGGTCAGGTCGACGTCCCGGACCGCCCACCCCCGCCGGGTGGCGTGCCGGAAGCCCCACCCGGCCAGCCGGACGGCGGCCGGGGAACCACCGGTCAGCGTCAGACCCGGGTGCGGCCGGACGCGAACGCCGAGAGGGCGCCGCTGGCGGCGAGCGCGCGGGTCAGCGCCGTGCCGCCGACGCCGGCGATGACGGCGGTGCTGGCCACGACGAGCGCCACGTAGGTCGTCTTCCAGCCCGCAGTCCAGTCCGGGTAGTAGTAGAGGAGGTCGAGGACGGCGGCCATCGCACCGGCCAGGGCCGCGGACAGCAGCGCCTGCGGCCACCCGAACCGGCGGTACCGGAACGCGGCGAAGCCCGCCTCACCGGCCAGGCCCTGCAGCAGGCCGTAGACGATCGTCGTCGTCCCCCAGGCCGAGCCGAGCAGCGCGGAGACGATCGCGGCGACCAGCTCGGCGAACAGGCCGGCGCCGGGCTTGCGGACGACCAGCGGGGCGAGCACGGCCGGGACCAGCCAGACGCCGTACATGAGGGCCTGCCCGGGCGGGAAGGCGGCGAACGCCGTCCCGGTGCCCGCCCACAGCATGCCCCAGGCCCAGAAGACGACGCCGAAGGCGACGCCCAGGACGGCGGTGACGACGATGTCGACGGTGCGCCAGCGCGAACGCGCCCCGGTGGGCGCAGCCGACGACGGACGGACGGCCTGGTCGGCCATGACTTCCTCCAGACTCCCTGCGCCGGCATGACCCGGATCAGGTTCGAGGGTCTGCGGGATCCCGCACTCTCAGCGCCGAAGCGCTCCCCTGCTGTGTGTTCGGTTGTGGTGCCAGCCTAGCCCGTCTGCCGGCCCGTGATCGCCGCGCGGCCCCCTCAGCCGAGGACGAAGCCCAGCAGCAGATGGGCGTTGAGGCCGATGATCAGCGCGGCGACGACCGCGCCGGCGACCGTGGTGACCGGGCGGTTGACCCAGGAGCCCATGACCGAGCGGCGGGCGGTCAGCCACAGCAGCGGCACCAGGGCGAAGGGGATGCCGAAGGAGAGCACCACCTGCGACCAGACCAGCGCGGTGGTCGGGTCGCCGCCGAGCAGCAGCACGGCCAGGGCCGGGGCCAGGGTGATCAGCCGGCGGGCGAGCACCGGGACGTGCCGACGCAGGAAACCGGCCATGACCACCTGGCCGGCGTGGGTGCCGACGGACGAGGAGGCGAACCCGGAGGCGAGCAGCGCGACGGCGAAGGCCAGCGCGGCGCCGGTGCCCAGCTGGTCGCCCAGCCCGGCGTGCACGCTCTCCAGCGAGGCGATGCCGTCGTCGGCGGTGAACAGCTGCGCGGCGATCACCAGCATGGCGGCGTTGACCAGCCCGGCCAGCCCCATGGCCACCAGGACGTCGACCCGCTGGGCCCGCAGCAGCCGGCGTCGTCCGCTCGCGGTGCGCCCGGCGGTGACCACGTCGCCGTAGCGGCCCGGGGTGAGCGCGGAGTGCACGTAGATGACGTGCGGCATGACGGTGGCGCCGAGGATCCCGGTGGCCAGCAGCAGGCTCTCCGAACCGGCGAACGAGGGCACCAGGCCCCCGGCGACGCCGCCGGCGTCCACGCCCGAGCCCAGCAGCGTGTAGCCGAAGCCCAGGCCGATCACCAGCAGCAGGCCGGCGATCACCCGCTCGAACGGCCGGTGCCCGCGGGACTGCGCGGCCAGCAGCACGAACGCCACCACCGCCGTGATGACCCCGCCGACCGGCAGCGGCACGCCGAAGAGCAGGTTCAGCGCCACCGCGCCGCCGACGATCTCGGCCAGGTCGGTGGCGATGGCGACCGCCTCGGCCTGCAGCCACAACCCCCGCGTCACCGGCCGGGGCAGCTGCTCGCGGCACAGGGTGGCGAGGTCCCGGCCGGTGGCCAGCCCGAGCTTGGCGGTCAGCGACTGGATGAGCATCGCCATGAGGTTGGCCGCGACGATCACCCACAGCAGCGTGTAGCCGAACGATGCGCCGCCGGAGAAGTTGGTCGCGAAGTTGCCCGGGTCGACGTAGGCCACCGCGGCGACGAACGCCGGGCCCAGCAGCGGCCAGATCCGCCGCCGTCCGGACGCCGTCGGTGCCGGTCTCGGCGCGCCGACGAGCGTGGTCGGCAGGACGGCGGCCTCGGTCTTCGACAGGTACACGGCGGCCTCGCAGGGGCGGAGCGGGTGGGTGGGCGCTCCTGTCTGTGCCCGCCGGGGGTGACACGTGCGGGCCAGCCCGTGGCCCCGGCGGGCCGACCTAGCGGGTCGCGGTCCGGACCAGGGCGTCGATGCGGCGGGCGTGGGCGCCGCGCCAGTAGACCCGGTCACAGGAAGGGCAGCGGGAGAACTCGTCGTAGGTCCGCCGGGTGCCGTCCGGCAGCCGGTCGGCGACGTCGGCCTTGGCAACCGGCTGCAGCCGGGCGCCGCAGGCGGTGCAGCGGGTCAGCGGTGCGAGCGGGGGAGCGAACCGGTCGAGGACGTCGGCGAGCTGGTCGTCGGGCCGGGCGCCCCGGACCAGGGCGGCTCGTCCGCTCCCCGCCCGCCCGAGCGCCCGCCGCATGAGCAGGCCGCGGTCCTGGGTGAGCAGGGCGCGCTGCTCGGCGGTCGCGCGGGCCACGAGGTCGGCGTCGTCGGCGTCGTTGGACCACGCGGCGTCCAGGCCGAGCAGCCGCAGCCGGCGGGCCAGCGCGCCCAGCCCGACGTCCAGCAGGAAGCCGCCGGGCGGCAGCGACTGCGGCCGGGGCGCCTCCGAGAGCTCCACGGTGCTGCCCGGGCGCGTCCGGTCGGAGGCGCCGGCGGGGGCACCGTCGACCCGGAGGTCCCCGACCTCGGTCAGCGGCACCCCGGCGGCCTGCACGAGGTGGCCGACGGTGGCGTCCGGGTCGAACTGCACCCGCCGGATCCCCCGGTGCCGGTCCCGTCCCGGCAGCAGGAAGCGCAGCGGCGCCGGGACGACGACGTCCACCGGGGAGGGCGTCCCGGCGGTGCCTGCCACGGCGGAGGCGTACCCGATCGGGCCGGAGCAATGCTTGAAGTCTCAAGCAAGTCGGCGCACACTGGGTGCAGCCCACCCGGGAGACAGGAGCTCGCCATGCCCGTCCAGCGCCTCAACCACGCCGTCCTGTACGTCCGCGACGTCGCTCGCAGCCATGCGTTCTACCGCGACGTCCTGGGCTTCCGCGTGAAGACGGAGATCCCCGGTGCCGCGGTGTTCCTGCAGGCCGAGGGGTCGACCAACGACCACGACCTCGGCCTGTTCCAGATCGGCGCGGGCGCGGGCGCCTCCGAGGCCGGCCGCCGCACCGTCGGCCTCTACCACCTGGCCTGGGAGGTCGACACCCTCGCCGAGCTCGCCCGCATCCGCGATGCGCTGGTGCAGGCCGGGGCGCTGGTCGGGATGTCCGACCACGTGACCACCAAGGCCCTCTACGCACAGGACCCGGACGGCCTGGAGTTCGAGGTGTCCTGGCTGCTGCCGGCCGAGCTCATCACCCCCGAGCTCACCGAGGGGGCCGCGATGACCTCGCCGCTGGACCTCGACAGGGAGATCGCCCGCTACGGCGCGCACACGCGGGGCGGCGTCGGCGTCTCCGTCCCCGCCTGAGAGAGGATCCCCTGCCCCCGGGGGCCTCGGCGCGGGGCGGGCCGTCGGGAACGATGCCCCGCGTGATCCCCGACGAGCTGACCGCCGGTGCCCTGCGGCTGCGGCCCTGGCGGGAGGACGACGTCCCGGACGTCTACGCCGCGCTGCAGGACCCCGACTGCCGGCTGTGGAGCGGGGCGGGCACCGTCTCGCGGGAGGACGCCGCGGCGATGGTCCGCATCCGGATGGACCCGGCGCTCGAGGACCGCGCCGCGTGGGCCGTCGTCGACGCCGGGGGCGCGCTGCTGGCCTCGGTGTCCCTGCACTCCATCGACCGAGCTCGGGCGGACGCGGAGATCGGCTACTGGACCGTCCCCGCGGCCCGGGGGCGGGGGATCGCCCCGGTCGCCGTCGACGCCGCCTGCCGCTGGGCCTTCGCCCGCCTGGAGATCGACCGGGTGGAGCTGTGCCACGCGGCGGAGAACACCGCCTCCGCGCGGGTCGCCGAGAAGGCCGGCTTCACCTTCGAGGGCCGGCTCCGCCGCTCCTACCGCTACGGCGACGGCTTCAAGCACGACGAGCTGCTGTGGGCGCGGCTGTCCGACGACCCGGCGCCGACGTTCGGCTGATCAGCAGCCGCAGCGGGCGCCGGCCGGGGCGGTGAGCGGGTCGACGGCGGGCCGGGAGACGCCCTCCGCGGTCGCCACAGGCAGGCCCTCCCGCGCCCAGTACTCGAAGCCGCCGATCATCTCGCGCACCCGGTAGCCGAGCAGGGCCAGCGCCAGGGCGGCTCGGGTGGCGCCGTTGCAGCCGGGCCCCCAGCAGTAGGTGACCACCGGGGTCGCCGGGTCGAGCTCGGCCGCGGCGCGCCGCGGGATCTCGCGGCCGGGCAGGTGCACCGCCCCGGGGACGTGCCCCTGCTCCCAGGCGTCGCGGCTGCGGCTGTCGAGCAGCACGAACCCGGGCGTCCCGGACTCCAGCGCGGCGTGCACGTCGCTCACGTCGGTCTCGACGGCGAGCCTGCGGGCGAAGTGCGCGGCGGCGTCGGCGGGCGGCGTGTTCCAGTCGTCGATCACGCCGTCGATGGTCCTGGCGCGGGCCGCGCGCCACGACGTCCCCGGCTGCCAACGACCGCAGCGTCTCCGCCCGGCACTTGACGAGGCCTGCTCTGACATCTGAGATGTCAGCCATGTCCCTCGCGCCGGTGAGCCGCGTCCTGCTGCGCGACGTCGCCCTGGCGCGCATCCGGGCGGCGATCGTCGCCGGCGACCTCGCGCCGGGCGCGGTGGTGAAGGACGCCGAGCTGGCCGGCCGGCTCGGGCTGTCGGTCGCCCCGGTGCGCGCGGCGCTGGCCCGGCTGGCCGATGAGGGCCTCGTCGAGGCCAAGCCGCAGAGCCACACCCGGATCACGCCGCTGCGGGTGCGCGACGTCCGCGATGCCGCCGTCGTCGTCCGGGCGATGCACGAGCTCGCCGTCCGCGAGGCGGTGCCGGCAGTGACCTCGGACGACGTCGCCCGCATGCGCGCGGCCAACGAGCGCTTCGCCGCCGCGGTCGCGGCCGGGGACGTCGACGCCGCGCTGGCCGCCGACGACGAGCTGCACGGCGTCCCGGTCGAGCGCTGCGGGAACGCCGCCGTCACCGCGACGATCAACCGATTCACCCCCGCCGTCCGCCGGCTGGAGCGGGCCCGCTTCGCCGCGGCGCACGGCCAGGAGTCCGTCGTCCTGCACGACCGCCTGATCGCCGCCTGCGCCGCCTCCGACGTCGACGCCGCCGTCGCCACGACCACCGAGATCTGGACGGCGCTGCTGTCCGAACTGGAGGAAGCCCCCGATGGCTCTGTCTGACTATCCCCGCTACCCCCTGCTGTTCGGCCCCTCGCCGGTGCACCGGCTCGACCGGCTCACCGAGCACCTCGGCGGCGCCGCCGTGTGGGCCAAGCGGGAGGACTGCAACTCCGGCATCGCCTACGGCGGCAACAAGACCCGCAAGCTCGAGTACCTCGTGGCCGACGCACTGGAGCAGGGCTGCGACACGCTGGTCTCGATCGGCGGCGTGCAGAGCAACCACACCCGCCAGGTGGCCGCGGTCGCCGCGCGGGTCGGGCTGCAGTGCGTGCTGGTGCAGGAGAGCTGGGTCGACTGGCCCGACGCGGTCTACGACAAGGTCGGCAACATCCTGGTCAGCCGGCTGGCCGGAGCCGACGTCCGGCTGGTCAAGGCCGGGTTCGGCATCGGCTTCAAGGAGAGCTGGGAGGCCGCGCTCGCCGACATCGAGGCGCGCGGCGGCAAGCCCTACGCCATCCCGGCCGGCGCCTCCGACCACCCGCTCGGCGGGCTCGGGTTCGCCGGGTGGGCGGAGGAGGTCGCCGCGCAGGAGGCCGAGCTCGGCGTCTTCTTCGACACGGTCGTCGTCTGCTCGGTGACCGGCTCGACCCAGGCCGGCATGGTCGCCGGCTTCGCCAAGCTCGAGGAGGACGGCGCCCGGCCGCGGCGGGTGCTCGGCATCGACGCGTCGGCCAAGCCCGCCGAGACCCGCGAACAGGTGCTGCGGATCGCCCAGCGCACGGGCTCGCGGATCGGCCTGCGGCGCGAGCTCACCCGGGACGACGTCGAGCTCGACGAGCGCTACCACGCCGGCGTCTACGGGATCCCCGACGAGACGACGATCCGCGCGATGGAGCTAGCCGCCCGCACCGAGGGCATGGTCACCGACCCGGTGTACGAGGGGAAGTCGATGGCCGCGACCATCGACCTGGTCGGCCGCGGCGAGATCGACCCGTCGTCCACCGTGCTCTACGCCCACCTCGGCGGGCAGCCCGCGCTCAACGGCTACAGCGCCCTGTTCTCCTGACGCACCGGAGGGGATCCGTGCGCGTCACGCGCACGGATCCCCTCCGGTCAGGCGCGCCAGGCCGGCCGGACCAGCTGCTCGAGGGGCGGCAACCGTCGCCGGTGGGCTGGTGGCGGCCCGCCGGACCAGTTGCGCCGCGCCGTGCGGAGCCCCGCCCCGGCCAGGCGCCGGATCACCACGATGGCCGCGGCGGTGGCGAGGGCTCGCCAGCCGGGGTCGCCGGTCAGGCGCAGCAGGCCGGCGGCGAGCAGGAGGTCGAGGAACAGGGCGAGGGCCAGTGGCGGGCGGCGGGTCACCGCGGGGGCGAGGACGCCGGAGAGCACAGCAGCAGCGACGACCGCGACCGCCGCTGTGCTCGTGACCTGCTCGATCACGCCGTCCGCCCCCGGCTCCGGTCGGCCGGGTCGACGGTCTCCCGCCCCTGCTCCTCGGCGACCTGCCGGCGCTTCTCGGCGATCTCCCTGCTCGAGAAGTAGTTCAGCGCCGTGCGGATCGCCGCCACCGCGGCCGGCTGACCAAGCTCGCGGACTCCAGGCCGAGGGCGAGGAAGCGGCCCGGCGTCAGGCGCACCGGCACGAACGCCGCCGCGCTGCGTTCCCGCAGCCCCACCCAGACGAAGCGGACGAAGGCCCACACCGCCCCAATGATCACAGCGGCGCCACAGGCCTCCACGACGGTGACCAGGACGCCGACGACCTCGGCGAGCACTTCCTCCACCGGGAAGCCGTACCCCGGCCGGGGGCTCTCGCACTCAGGGGCCGAGCGTCTCGTCGGCGGGCCGGGCCGGTGACGGGCGCGAGGGGCGCCGGGCTCACAGCGGGACGGCGAGCTCCGTGCGCTCCAGGGCCGCGGCCAGGTCGGCCCGCCACGGCGCCAGCCCGGCCCCGGCCAGGACGACGTCCCGCACGAACGCGTGCCACACCGGCGCCCGCCGCACCATGCTGTGCCCACCGGCGATCGTGAACCGGGCGATCCGGGCGCCCGCGGCACGGGCCCGGACGGCGTAGTCGGCGGACAGCGCCGCTGGCACCCAGCGGTCGCCCCGCCCGTGCAGCACCGCCACCGTCTGCTCGCGCAGGTGCTCCACCGGCTCGCCCGGTGGGGTCCACGGGGCCAGCGCGCAGACCGCCCGCACCGACGCGTCGCCCCCGGCGCGCAGCACCGCGCGGCCGCCCATCGAGTGGCCGACCAGCACCACCGGGACGTCGTCCCCGTGGCGGGCCCGCAGCTGGGCGAGGGTCCAGGCCACGTCGGCGTATGCGTCGGCCGCCACGCCGTTCCAGCCCGCGACCCGGTAGCGGACCAGGTAGGTGCCGACCCCCTGCTGCGCGGTCGACGCGCGGACGAACTGCTCGATCGCCCGCATCCGCAGCAGGGACAGCGCCCGCTCCCGCGGCGGCTGGACGCTGGCCACGGTGCCGCCGTGGCAGAACACCGCCAGCGCCCGCAGCGGGACCGCCGGCGGGACGTGCTCGAGCGCCGGGTCGACCGTCACCGTCACCGGTGCCGGCGCCGGCGTCCGCCACGGAGCGCCGTCCGGGCCCGGTCGCCCAGGTCACCGGCGCGGTGGAGCCCGCGGGTGAGCGGGGTCGAGCCGGTGCGCCGCTCCAGGGCGCGGCCGGCCCGGCGGAGCACGCCGGAGGTCAGCGGGACGACGACGGACAGCACCAGCCACATGCGGAACCGGCGGGTCAGGAACAGCCACATGCCCCCAGACTGCCCCGGACCCGTCAGTTCAGTCGGGGTCGGGCGCCAGCCGGACGACCATCTTCCCGGTGTTGGCCCCGT
Source organism: Geodermatophilus sp. SYSU D00703 (assembly GCF_054050155.1). NCBI lineage: Bacteria > Bacillati > Actinomycetota > Actinomycetes > Geodermatophilales > Geodermatophilaceae > Geodermatophilus > Geodermatophilus sp. SYSU D00703. The sequence continues at coordinate 73,362 of NZ_JBJGYU010000002.1, read as the reverse complement.
GCAGCAGGTCGAGGAAGGCCGGCACGGCGTTCTCGATCCCCTCGTACACCGTCTCCCGGACGACGAGGTCGCCCGACCGCAGCCAGCCCGACACCGTCTCGGTGAACTCCTCCCGCAGGTCGGCGTGGTCGCCCACCAGGAACCCGCGCAGCGTCAGCCGCTTGCCGACCATCAGCGACATGTTCCGCGGCCCGGGCGGCGGCTCGACGGCGTTGTAGCCGGAGATCGACCCGCACAGCGCCGCCCGCCCGTGCACTCGCAGCACGTTCAGCGCCGCCTCCAGGTGCGCGCCGCCGACGTTGTCGAAGAAGACGTCGACGCCGTCGGGCGCGGCTTCGGCCAGCGAGAGCGCCACCGGGCCGTCGCGGTGGTCGAAGGCGGCGGTGAAGCCCAGGTCGCCGGTGAGCCAGGCGACCTTGGCCGGGCTGCCGGCGCTGCCCACGACCCGCCCGGCGCCGCGCAGCCGGGCGAACTGCCCGACCAGGCTGCCCACGGCGCCGGCGGCTGCGGAGACGTAGAGGTCCTCCCCGGGGCGGAACCCGGCGATCCGGAACAGCCCGGCGTACGCGGTGAGCCCGGGCATGCCGAGCACGCCGAGGAACCAGGACGGTGGGACGTCGGTCAGCGCGGGCAGCCGGGTCACCGCGGCGGCGTCCAGGACGGCGACCTCCCGCCACGCCGCGTCGGTGAGCACCAGCGCGCCCTCGGGCAGGTCCGGCGCGCGCGAGGCGACCACCCGGCCCACCGCGCCGCCCCTCATCACCTCGCCCACCTCCCAGGGCGGGGCGTAGGACGGCGTGGAGCGCATCCGGCCGCGCATGTACGGGTCGACCGACATGGCGACCATGCGGACGACGACCTGTCCCTCCGCCGGGTCGGGCACCGGGACCTCGACCAGCTGGAAGTCCTCCGGTGTGGGCTCGCCGTGCGGGCGGGCGGCCAGGTGCCACTCGCGCGTCGTCGCGGCCATCGCGGCTCCTCCCGGCCGGGTGGGGGTACGCGGTCGATCCTGCCGCCGGGGCGCCGTCCCCGCCGTCCGGGGTCGTAAGGCACACGACCGGGGTGGCGGGGCGCGCCTACGCTCGGACCATGCTGTTCTCCCGGTTCAAGACCCAGCCGGTGTCACCCGAGGACGCCCTGCCGGGCCGCCCCGACCCCCTGCCCGGCGTGCCCGAGGTGCACGCGGTCAACGGCAACCGCATCAAGCCGCCGTTCCCCGAGGGCCTGCAGACCGCCGTCTTCGGTGGCGGCTGCTTCTGGGGCGTGGAGAAGGTGTTCTGGCAGACCCCGGGGGTGTACTCGACCGCGGCGGGCTACGCCGGCGGCTACACCCCGAACCCGACCTACGAGGAGGTCTGCTCGGCGCGGACCGGGCACACCGAGGTCGTGCTGGTCGTCTTCGACCCGGCGGTCATCTCGTACGAGCAGCTGCTCAAGGTGTTCTGGGAGGACCACGACCCGACCCAGGGCATGCGCCAGGGCAACGACGTGGGGACCCAGTACCGGTCGGCCATCTACGTCGACGGCCCGGAGCAGGAGGCCGCCGCGCTGGCGAGCCGGGAGGCGTTCCAGACCCGGCTGACCGAGGCCGGCTACGGCGAGATCACCACCGAGATCGCGCCGCTGCGCGAGTTCTACTACGCCGAGGACTACCACCAGCAGTACCTCTACAAGGTGCCCAACGGGTACTGCCCGATCCACTCGACCGGCGTCTCCTGCCCCGTCGGCCTCCCCGGCGTATGACCCCGAGGGCAGAAATGGCCATTTCTGCCCCTCGCGAGAAGCTGTTCACGCAGCTGCGGCGGGCGCCGGACGTCGAGGCGCCGGACCTGGTCGCCGTCGACGCCACCGACGGGCTGCTGCTCGACGAGGCGGCCGAGGCGCTCGCGGCCGCCGGGCCCGGGCAGGTGGTGGTCGTCGACGACTCGTACGGCGCGCTGACCCTCGGCGCGGTGCTCGGCGGCGCCCACGACGTCCGGGTGCACCAGGACCTGCTGGTCGGCGAGCTGGCCCTGGCCCGCAACGGCGAGCGCACCGGGCTCTCCGGCACGTACCGCTCGCTGCCGCTCACCCCCGAACTGGTGGACGGCGCCCGCGTGGTGCTGGCCAAGGCGCCGAAGTCGCTCGACGCGCTGCGCGAGCTGACCGAGCTGGCGGCCGGCGCGGGTCCGGACGTCACCCTCTACGTCGGCGGCCGGGTCAAGCACATGACGCTCGCGATGAACGACGTCCTGCGCCTGGGGTTCGCCGAGGTCGCGGCCACGCTCGCCCGGCAGAAGTCGCGGGTGCTCGTCGCCCGCGGGCCGCGGCCGGGCGTCGCGCCGTCCTTCCCGCGCCGGCAGGTGCACGCCGACCTGGGCCTGACGGTCTGCGCGCACGGCGCGGCCTTCGCCGGGACGCGGGTGGACGTCGGCACCCGGCTCCTCCTCGCCGCCGTGACCGGCGCCGCCCCCGACGCCGCGACCGCGCTGGACCTCGGCTGCGGCACCGGCGTGCTGGCCACCGCCCTCGCGCTGGCCCGGCCGGGGCTCGTGGTCGACGCGAGCGACCAGTCCGCGGCCGCGGTCGCCTCGGCCGCGGCGACGGCGGCGGCCAACGGGGTGGCCGACCGGGTGCGGGTGCGCCGGGACGACGCGGCGTCCGCCGTCCCCGACGCCAGCGTCGACCTGGTGGTCTGCAACCCGCCGTTCCACCTCGGCGCCGCCGTGGTGACCGGCGCCGCCGACCGGTTGTTCGCCGCGGCGCACCGGGTGCTGCGGCCCGGCGGGGAGCTGTGGACCGTCTACAACAACCGGCTGCCGCACCGGGCGGCGCTGCGCCGGCTGGTCGGGCCGACCCGGGTGGCGGCGTCCGACCGCCGGTTCACCGTCACCGTGTCCACCCGCCGGTAGCGAGAGGGTCGGAGGGCCCTGGCACGGCGCGCGCCGCGCGCGGCACGGTCCGGGGGCATGACGACGACCGAGACCCCGCCCGCGGGCACCGCCGCCGACCTCGCCGAACGCATCCTCGGCGGGGTGACCGCCACCCTCGAGCTGGCCGCCCTCGAGCTCGGCGTCGAGCTGGGCTGGTACCGCGCGCTGGCCGACGCCCCGGCCACGGCGCCCGAGCTCGCCGACCGGACCGGCGCCGACGCCCGCTACGCGCGGGAGTGGCTCGAGCAGCAGGCGGTGGCCGGGATCCTCACCGTCGACGACGTCCGGGCCGAGCCCGACGCGCGGCGCTACACGCTGCCGGCGGAGTACCGCGGCGTGCTGGTCGACGAGCTCGACCCCTCCTACATGCCGCCGTTCGCCCGCGTCGCGCTGGCGTTCGTCCGCAACCTGCCCCGGCTGCGCGAGGCCTACCGCACCGGGGCCGGGCTGAGCTGGGCGGAAATGGACCCCGACGCCCGGGAGGCGCAGGGCGACGCCAACCGCCCCTACTTCCTCGGACCGATGGCCACCTCCGACCTCCGCTCCCTGCCGCAGGTCGACGCCGCGCTGCAGGCCGGCGGCCGGGTCGCCGACGTCGGCTGCGGCATGGGCTGGTCGGCCATCGGCATCGCGCGGGCGTACCCGCAGGCCCGGGTGGAGGGCTTCGACATCGACGAGCCCTCCGTCGCGCAGGCGCGGCGCAACGCCGAGGGCGCCGGGGTGGCCGACCGCGTGCGGTTCACGACCGTCGACGCAGGGTCGTCCGGCGGCGAGGCGGGTGCGTACGACCTGGTGACGGCGTTCGAGTGCGTGCACGACATGCCCGACCCCGTCGCCGTCCTCGGCGAGATGCGGCGCATGGCCCGGGCCGACGGCATCGTGCTGGTCGTCGACGAGAAGGTCGCCGAGGAGTTCACCGCGCCCGGCGACGACATCGAGCGGCTGATGTACGGCTACAGCCTCACCTGCTGCCTGCCCGACGGGCTCTCCACCCGGCCCTCGGTCGGCACCGGGACGGTGATGCGGCCGGCGACCCTGGAGCGCTACGCCCGGGAGGCCGGCTTCTCCGGCGTGGAGGTCCTGCCGGTCGACAACGACTTCTTCCGCTTCTACCGGCTCGTGAGCTGAGGCGCGTCCCAGGACCGCGACGGTCCGTGAGGACTGCAGCAGTTCCGCTGTAGTCACTACAGCGACCTGCCGAACTGTCAGGTAACGGTGCGCACCTCCGCGCCGATCCCGGTTCGCAGGAGTGCCCGATGGCGCGCAACCTCTGGTCCGACCGTCCCCTCGGCGTCAAGCTCGCGGCCCTCGTCGCCGCCGGTGCCGTCGTCCTCGCCCTCTTCGCGGTCATCGCGGTGCGGGCGCTCTCCGCCACGGGGGAGCGCACCGACCAGCTGCTCGCCACCACGGCCGCCACCGGGTCGGCGCTGGAGGCGGACATGATGCACGACGCCGTCCGCGGCGACGTGCTGTCCGCGCTGCTGGCCGCTCCCGGGCCGGAGCACCGCGCCGCGGTCGCCGACCTCGCCGAACACACGACCACCTTCCGGCAGGTCCTGGCGGCGGTGTCGGACGGCGGGCTCGCCCCGGCCGTCGCCGATGCCGTCGAGGAGGTCACCCCCGAGGTCGAGGCCTACCTGGCCTCGGCCGACCGGATCGTCGTGCTGGCCGGCAGCGACCCGGCCGCCGCGCGGGCCGCCTACCCGCAGTTCGCCGAGGCGTTCGGCGCGCTCGAGGAGGCCCTGCCCACGGTGGACGGAGCCGTTGCCCGGGAGGCGGCGGAGGCCGCCGCCGAGAGCGCCGCTCAGCGGACGACCGCGATCACCCTCTCGGTCGTCGTCGCCGTCGCTGGGGTCGGCGTGCTGGGCGCGCTGGGGTGGGGGGTCACCCGCTCGGTCGTCGGGCCCCTGCGCCGGGTCGAGGCCGTCCTGCTGGGTCTCGCGGACGGCGACCTGCGGGGCTCGGCAGGGGTGACCAGTCGCGACGAGGTCGGCCGGATGGCGGCTGCGCTGGAGACCTCGATGGGCAACGTGCGCGCCGTCCTGGCCACGATCGGGGACACCTCGACGACGCTGGCGTCGGCGACCGAGGAGCTGTCGGCGACCGCGCAGGACATGACCCGGCTGGCCGACGAGTCCTCCGTGCAGAGCGGGGCCGTGGCCGAGGCCGCGGGGCAGGTGTCGGTCAACGTGCAGACGGTCGCCGCCGGCTCGGAGCAGATGGGCGCCTCGATCCGGGAGATCGCCCGCAACGCCGGCGAGGTGGCCCGGGTGGCGGGGCAGGCCGTGGAGGTCGCCGACGCGACCAACGCCACCGTGACGAAGCTGGGGGAGTCCTCGGCGGAGATCGCCGGCGTGGTCGCGGTGATCACCGCGATCGCCGAGCAGACCAACCTGCTGGCCCTGAACGCGACCATCGAGGCGGCCCGGGCCGGTGAGGCGGGCAAGGGCTTCGCCGTCGTGGCCAACGAGGTCAAGGAGCTGGCCCAGGAGACGGCCAAGGCGACGCAGGACATCACCGCCCGGGTCGAGGCCATCCAGGGGGACACGGCCGGCGCCGTCCGCGCCATCGGGGAGATCTCCCGGATCATCGGCCTGATCAACGACTCGCAGGGCACGATCGCCACGGCCGTCGAGGAGCAGACCGCGACCACCACGGAGATGAACCGCAACGTCGCCGAGGCGGCGACCTCGGCCGGTCAGATCGCCGAGAACATCGCCTCCGTCGCGGGTGCCGCCGGCGCCACGACCCGCGCGATGACCGACGCGCGGACGGCGATGGACGAGGTGGCCCGGATGGCCGCCGCACTCAGCTCGTCGGTGGGCCGGTTCCGCTACTGAAGGAGCGCGGCCGCTCGGGCTCGCTCACCGGGGCGATGATCGGCAGGTGCGGGTGTCGCCCCTGGGCAACGGGCCGGCATCCCGGCAGGCTGGGGGCATGACGACGTCGCGCCGCCTGCCCCCCGCCGTCCGCAGGGTGCTGCCCTGGCTGCTCACCTGGTGGGCGGTCCAGGCGGTCGTGGCCGTCACCGGCCGGATGGTCGCCCGCCGCAAGGACGAGGGCGACGAGAGCACGGCCGGGATCCGGCGGGTCGTCGCGGTCGGCGGCGTGCAGCTGCGGCCGGTGAACCCCGAGCTGTCGCGGGTGCGGCTGGACCTGGTGATGGGCGGTGGCGAGCTCGACCTGACCGCCCTGGATCGCGTGCCCGGGGGCGTCGACCTCACCGTGCGCACGCTGATGGGCGGGCTGGGGGTCCGCGTCCCGGCCGGCTGGCGGGTCTGGTGGTCCTTCCGCGGCGCCGGCGGGATCGGACTCGCCGAGGGCGAGGGCGTCACCCGCACCGACGACGAGCGCGGCGCCGACCTGCGCATCCACGCCCACGTCCTGTTCGGCGGCATCGGGATCGAGGGGAGCGGGGCCTCCTAGTCGGACAGGGTCGCGCAGAGCAGCCGGCCCTCGAGCGCCTCCCGGGTCACGGTCAGGCCGAAACGGCGCTCGACGAGCTCCGCGCACGCGGCCGCCGGCCGGGGGCCGCCCGTACGGAGCGGCCCGCCCTCGCGCAGCAGGCCGGCCTCGACCAGGTCGCCGTCGAGGGCGTGTGGCTCCCGGCCCCACCGGAACTCCGGGATCGTGACGTCGAAGCCGGTCACGTACACGCCGTCCCGCGCGTGCAGGCACGAACTGGTCGTCGGCGTGAAGCACAGCGCGACGGCCTCGCCGCCGCCGGCGGTCAGCCGCTCGAGCAGGGCGGGGTCGGCGCCGCGGACCGTCGTCGACTCGACCGCGTACACCCAGCCCTGCGCCGTCCCGACCCGGACGGCGGGCAGGTCTGCGTCCATCGCCTCGCGCAGCGTGCACTCCCCCCGGTCGACCTCGCTCGCGTCCAGCGCGGCCAGCAGGTCCTCGGCCCCCCGCCCGCGCGCCGCCGTCAGGGTGAGCAGCACGTGGTCCGCCACCCAGTCGGCGAACCAGTCGAAGCGGGCGGCCATCAGCAGAAGCCGGGCGTCCCCAGCCAGGCCGCCTCGGCGGGCGGGACGTCGTCGCGCAGCACGGTGCCCTCGATCAGCCCGTAGGGCCGGTCGTCGGCGTGGTAGACGACGTCGGGGTTGTCCAGCCCGAAGGCCGAGAGGTCGGTCAGGAAGTGGTGCCGGTTCGGCATCGACATCCGCACCTCGGCCACGCACGGGTACCGCTCGAGCACCGCCTCGCCCATCGCGTACAGCGTCTGCTGCAGGGCTCGGGAGTGGGTCGCGGCGAAGGCCTCCAGCAGCGTCGTCCGGACCCCGGCGAAGACCTCGTCGAAGTCCAGGTCGGCGGTCGTGCAGCGCCAGCGGGCGGTCACCGCGGTGGCGAGGATCCGCTCCCGGGTCTCGGCCAGCGTCGTGTACCGATCCCGGGGGAAGCCCCAGAACTCCGAGCCGGTGGTCTTGAGGACGACGAGGTCGCGCAGCCCGGCGAGCACGTGCACGTCGTCCCCGTCGACGGTCACCACCGCCGTCCGGACCTCGCCGCCGTCGCGCCGGAAGGCGTGCTCGTGGGGCCGCCCGTCGACGGCGATCCGGTCCCAGCCGTATGACTCGATCGCCACGCGGGCGCCGGTGATCCACGGGTACGCGCCGGCGAAGTGGCGGGCCAGCCGCAGGCCGAACGACTCGATCGCGCCGACGCCGTCGCGGGCGAAGGCGAAGACGGTGTTCTTCTGCGTGTCCGTCGGCAGCACGTGCGCGTTGTCGCCGGCGGTGTGCGCGGCGGTGAAGTCCCCGCGCAGGCTCGTGCTGACGTTCAGGTCGGCCAGGGTGTGCCGCGGGCTGCTCCGGTCGACCGCGACGACGCGGACCTCCGCCTTGCCGTACTGGTTCGGGCCGAGCCGGATCGCCATGCGCGGCACTGTTGCACGTGGAACGTCGCGGCGGCGCCTCGTGCGGGACCCGGACCGGGGCCGTCAGGACCCGCGGTAGGTCGAGTAGGCGAAAGGGGCCAGTAGCAGCGGCACGTGGTGGGGGTCGGCGGGCTCGGTGACGGCGAAGGTGAGCACCACCTCCGGGTAGAAGGTCTCCCGCCCCTGCTCGGCGAACCACGGCCCGGTGGCGAACGTCAGCCGGTGGGGGCCCGGGCCGGTCGCGCCCTCCACGAGCCGGCAGCGGCCGTCGGCGTCGGTGACCCCCTCGGCGAGCAGGTCCGTCCCGGCGTACAGCCGGACGGCGATCCCCATGGCCGGCCGCCCGAGCACCGAGTCGAGGACGTGCGTCGACACGCTCACGACACGAGCCCCCGCACCCGCAGCGCGGTGATCTGCGCCAGCTGCTCGGTGGCCTCCGCCCGCTCGGCCTGCTCGTCGTTGCCCAGCCGGCGGCGCAGCTCGGCCAGCATCTCCTCGGGGCCGCGGCCGGCGGCACGCACGAGGAACACGTGGCCGAAGCGCTCCTCGTACGCCCGGTTGCCCTCCACCAGGGCGGTCCGCGTGGCGTCGTCCGCCCCGGCCATCGAGCTCTGCTCCCGGCGGGAGGCCTCGGCGCCGGCGGAGGAGCCCTCCGGCCGGTCGCCGATCCGCGGGTGTGCGGCCAGGGCCAGCTCGACCTCCTCCCACGGCAGGCCGCGGGCGACCTCCTCCGCGCGGGCCACCAGCGTCTCGACGTCCCGGTAGGGCCGGCCGGCGGCCACCTCGGCGGCGAAGCGCGGTGCGTCGTTGCACGCCCGCAGCAGCTGGACGGCGCGGTCGGCGGGCTCGGCGTTGAAGTCGTCGAGGGCTGCCATGCGCCGAGGATGCCAGCCCGCCGTCCTCCGACGGCCCGACGAGCCCGCGGACGTGGCAGGGTGCCGCCATGGTGGACGTGCGCGTGATCGGCCCGGACGTCGAGCGGGGCGAGGAGGTCCTCACCCCCGAGGCCCTGGAGTTCGTGGCCGATCTGCAGACCCGCTTCGGCATCCAGCGCGACGCGGCGCTCGCCGCCCGTGCCACCCGGCGCGCGGAGATCGCCACCGCGCGCTGGCTGGACTTCCGCCCGGAGACCGCCGAGATCCGGGACGGCGACTGGCACGTGCCCCCGCCGCCGCCCGGCCTGGTCGACCGGCGGGTGGAGATGACCGGCCCCACCGAGCCGAAGATGGCGGTGAACGCGCTCAACTGCGGCGCGAACGTGTGGCTGGCCGACCTCGAGGACGCCAACACCCCGCACTGGCGCAACGTCGTCGGCGGGCAGGCGGTGCTGCGCGACGCCGTCCGCCGGACGCTGGCGCACACCGCACCCGACGGCCGGGAGTACCGGATCCGTGAGGACGCCGTCCTCCCGACGATCGTGCCGCGTCCCCGCGGCTGGCACCTGCCCGAGCGGCACCTGCTGGTGGACGGCGCGCCGGCGGTCGGGGCGCTGGTCGACGCCGGGCTGTACCTGTTCCACAACGCCCGCGAGCAGCTGGAGCGCGGCAGCGGCCCGTACTTCTACCTGCCCAAGATGGAGGGCCACCTCGAGGCCGGCCTGTGGAAGCTGGTCTTCGACCACGCCGAGCAGGTGCTCGACCTCCCGGCCGGCTCGATCCGGGCCACGATGCTCATCGAGACCATCCCGGCGGCCTTCGAGATGGACGAGATGCTGCACGCGCTGGGCGACCACGCCGCCGGGCTCAACGCCGGCCGCTGGGACTACCTGTTCAGCGTCATCAAGGTCTTCCGCGAGGCGGGTCCGGACTTCGTGCTGCCCGACCGGGCCGCGGTGACCATGACCGCGCCGATGATGCGGGCCTACACCGAGCAGCTGGTCGCCGTGTGCCACCGGCGCGGGGCGATGGCGATCGGGGGCATGGCCGCGGCCATCCCCAGCCGGAAGGACAAGGAGGCCAACGAGCGGGCGCTGGCCAAGGTGCGCGAGGACAAGACCCGCGAGGCCGGTGACGGGTTCGACGGCTCCTGGGTGGCCCACCCCGACCTCGTGCCGACCTGCCGCGAGGCGTTCGACGCCGTCCTCGGCGAGCGGCCCAACCAGCTCGACCGGCAGCGGCCGGAGGTGGCGGTCACGGCCGCGCAGCTGCTCGACGTCGCCGGGGTGCCCGGCGGGCACACGATGGCCGGACTGCGGACCAACGTGGAGATCGCGATCCGCTACCTGGCCGCGTGGCTGGGTGGCAACGGCGCGGTCGGCATCCACGGGCTGATGGAGGACGCCGCGACGGCGGAGATCAGCCGGTCGCAGGTGTGGCAGTGGGTGCACAGCGGGGTGGAGCTCGACACCGGCGAGGTGGTCACCGCCGAGCTGGTGCGCCGGGTGGTCGCCGAGGAGGTCGGGGAGATCGGGGAGCTGGACCGGCTGGACGACGCCCGGCGGCTGTTCGAGCAGGTGGCGCTGGCCGACGAGTTCCCGGACTTCCTGACGCTGCCGGCGTACGAGCTGATCGATTGAGCAAGGACCCCCCTGCCCCCCACCCCTCGCAGGCTCGGGGTGGGCCCCTGCACGGGGGCCGTCATGCCATCGGAGTGAACGCATGACCTTGCCCCCTGCCCCCCACCCCTCGCAGGCTCGGGGTGGGCCCCTGCACGGGGGCCGTCATGCCATCGGAGTGAACGCATGACCTTGCCCGACGAGGTCTACGCCGAGCTGGACCGGCGGCTGGGGCCCGTCGACACCGCCCGCGCGGCCGCACACCCGGGGGAGCGCCCCGGCCGGCAGCCGGTGCACACCTGCTACGTGCCCGCCGACGCCGTCGTACCCGGGGTGGCGGCCGCCTGGGGCGACGCCGCGCTGGCCGCGCTCGAGGAGCACGGCCTGCCCGACCTGGGGCTCGACGGCGGGCTGGTCGAGCAGGTGCTGCCGCGGGTGCGCGCCAAGCTGGCCACCGAGCCGGTCGAGGACCTGCGGGTGGACGCCGAGGACGGCTACCGCGGCGGCCCCGGCGCGGAGGACGTCGACGTGCGGGCCGCTGCCGCCGCGGTCGCCGCCGACCTGCGTGCCGGCACGGCCCCGCCGTCGGTCGGCATCCGCGCGAAGTCGCTGGAGGGCCCCACCCGGCGCCGCGGCGTCCGCACCCTCGACCTCTTCCTCGGCGCGTTGGCGGAGTGCCACGGCGCGGGAAGTGCGCCCCTCCCACTTCGCTGCACCGTCACGCTGCCCAAGGTCACCGACGTCGAGCAGGTGCGCGCCTTCCTGCCGGTCCTCGACGCGCTGGAGGCCGCGCACGGCGTCCCCCTCGACCTGGAGCTGCAGGTGGAGACGCCGCAGGCGGTCATCGGACCGGACGGGAGGGTCACCGCCGCGCGGCTGGTCCACGCGGCCGGCCCCCGGCTGACCGGCCTGCACTACGGCACCTACGACTACAGCGCGGCCCTCGGCATCGCCGCGGCGCACCAGGCCTCGGACCACCCCGCCGCCGACTTCGCCAAGCACGTGGTGCAGGTCGCGGTGGCCGGTACCGGGGTCCGCGCCGTCGACGGGTCCACGAACGTGCTGCCCGTCGGCCCGCGGGACCGGGTGCACGCGGCCTGGCGGCTGCACGCCGGGCTCGTGCGGCGGGCGCTGGAGCGCGGCCTCCACCAGGGCTGGGACCTGCACCCCGCGCAGCTGGTGACCCGCTACCTGGCCACGTACGCCTTCTACCGCGCTGCCCTCCCCGCGGCCGCGGAACGGCTGGCCGCCTACCGGGCACGCGTCGACGGTGGCGTCCTCGACGAACCGGCCACCGCGCGGGCGCTGGCCGCCGTGCTGCTGCGCGGCCTGGACTGCGGCGCGATCGACGACGCGGAGGTGGCGGCGGCCGCCGGGGTGGACCGCGCGGCCCTCGACGGGCTGGCCGGCCGTACCGGGGGTTCCGGAACGGTGTGAGCCATCCGGCCGCGCACCACCTACGATCCCAGCGTGATGCCCCGGTGAACGAGCCAGGCCCCGAGCGGTCGCTGTTCGCCGGCGGCGGCGAGGTCGGCCGCGCGATGGCCGAGCGTGACTGGGCCGAGACCCCCCTCGGCCCGCCCGACACGTGGCCCGCGGAGCTGCGCAACGTCGTCCGGATCGTCCTGACGTCCCGGTTCTCCATGTGGGCCGCCTACGGCCCGGAGCTGACCACCTTCTACAACGACGCCTACAAGCACGACACCCTGCAGGCCAAGCACCCCTGGGCCCTGGGCCGCCCCGCCCGCGAGATGTGGGCGGAGATCTGGGAGGACATCGGGCCGCGCATCCGGTCGGTGCTCGACACCGGCGTCGCGACCTGGGACGAGGACCTGCTGCTGTTCCTCGAGCGCAACGGCTATCCCGAGGAGACCTACCACACCTTCTCGTACAGCCCGATCGACGATGCCGACGGCCGCACGCAGGGGATGCTCTGCGTGGTCACCGAGAACACCGAGCGAGTGGTCGGCGAGCGCCGGATGGCCACGCTGCGCGACCTCGCGGCCGCGGTCGCGGCCACCCGCACGGAGGGCGACGTCCTGGACGTCGTCTGCGAGCAGCTCGCACGCGACGTCGCCGACCTGCCCTTCAGCCTCACCTACGTGGTCGAGGCCGACGGCGTCGCCCGGCTGGGGTGCGCGGCCGGGATCGAGGGCGGATCGCCCGCGGCTCCCGCCGTCCTGACGGCGGGGGACGGCGTCTGGCCGGTGCGGCGGGTGCTGGCCGGGGAGCACGTGCTGGTCGAGGACCTCGGCGAGCGCCTCCCCGGCCTGCCGACCGGCGCCTGGCAGCGGCCCCCGACACAGGCGGTCGTGGTGCCGATCGCCTCGGCGGCCCAGGGGCAGGTGGCGGGCTTCCTCGTCGCCGGGCTCAACCCGCACCGCCGCTACGACGACCCCTACCGCGGGTTCCTCGAACTGGTCGCCAACCAGATCGCCTCGGGCCTGCAGACCGCGCGCAGCTACGAGGCCGAGCGCAGCCGGGCCGAGGCGCTGGCCAAGCTGGACCGCGCCAAGACCGACTTCTTCAGCAACGTCAGCCACGAGTTCCGCACCCCGCTGACCCTGATCGCCGGCCCGGTCGCCGAGCTGCGCAACTCCCCGGTGGCCACCGCCGACCCGCGGATCGGGCAGGAGCTGGAGGTCATCGAGCGCAACGCGCTGCGGCTGCAGAAGCTGGTCAACACGCTGCTCGACTTCTCCCGCCTCCAGGCCGGCCGCATCGACGCGCGCTTCGAGCCCGTCGACCTGGCCGCCACCACCAGCGAGCTGGCCAGCGTCTTCCGCTCGGCGGTCACCCGCGCCGGACTGGACTTCACCGTCGACTGCCCGCCGCTCGGGGAACCGGTGCACGTCGACCGGGACATGTGGGAGAAGGTCGTCCTCAACCTGCTCTCCAACGCGCTGAAGTTCACCTTCACCGGCGGGATCACCGTCCGGCTGCGCCCCGCGGACGGCGCCGCGCAGCTCACCGTCAGCGACACGGGGACGGGCATCCCGGCCGACGAGCTGCCGCGCCTGTTCGAGCGCTTCCACCGGGTCACCGACGCCCGCGGCCGATCCGGGGAGGGCAGCGGCATCGGCCTGGCGATGGTGCGCGAGCTGGTCGGGCTGCACGGCGGCACGATCGACGTCGCCAGCGCCGCGGGCCGGGGGACGACGTTCACCGTCACGCTCCCGTTCGGCACCGGCCACCTGCCGGCCGACCGGCTGGCCGAGGCCGCGGCGGACGCCCAAGCCGTCTCCCCGGCCGCCGCGCCGTTCGTCACCGAGGCGCTGCGCTGGCTGCCCGGCGGGGACGACGGCGCCGGTCCCGTCGCGGTGCCCGCGGCCGGCGACCCGGCCGGCCGCGTCCTGGTGGCCGACGACAACGCCGACATGCGCGAGTACGTGACCCGGCTGCTGGCCCCGCGGTACGACGTCCTGGCGGTCGCCGACGGCCGCGCGGCCCTCGAGGCCGTCCTCGCCGACCCGCCGGACCTGGTCGTCAGCGACGTGATGATGCCCGGGCTCGACGGCATGGAGCTGCTGGCCGCGCTGCGCGCCGACACCCGGACCGCGCGGGTCCCCGTGGTGCTGCTGTCGGCCCGTGCGGGGGAGGACGCGGCGGTCGAGGGCCTGGCCGCCGGCGCCGACGACTACCTGGTCAAGCCGTTCTCCGCCCAGGAGCTGATCGCCCGGGTCGGCGCGCACCTCGGCCTGGGCCGGGCCCGTCGGGCCGCCGAGGAGCGGTTCACGGCAATGGCCGACCTGGCGCCGGCGCTCATCTGGGTGTCCGACCTCGAGGGACGCCGGGTGTTCGTCAACCGCGGCTGGCCCGCGTACACCGGCCGCGCGGCGCGGGAGGAGCTCGGCCGCGGCTGGACCGACGGGCTGCACCCGGAGGACCACGACCGCTACGCGGCCACCGTCGACGCGGCCGTGGCCCGGCGCGAGGGCTGGGAGGTCGAGTTCCGCCTCCGCCGCAGCGACGGGGCCTACCACTGGCTGCTGGAGCGGGCCGTCCCGATCGGCGCGGGGGAGACCTTCGCCGGCCACGTCGGCAGCTGCACCGACGTCAACGCCCGCATCCGCGAGACCGAGCGGCAGACCCTGCTGGCCGACGTCGGCGCCGCGCTGGACCAGGAGACGACCCTCGACGGGCAGATGGGCGCGCTGGCCCGGCTCCTGGTGGACCGGCGGCTGGCCGACCTGTGCACGGTCCGGCTGGTCGGCGAGGACGGCCGGCTCCGCTGGGCGGGCATCGCCGGCCTGGACGGGCCCACCGAGGCCGCGCTCGCCGACCTGGACCCGGACGTCGGCGTGGGCCCGCAGGTGGTGCGCTCCCGCCGGTCGGTCGTGCACGCGGCGCTGGCCGGGGCCACCGACCTCGGCGCGGACCACCCGGCGCTCGCGCCGCCGCTGGCGGTCGCCTCGGTGCTCGCGCTCCCGCTGACCGTGCGCGGGCGGGTGCTCGCCGTCCTCGCCCTGGGCCGCCGGGCGGACGCCCCCGCCTACACCGACGACGACCGGACGCTGGCCGAGGAGATCGCCGCTCGGTCCGCGCTGGCCGTCGACAACGCGGTGCTGCTCACCGAGGAGCGCGCCGCCGCCCACCGGCTGGCCCTGCTGCACCGGGCCACCGCGGAGCTGTCGGCCGCCACCACGCCGGTCGAGGTGGCCGCCGCGGCCGCCGGTCACGTCCGCGCGCTCACCGGCCCCGACAGCCGGGTCGCCGTGTACGAGCTCGACCCGTCGCACCGGTCCCTGAGCGCGCTCACCATCAGCGGCGGCTCCGAGGAGGGGCAGCGGCTGTGGCAGACCCTGCCGCTGTCGGCGCCGCTCGTCGCCACGGAGGCGGTCACCCAGCGCCGTCCGGTGTGGGTCGAGGACGTCGCCACGCGACCGCCCGGGGACCGGCCGCTGCCCGCGGAGCTGGCGGCCGCCCTGCGGTCGTACGGGCTGGTCGCCAACGTCGGGCTCCCGCTCGTCGTCGCCGGCCGGGTCGTCGGCGTCATGGCCGTCGCCTGGCCGACCGCGCAGCGCTTCTCCACCACCGACCGCGCGATGCTGCTGGCCGTCGCCGAGCAGTGCGCCCAGGCCCTCGACCGTGCCCGCCTGTACCGATCCGAGCGGCGCATCGCCGAGACCCTGCAGCTGAGCCTCCTGCCCGCCCAGCTGCCGCGGCTGGAGCACCTGGCGCTCGCCGCCCACTACCTCCCCGGTGCCGAGGGCAGCCAGGCCGGCGGGGACTGGTACGACGTCGTGGAGCTCGACGACGGCCGGGTGGCCATCGCGGTGGGCGACGTCGTGGGGCAGGGGCCGACCGCCGCGGCGGTCATGGGGCAGCTGCGCAGCGCCCTGTCGGCGGCCCTCCTGCAGGGCTGCAGCCCGGAGGAGGCGCTGGAGCTGCTGGACCGGTTCGCCGCGCGGCTGCCGGGCGCGCTGGCCTCGACCGCCGCCTGCCTCGTGCTCGACCCCGCCTCCGGGACGGTGTGCTGGGCCCGGGCGGGGCACCCGCCGGCGTTGCTGGTCACCCCCGACGGCGCCCGGCTGCTGGACGGCTCGGGCGCCGGCACCGTCCTCGGCGTCCCCGGCCGGGCGCCGTACACCCAGGCCGCCACCGAGGTCCCCGTCGGGGCGACCCTGCTGCTCTACACCGACGGGCTGGTCGAACGCCGCGGCGAGGTCCTCGACGAGGGACTGGACCGGGTCCGCACCACGGCCGCGCGGCACGGCGCCGCCGACCCGGCCCGGCTGACCGCCCGGCTGCTGGCGGAGGTCCTCGCCGACACCGACCAGCCCGACGACGTCGCGGTGATCGCCGCGCGACTGCTGCCCGGCCCGCTGGCCGAGACCCTGCCGGCCGACCCGGGCCGGCTCTCCGCGGTGCGCCGCCGCGTGACCGCCTGGACGAGGGCGGCCGGGCTGCCCGAGGAGACCGCCGAGGACCTCCAGCTGGCGCTCGGCGAGGCCCTGGCCAACGCGGTGGAGCACGCCTACACCGGCGGCGCGGAGGGCCGGTGCTCCTACCGGGTGGCCCGCGACCCCGACGGCGGGGTGCAGGTGGAGGTCCGGGACACCGGGGTCTGGCGCCCGCCGCCGGAGGACCGGGGCTACCGCGGGCGCGGACTGGAGCTGATCAGCGCGCTCGCCGCCGACGTCGAGGTCCGGCACGGGGAGGGGGCCGGCACGACCGTCCGCTTCCGGGTGCCGCCCCCGGCCGCCACGGCCGGCGCCGCGCGGCGGTCCGTCCACGTCGCGGAGGACGGCGGCGTCCCGGCGCGGCTGCTGACCTCGGACGGGGCGGAGGGGCTGCGGCTGGAGCTGGTGGGCGAGCTCGACCTCGCCTCCACCGACCCGCTGCGGGAGGAGCTGCTCGGCCGGCTGGCGCAGCTGCCGGTGGGCGCGCGGGCCACCCTCGACCTGCGCCGGACGACGTACCTCGCCAGCGCGGGCGTCGGGCTGCTGCTGCAGGCTCTCGCTCGTGCGGGTGAAGCGGGGCTGGAGCTCCGCGTCACGACGGAGCAGGGCACGCCGCCGGCGCGCATACTCGCACTGGCCGGGCTGGACGAGCACTCGGCCGGGGGAGCCGCGCGTCCGTCCCCGTGACGACGCGCACAGCCCTCCCCGGTGACGGACACCGGGTCGGGATGTCCCAGAATGTCGCTTCGGCCGGCTGGAGCGACCCGGTCAGGAAGAGGACGTACACCGTGCACCGTGGGGCAGACGAGCGTGCCGCGCTGCGCACGCACCACGTCCTGCCCGGTCCCGGCGCCAGCGCCCGACCGCACGCCGCCGCCCTCGTCGGCTCCGACGACGAGCTGCTCACCGTCGCGGTCTCCTTCGTGGAGGAGGGCCTGCGGGCCGGCGACCTCACCCTCCTGGCCTGCGGGCCGGACACCGCCGCGCTGCTCGCCGGGGCCTTGGGGGAGCGGGCCGCGGAGGTCGAGTTCGACGCGCGCGTCGCGCTGGTGGACACCCGCGCTCCGGATGCCGTCAGCCTCACCCAGCGGCTGCTCGACCGCGCGGCGGCCGCCTCCTCCTCGGGGTGGCTGCGGGTGCTCGGCCAGGTCGACTTCGGCCCGGAGCCGGCGACCTGGCGGGAGGGCCAGCGCTACGAGGCCGCGGTGAACGCGCTGCTCGACGGTTGCCTGCTGACCGCGATGTGCCTCTACGACAGCCGGGCGCTGCCGCCCGAGGTGCTGGAGAGCGCCACCCGGACCCACCCCGAGCTGGTGTCCGGCGGCCGGCGCTCGGCCAACTCCGGTTACCGCGACCCCGCGCAGTACCTCGCCGCGCTGCCGGTGCCCCGCGAGCCGATGGAGGACACCCCGCCGGTCCTGGCCGTCGACGACGCCCCTGCCCTGGCCGGACTGCGGCACGCGCTGGGCGCGGCGCTCGCCGCCCACGTGCCCGACCGCGAGCAGCGGGAGGACCTCCACCTGGCCACCAGCGAGGTCGCGGCCAACGCGTTCCGGCACGGCCGGCAGCCGGTGTCGGCCCGCCTCTGGACCGACGGGCGGCGGATGGTCTGCGCCATCACCGACTCCGGCACCGGCTTCAGCGACCCGCTCTCTGGTTTCCGGCCCGCGCACGGCGACGACCTCAGCCGCGGCGGCATGGGCCTGTGGCTGGCGCGCAAGCTCTGGGACTCCGTGGACCTGCTGCCCGGCCCCGGCGGCCTCACCGTGCGGCTCAGCACCCGGTTGCACTGAGCCCGGTCCTTGACGCGGCGAATACCTCACTGCTGAGGTACCCGGGTGATCGTGGTGACGGCGGCGGGCGGACAGACCGGCACCGCCGTCGTCCGGGCCCTCCGCGCGCGGGGGTGGGACGTGCGGGCGGTGGTCTCCCGGCCGGGCCGGCGGCCGGAGCTCGCCGCGCTGGGCGCCGAGGTCGTGGTCGCCGAGCTGACCCGGCCGCGGTCCTGGGCCGGCGTCCTGGCGGGTGCCGACGCGCTGTACCTGATCTGGCCGAACTTCGACCCCGGCGAGGCCGAGGGTGCCGCGGCGCTGTTCGACGAGGCGCGGCGGGCCGGCGTCCCCCGGGTCGTCTACCACTCGGTGCTGCGGCCCCAGGCCCGGTCGATGCCGCACCACGCCGCGAAGGACCGCGCCGAGGAGGCCCTCGACGCCTCCGGCCTCGCCTGGCGGGTGCTCCAGCCCTGCGCCTACGCGCAGAACCTCGACGACCAGGTCGCCGAGGCCGCGCGCACCGGACGGCTGCGCAGCCCCTGGGGTCTGCAGCAGGCACAGTCGCTGGTCGACCTGGCCGACGTCGCCGAGGCCGCGGCGGTGCTGCTCACCGAGGACGGCCTGGACGGCGGGACGTTCGAGGCCGTGGGCCCCGAGCCGCTGACCGCGCCGCGGCTGGCCGAGTCGGTGGCCGAGCACCTGGGCCGCGCGGTGACCGCCGAGGACGTCGTCCCGGAGGGGGACGTGCCCGCCGACCACGCCGCGCGCTGCCTGCGGCTGATGTTCGACCACTACCGGGCGCACGGCTTCGTCGGCAGCCCGCGGGTGCTCACCGCCCTGCTGGGCCGCCCGCCCCGCACGTACGCCGAGCACCTGGCGTCCCTGCCCGCCCCGGATCGGTGACTGAACGGTGACGGAGCGCACTACCGTGACCGGCGTGGGGGACGCGGTCGACCTGATCCTGGCGCAGTGGGCCCGGGAGCGTCCCGACCTCGACTGCAGCCCGATGGGGATCATCGGCCGGATCTCCCAGCTGCACCGCGAGGTGTACCTGGCGCAGCGCGCGACCTTCGCCCGGCACGGCCTCGACGCGCCGTCCTTCGACGTGCTGGCCGCGCTGCGGCGTGCGGGGGAGCCCTACCAGCTCACCCCGACCGCGCTCATGCGCACCGCGCTGGTGACCTCCGGCGCGATCACCCAGCGGCTGGACCGGCTGGAGGAGAAGGGGCTGATCACCCGCGAGCGCAGCGAGGCCGACGGGCGGGCCGTCGTCGTCACGCTGACCGACGCCGGCCGCGCCGCCCTGGACGCCGCCCTGCCCGACCACCTGGAGACCGAGCGCCGGCTGCTCGGCGGGCTGTCCGACGACGACCGCGAGCAGCTCGCCGGCCTGCTGCGCCGCCTGCTGGTCGACCTGGGCCGCGTCCCCCAGCGGCCGTGACCGCCGTGACGTCGTCGGCCTACCGGCCGACACCGCGACCAGGTGCCGTCCCCCGGCAGCGCTGAGCCCTGCCGCCGCCTCGTCGCGGACTCCTCCAGGGCCCACTCCTCGACGGCACGGGACTCCTCACACCCCCGGGAGGTCCTCCGGTGTGAGGTCGGGCCGGACGCGGACGAACCGCAGCGGGTGGCGGAAGACGCCGGCCTGCAGCGCGGCGTCGGCACCGACCTCCACGACGACGTCCGGCTGCACGCGGGTGAGCGGCACCGACAGCCGTCCGCCGCCGAAGCGGCCCGTGCCGATCCGGTCCGGCCACGGGTGCTCCGGCCCGGCCGGGCGGAGGACGGCGGCCAGCTCCGCGGCCTGCTGGGGGGAGAGCGGGCTGGTGCGGCCGACCACCACCAGCTCGCCGTCCCGGTAGCGGCCGGCCACGAGCTGGCCGGGCCGCTCGATCGGGCCGATGACCCCGCCGGCGACGACCTCGGTGGTCTCCCAGGACTTGACCTTGACCCACTCCCGCCGGCCGGGTGCGTAGCGGCTGCCGGCGCCCTTGGCGACCAGCCCCTCCACGCCGGCGGGACGGAAGTCGGTGAACCACTGCTCGGCCTCGGCGCGGTCGGTGGTGGCGGGGGAGAGCTGCATCGGCGGGGCCCAGCGGGCGGCCAGCTCCTCCAGCGCCGCCCGCCGTTCCCGCAGCCGGCGACCGCGCAGGTCCGCTCCGCCGAGCGCGAGCAGGTCGAAGGCGACGTAGGAGGCGGGGGCCGCGGCGACCAGGGCGGCCATCCGGCCGGGCGCGGTGACCATCCGCCGCTGCAGCAGGCCGAAGTCCAGTCGGGACCCGTTCCAGACGACGACCTCGCCGTCCACCACCGTGCCGGTCGGCACCTGTGCCACGGCGGCGGCGACGACGTCCGGGAAGCGGGCGGTCAGGTCGCGGCCCTGCTTGGACCACAGCCGGGTGGTGCCGCCGGTGCGGACGACGACGAGGCGGTAGCCGTCCCACTTGGGCTCGTAGAGGACGCCGCCGGGCAGCGCGTCGGGCCGCGGGATGTCGCGGACGGGCTTGGCCAGCTCCACCGCGACCGGCCCGGCCAGCTCCGGCGGCACGTCGGGCAGACCGGGGACGGACAGCGGCACGTCGGTCAGCCTGGGGGCTCTCGTACCCCACCGCAGGCCGCTGAGCTGGTTGTTCACCCCTTCGTGGCAGGTCGCCACCCTCCGCGAGGGACCCGGCGGGACGCACGTGCCCACCCGCCGGGTCAAGTCACGTTCGGGTGACGGGCGGGTCAGCTGCCCTCGGTGACGAGGCGGTCGGCGAGGGTGCCCGCGAAGTCCTCGGCGACGGTGAGCTCGGCGCGCCGGCTCAGCGGTAGCCGAGGCCCCACACGTGGTCGGCGACCAGCTGGAGGCGGGCGGCGCGGCCGGCGTCGGTGAGGTGCACACCGTCCCAGGCGACGTAGCCCGGGTTCGCGGCGACGGCTCGGGACCAGGGGATGACGTGGAGGTTGGGATGGCGCTTGGCCGCCGCCTGGATCTCGGCGTTGATCTGTCGCTGGTACCGGTGGGCCGAGTGAGCGGGGTTGGTCGCGGCCACGTCGATCCAGAGCACCTGCTTGCCCTGCGCCAGCCAGAGGAAGTAGTCGATGTGCTGACTGAACTGCTGCAGCGAGACTGCGCACGGCGGCGGGTTGGGGCCCGATCCGCGGGCGTTGTCGATCTGGACCGGCCAGTAGGTGGTCTTGCGGCTGCCGCAGGAGACCAACCGACTGGCGTCGTTGGTCCCGAGGCCGAACACGACCACGCGGGACTTCGCGATGGCCTCCCGCAGGTCGTACGGGTTGGTCAGGCCCCGGCCCGGGAGGTAGGGGTGGGGCTGTGCGGCGTCCCTCGAGTGGAACCGTCCGCCCTGCAGCATGAAGGCCGTGTCAGGGGTGCTGGCTCCCCAGAACCCGTAGCAGCCGCCCTCCCGCTCGCGCAGCCACCGCGGCGCGGGAGCCCCGATCCGCTGCGCCGCGCCACAGGACTGCCAGGTGAGGGAGTCGCCGATCATGAGGACGCGCGGATTGGCCCGCGTGGTGGCTGCTGCGGCTGCCTCCTGTGGCGGGGCCAGGAACAGCGCCAGCAGGACGCCGATCAGGACCACCACGGGCAGTCGGCGGAGCGAGATGGTCACGGCAGGCTGGTCGGCAGACCCGGCCCGTCGCTTGATCGGGGGTCACCCGGTAGAGGGAGCTCGGGCCCGGCTCCGGTGTCACCCTGGAGGGGATGACGGAGCGCAAGCCGCCCGGGATGTCGTTCCAGACCTGGGTCGACCAGCAGATCACGCAGGCACAGGCCCGCGGCGCCTTCGACGACCTCGACGGCGCCGGCCGGCCGCTGCCCCGGCGGGACCGGGACCAGAGCAGCCACGAGTGGGCCCTGGAGTGGGCGCGACGGCAGTCGGCCGACCCCCGCGACCTGCTGCCGCCCGGCCTGGCGCTGCGCCGCGAGCGCGACGAGCTGCCCGGGCGGGTGGCCGGGCTGCCCTCGGAGGCCGCCGTCCGCGCTGTGGCCGACGACTTCAACGCCCGGGTCGAGGCCTTCTGGCGCCGTCCCCAGGAGAGCCGGTGGGCGCCGGTGCCCGGCCTGGCCGACGTCGAGGCGCTCGTCGCCCACTGGCAGGCCACCCGCCCGCCGCCGGCTCCTCCGGCCGAGGTCACGGCCGCGCCGCCGCGGCGTCGCCGGTGGTGGCGCCGGCGACGATGATCGTCGGATGCGCTTCGTGCTCGAGGTGGACCTGGTCGCCGGCGCCCTGGCCGGGGACGACCGGGCCGCGGAGCTGGGCCGGATCCTGCGCCGCTGGGGCGGCAGCATGAGGCAGGTGCCGCTGGAGCCGGGCGCCCGGCAGGACCTGTACGACAGCGGCTACACCGCCGTCGGCTCCTGGCGGGTCGAGGCGGACTGAGTCCGGGCGCGCGGCGAGGCCGGTGATCCCTCGAGGAGGGACCACCGGCCTCGCCGGTGTCAGGCGGCCGACGGCACGCGGTCCAGGAAGCCGAGGACGGCGCGGATCCGACCGGCGCCGTCGGTCAGCGCGACGTCGAAGCCGGCGATCGGCCCCTCCTGGCCCTCGGGGCCGAGGTGCCACGTGAAACGCACCTGGTCGTGGTGCGCGTCGGCGGGACCGGCCGAGCGGAACACGAAGCCCGGGAACTGCGCCTGGACGGCGGCGATGGTCGCCTCGATCGCGTCCCGCCCGGTGACGTCGACCAGCGGGTCGGTGTAGCGGGCGTCCTCGGTGAACAGCTCCGCGACGGCGGCGCGGCGCGCGGCCGGGTCGGTCCGGTTCCAGGCCGCGAGGTAGCGGGCGGCGAGGTCGGGCGATGCGGTCATGGGTCCTCTCCTCTCGGTTCAGCTGCGCCGCAGGCCGGCGGCCTGCAGGACGGCGAAGGCGGCGACGACGAGCGCCTGCAGCACCAGCCAGGCGGCGCCGACCGTCGTGGGGGAGCCCAGGCCGGCCAGCACGGCGACGACGCTGCCGGCGGCCCAGAGCGCGTTGGCGGCGACGACCGTGCGGACGGTGGGCGGGCCGGGGCGGGTGCCCACCAGCCACACCGCGGCGGCGAAGGCCAGCAGGAAGACCCCGGCGCCGCGCAGCCAGCCGGCGGGCAGGCCGAGCAGGCCGGCGAGGGGGCCGGCGGCCAGGAGGTAGGCCGCGCCGTTGAGCCCGGTGACGACGGCGTCGAGCCGCAGCGCCACGCGGAGCAG
The DNA here is from genome assembly GCF_054050155.1 of Geodermatophilus sp. SYSU D00703. Classification (NCBI taxonomy): domain Bacteria; kingdom Bacillati; phylum Actinomycetota; class Actinomycetes; order Geodermatophilales; family Geodermatophilaceae; genus Geodermatophilus; species Geodermatophilus sp. SYSU D00703. The sequence goes on along the minus strand of NZ_JBJGYU010000002.1, from coordinate 50,214 downwards.
GGAGGCGGGAGCGGGAGCGGTGGTCGTTGTCATGGCGACCACCGTGGCGGCCCGTGTGAGGAGGGTCGATTACCTCGCAGGTAAGCGACGGGCAGACCGTCCGTCGCTAGCGTCGGCGCCGTGAGCGCACAGGGGCGCCAAGCCCGGCAGGGAGCGCCGGCGACCGAGGAGCGGAGCGCCCCGCGGGAGCGAACGGCAGGCGGGGTGACCGCCGTCCGGACGCGACCGAGCGTGGGTGAGCTGCTGCGCGACTGGCGGCAGCGCCGCCGGCTGTCCCAGCTGGATCTCGCCGGCGAGGCCGGCGTCTCCGCCCGGCACCTGAGCTTCGTGGAGACCGGCCGGGCGCGGCCGAGCCGGGAGATGGTGCTGCACCTGGCCGAGCAGCTGGAGGTCCCCTTGCGCGAGCGCAACGAGCTGCTGCTGGCGGCCGGCTTCGCCCCCGCGTACGGCCGGCGCGGCCTCGACCACCCCGACATGGCCGCGGTCACCCGGGCGCTGGACCTGGTGCTCGCCGCCTACGAGCCCAACCCCGCGCTGGTGGTCGACCGGTCGTGGGAACTGGTCATGGCCAACGCCGGCGTCGCGCTGTTCACCGACGGCGTCGCCCCGTGGCTGCTCGAGCCGCCGGCCAACGTGCTGCGGCTGAGCCTGCACCCCGAGGGCCTCGCCCCGCGGATCCTGAACCTGCCGCAGTGGCGGGCGCACGTGCTGCACCGGCTCGGCCGCGAGGCGCACCTGACCGGCGACCCGATGCTGGCGGCGCTGCACCGGGAGCTGTCCGCGCTCCCCGGCGGCACCGACCGCTCGACGCCGGACGGCATCGCCGTCCCGCTGCGGGTGCGGTCCGGCGACGGCGTGCTGAGCTTCCTGAGCACGGTCACCACGTTCGGGACCGCCGTGGACCTCACCGCCGCCGAGCTGTCCGTGGAGGCGTTCCTCCCGGCCGACGCGCCCACCGCCGAGGTGCTGCGGAACGCTCACGGCGCGGTGACCGGGTCGGTCACCGCGCCGTGAACGCGTGCGGGGAGGGACGGCGTCAGCTCGCCGCCGCGCCGGTGCGGACGATGTCCCCGTACAGCTCGGGCCGCCGCTGCTCGAGCAGCGGGTAGCGCTCGCGCATCACGTCGACGAGACCCAGGTCGAGGTCGGCGGTGACGATTCCCTCGACGTCCGAGGCCGTCGCGACGATCGTGCCCCACGGGTCGGCGACCATGGACCGGCCGACGAAGCTGATGCCGCTCACAGGCTCGGTCCCCACCTGGCCCGAGGCGACGACGAACACCTGGTTCTCGGCCGCCCGCGCACGGATGAAGAACTCCCAGTGGTCCAGTCGCGGGCTGAGGAACGCCGAGGCACAGACGATGATCCGTGCGCCCCGCAGCGTGAGCACGCGGTAGACCTCGGGGAACCTCAGGTCCGAGCACACGGTGACGCCGATGGGGCCGATCGCGGTGTCGAAGACCGGCAGGTCCTCACCGGCCGTGACCTTGTCCGACTCCCGGATGCCGCTGGTGATGTCGGTCCGGTTCGGGGCGTCGAACAGGTGCGTCTTCGTGTAGGACCCGATGACGTGCCCGTCCGGCCCGATCAGCGGGGCGAGGTTCGCCACGGTGCCGTCCGCCGAGCGGGCGTACAGGGACCCGACGATGTGCAGGCCGTGACGTCGGGCCCGCTCCGCGAGCAGGTCGGTCGCCGGGCCGGGTACCGGCTCGGCGATCTCCCGGTAGATCGTCGGGGTCGAGTAGCCGAGCCCAGTCCAGACCTCCGGCAACACGACGAGCTGCGCGCCCCGGTCCGCCGCGGCATCGATGAGCTCCAACGCCTTCTTCACGGTGCCGGCCTTGTCGTCGTCGCGCGCGGTCAACTGGACGCACGCGACCGTCAGCACGTCGCGGCTCATCGCAGCGAACCCCCGGTGCTGGCCTCGACCGGCGCGCTCCCCGGGGTACCGGTGTCCACACCGGCGTCCTCCCGGTGCACGAGGGGCGTCCGGTACGACTCGGGCAGCCGCAGGGCGACGAGGAAGACGAGGGCGGAGAGCACCGCCACGTACACGGCGGGTGCGAGGAGGCTGCCGGTGACGTCGACCAGGTACGTGCTGAACAGGGGAGCCGTTCCACCGAAGACAAGGTAGGCGGCGTTGTAGCCGATCGCGGCGCCGCTGTACCTGTTGCGGGTCGGGAACAGCTCGAGGAACACGATGCCGACCGGGCCGAAGAACAGGCCGAGCGTGATCGCCAGCAGGCTCTGACCGGCGATGGCCGAGGCCAGGGACCCGGCGCTGGCCAGGAGGAAGGCCGGCAGGGCGGCCACGGCGCTCAGCCCCGCGCCCAGGACCATCGTCGGACGGCGCCCGATGCGGTCGGACAAGAGCCCGCCGAGGGGCATCGTGACGAACGCGACGAGCAGCGCGATGCTGTTGGAGGTCAGCGCGGCGCTGGAGCCCAACCCGACGGCTTCGGCCAGGTAGGTGCTGAAGTAGCCGGTCAGCATGTAGAAGCCGAGACCGGACAGCGACGCCATCGCGAAGGCGAAGGCGAGGCTGCGCCGGTGGTTGCGCAGTACGGCGAGGATCGGTGCGCGGGAGACCCGGTGGGCGGACCTGGTGGCCTCGAAGGCCGGGGACTCATCGACCGAGAAGCGGATGTAGAGCCCGACGAGGGCCAGCACGCCGCCGAGCAGGAACGGGATCCGCCAACCCCACGACGCATAGGCGGCCTCGCTCATCTGGCTGCTGAGGAGGAGCACGAGCAGGGCGGCGAAGACGGCCGGCAGGTTGGCGAACGAGTAGGTGAACCCGACCCACAGCCCGCGTCGGTGGTCCGGCGCGTGCTCGGCCACGAGCGCGTTCGAGCCCATGGCCTCGCCGCCGGCAGACAGGCCCTGGAGGAGCCGGCAGACCAGGAGCAGCAGCGGCGCGGCGATTCCGATCTGCTCGTACGTCGGCAGCAGACCGATGGCGAGCGTCGATCCGCCCATGAGCAGGATGACCAGCGCGAGCACGCCCCGGCGCCCGAGGACGTCACCGAAGTGGCCGAAGACGACTCCACCGAGAGGACGCATCACGAAGCCGACGGCGTACACACCGAAGGTCGCCAGCAGCGAGGCCACCCGGTCTTCGGAGGGGAAGAACAGCGTCGCGATGATGCTGGCGGCGTAGGCGTAGACGACGAAGTCGTACCACTCCACGAACTGCCCGATGGCCGCCGAGGTGACGACCTTCCGCCGTCCGGCTCGGCGCGCCGCGTCGGGCACGGCGCGGGTGTCAGCAGGGGAGTTCACCGGGTTTCCTCCGATTCAGGGGTGCGGGGGGATGCAGCAGGGTGGGGGAGTGCGATCTCGCTGTGTGGAGCGGTCACCCGATAGCGGCGGTGTGCCAGCGACGGAACGGTCTGCCGTACGTCACGGAGGTGTGCGGGGTCGAGGCTGTGGACGGCGATGCCCTCGCGCGTCGGGCACGTGGCCGCCACCAGGCCGAACGGGTCGATGACCGTGCTCAGCCCGACCGACGCCGGTGGCGGCTGGTTCGAGGCGAGGACGTAGCACGTGTTCTCGATCGCCCGCGCCCGCAGCAGCGTCTCCCAGTGCATCTCCTTGTGCGGACCGGCGACCCAGGCGCTGCTGACCACGAGGACGTCGGCGCCCCGGTCCACCAGTGCCCGAGCCATCTCCGGGAAGCGCAGGTCGTAGCAGTTCAGCAGGCCGATGGTGAACTCGCCAATGGGGACCACGCACAGTTCGGTGCCGTCAGGGGTGAGGCTGCCGGCGCTGACCTTCTCGGACTCACGCCAGGCGAAGGCGTCGTAGAGGTGCAGCTTGTCGTAGGAGCCCTGCGGCCGGCCGTCGGCGCCGACGACCACCATGCGGTTGAAGGGCTGCGCCCCCGGTCGTGGCGCGAACACCCCTGCCACCAGGGTGACCGCGTGCCGGGCGGCCGCGGCCCCGAGGCCGGCGGTGAAGGCGGCGACGTCTCGCTGCGCGGCTTCCACCAGCTCAGGGGCCGGTACGTCCCACGCGTACATCGACGCCTCGGGGAACACGACGAGGTCGGCGCCCTGCGCGGCGGCTTCGGCGGTCAACTCCTCGACGCGCCGCAAATTCTTCTCCGCGTCCGGCCCGGCGAGGAACTGGGCCACTGCGACCGTGAGCATGCGATCCGACGCGTCCATCCATCTCCCATCAAAGCGTTTTGACCAATCGATTTGACGGCTACCTTCACCCGTGAGATGCCTCACGTCAAGAGGCGTCCGGCAATCTGCAGCACGCGGCAGGATGACCCTGTGTCCGTGCCCGACGACCACTCCGAACCGCCCGGTGAGCGCCCGGCCAAGGTGACCATCAGCGACGTCGCTGCTCGGGCCGGCGTCTCGATCAGCACCGTCTCGCACGCGCTGTCCGGCAAGCGGCCCATCTCCGCGGCCACGCGTGCCCGGGTCCAGGAGGCGATCGCTGCCCTGGGATACGGGGCGAACCCCGCCGCCCGTTCCCTGCGGACCGGCCGGTCGGGGCTCGTCGGCCTCATCTTGCGCCCCCGCGACGCGGTCCACGGGTCGCTGCGCGGCACGCAGACGTTCACCCGGCTCTCGGGCGCCATCGCCACCGCCGTCCTGGACCGTGGCATGGGTCTCGTACACGTGCCGGACATCTTCGATCCGACGGCCTCCCGCGTGCCCATGGACGGGTGCATCGTCGCGCACCCCTACGGCCGCGACGAGGTGCTCGCCGAGTTGCTGAGGCGCGGGGTCCCGGTGGTCACCGTGGAAGAGGACCCCGACCGCCCGGACTACCCGTGGGCGGTGACCCTGGACTACGGCACGACGCTCAGGGAGTTGTTGGACCGCGTGCACGCCGAGGGGGCCCGGCGGATCGCCCTGGTGACGGGGACGGAGGACAACGCCTGGAACCGGCGGGCCCGGGAGATCTACCTCGCCTGGACCGGCGCGCGCGGGATCACGCCGCGGCACCACACCCTGTACGAGGGGTCCGGCATGGAGGGCGCCGAGGAGTTCATCCGTCCGTTGCTCACCGGGCAGGACCCGCCGGACGCCGTCATCACGGGACCCAGCACGTTCGCGGCCGGGGTCGCCCACGTCGCGGGCGCGCTGGGCCTGTCCATCCCGGGCGATCTGATGCTGGCGGCGCTGACCGACAGCGAGTTCAGCAGGGGAGGCGTCCCCCCGATCACCGCCGTCGACCTCGTACTCGAGGACCTCGCCCGGCACGCGGTGGCACTCATGCTGGACAGGATGGACGGCGGGGCGACACCGGACCGGCCGCAGGTCCTGCAGCCGGTGCTGCACTGGCGGGCGTCGACCATGCGGTCGGGCGGCACCTGACCTCCCGGGAAGCTCGTGCTCTGCCCACCGGAGTGGGCAGAGCACGAGCACTCCCGAGACGACCACGGCGCGGAGACCGGGCCGGTCTCCGCGCCGTGGTCGCCGGCGAGCTCAGAGGACGTCGAACTCGTTGAACGCCGCGCCGCCGGAGAGCATCGCGTAGCCCGGGCCGCGGTCGAAGAACGGCTCGTCGCCGGTGCGGGCCGCCCGCCTCTGCGCACGCAGCGCCGACGTCGCGGCCTCGTCGGCGGTCCCGTCCTCGCGGACCACCACGCCGTAGTCCCCGCGGGCGCCGTCCACCGACACCTTCCGCCAGGCGATGTCCCGCAGGACCTCGTCCACCGGCCGGTCCAGCGGGTCACCCCAGCCGCCGCCGCCCGTCGTCCGGATGCGGACGACCGTGCCGGCCTCCAGCGGCTCGGCGTCGGCGAGCGCGTCGACGTCGTGCTCGTCGGGACCACCCGGGTCGACGGTGATCTGGAACGGCCGCCCGGCCTTGCCGCCCTTCACTCCCCAGCAGGACAGGATCGAGCGGTCGGCGATCGACATGAAGTGCGCGTCGCGGAGCACCCGGATGTGCTTCTCGTAGCCGCAGCCGCCCCGGTACCGCCCCGGGCCGCCGGAGTCGATGGCCAGGCCGAGCCGCTCCACCCGCAGTGGGAAGCGGCCCTCGGTGAACTCGGTGGGCAGGTTCCGCGAGTCCGGGACGACGTGGATGGTGTCCTCGCCGTCGGCGTAGTACCGCCCGCCCGAGCCGCCGCCGAGCACCTCGCGCATGAGGTAGGGCTGCCCGTCGGCGTCGGTGCCGTAGACGCCGGTGTAGCGGATCGTCTCCTGGTCGGCGGGCATCCGGCCGCCGGTGGCCTTGGCCAGCACCCCGGCGAGGACGCCGAGCAGCCGCAGGATGACGAACGTCCGGGCGTTGGTGGGCGCCGGGAAGATCGGCGTGAGCAGCGTGCCCTTCTCCGGGAAGCGCATCTCGATCAGCGGGACGACGCCCTCGTTGACGTCGAGCTCGGCCATCCGCTCCGGCGTCTCGGCCAGGTTGCGCAGGATCGGCGCGAGCCACTTCTTGAGGAAGTTGCCGTCGGCGTAGTCACCGCAGTGGTTGATGGGGCCCTTGGCCTGTGGGCCGGTGCCGGAGAAGTCGATGACCAGGGGGACGTCGGCGCTCGAGTCCATGGTCAGCGTGATCCGCTGGCGGTGGAGCTTGGGCTCCTCGACGCCGTCGTGCTCGGCGTAGTCCTCCCAGACGTAGGTGCCGTCGGGGATCTGGGACAGGATCTCCCGCCGGTAGACCTCGGTGGAGTTGGCCAGGATCGCGTCGAAGCACGCCTCGACCGCCTCCACGCCGTACCGGTCGAACAGCTCGCCGAGCCGCCGGGCGCCGGCCAGGCAGGCCGAGCACTCCGCGTCGAGGTCGGCGGCCAGCGAGTCCGGCATCCGGGAGTTGCGCGTCATGATCTTCAGTGCGCTCTCGTTGGGCACGCCGCGGTCCCACAGCTTGATCGGGGGGACCATCAGGCCCTCCTCGTACACGCTGGTCGCCGCCGACGGCATCGACCCGGGCACCGCGCCGCCGATGTCGTCGTGGTGGCCGAACGCCTGGATGAACGCGACGACCTCCTCCTCGCCGTCCACGTGCGCGAAGACCGGCACGGTGACGCACAGGTCGGGCAGGTGCCCGATGCCGCCCTCGGACCGGTAGACGTCGTTGTGGAAGAAGACGTCGCCCACGTGCATCGTCTCGATCGGGTAGTCGCGCACCACCGGGTGCACGAGTGCCGAGTACGAGCGCCCGGTCAGCTTGCGCAGCTTCCGGTCGTGGATGCCGGCGCGGAAGTCGTGCGCGTCGCGGATCATCGGCGAGCGCGAGGTGCGCCCGATGGAGGTCTCGACCTCCTTCTCGATCGCGGCCAGCGTGCCGGCGACGATCTCGACGAGGACCGGGTCGGCGGCGACCTTGGGCTGGGTGGGAGACGACTCGGCCAGGGTGCCGCTGGGGAAGGTCGTCACTGGCCGGTCTCCTTGGTGAGCAGCAGGTTGCCGTGGGCGTCGACGGTGGCGGCGAAGCCGGGGTGCACCGGCACGGTGGAGCCGAACTCCTCGATGATCGCCGGTCCGCGGACGACGTCGCCGGGCCCGAGGTCGGGCCGGTCGTAGGTCGGGGTGTCGACCCAGTCGTCGAAGAACACCCGGCGGGTGCCCGTGACGGCCCGGTCCGTCCCGCCGTCCTTCGGCGCCAGCTCCACCACGTCCGGACGGCGGATCGGGCCGATCCCGCTCACCCGCAGGTTGACCCACTCGACGGCCTGGCGCGGGTCGTCGGCGAAGTCGTAGCCGTAGAGCTGCCGGTGCACGGCGTGGAAGGCCTGGGCGACCTCCTCGGCGGCCGCGGCGTCCAGCTCGCCGTCGGTGACCGGCACCCGCACCTCGAACGCCTGGCCCACGTAGCGCAGGTCGGCGCTGCGCTGCATGCGCTGCTGGTCGCGGGCGAAGCCCTCGCCGTCGAGCGCGACCTGAGCCTGGCCCTCCAGGTCGGCGTACACCGCGCGGACCCGGTCCAGGTCGAGGTCGGCGTGCTTGGAGACCACCGTCTGCACGTAGTCGTTGCGGACGTCGACGGTGAGCAGGCCGAAGGCGCTCACGTTGCCCGGGTTCGGCGGGACGAGCGTCCGGGGCAGCCCGAGGATGTCCATCAGCCGGCAGGCCAGCAGCGAGCCGGAGCCGCCGAACGTGGTCAGCGTGAAGTCGCGGACGTCGAGGCCGCGGGCCACGGTCACCTGGCGCAGCGCGTTGGCCTGGTTCCAGGCGGAGATCTCGAGGATGCCGGTGGCGGTGCGCTCGAGGTCCATGTCCAGCTCCGCGCCCAGGGCGGTCAGGCCCTTGCGCGCCGCCTCGACGCTCAGCGGGATCTCGCCGCCCAGCAGGTGCGGGGGGATCCGGCCGAGGACGACGTGCGCGTCGGTGACGGTCGGCTGCTCGCCGCCGGAGGGGTAGCACATGGGGCCGGGGTCCGCGCCGGCCGACTTCGGCCCGACCTTGAGCGTGCCCTCGGGGGACAGCCAGGCGATGGAGCCGCCGCCGGCGCCGACGGTGACGACGTCGATCATCGGGATCTTGGACGGGTAGTCGCCGACCGAGCCCTCGGTGGTGAGCGTGGGCTCGCCGTCGATGACCACGGTGACGTCGGTGGAGGTGCCGCCGCCGTCGCAGGTGAGCACCCGGTCGAAGCCGGCGGTGCCCGCGATGAGCGCGGCGCCCAGCGCACCGGCCGCCGGGCCGGAGAGCATCGTGGTGATCGGCTGGTGCACGACCTCCTGCGCGGACAGCACGCCGCCGTTGCTCTTCATCACGTAGAACGGCACGCCGGGCGCGATCTCGTCGAGCCGGGTGCGGATGTTGGTGACGTAGGCGCCGACCTTGGGCTTCACCGCGGCGTCGACCAGCGTGGTCACCGAGCGCTCGTACTCGCGGTACTCGCGCAGCACCTCGCTCGACAGCGAGACGACGGCGTCCGGGTGCTCTTCACGGAGGATCTCCAGCATGCGGCGCTCGTGCGCGTCGTTCGCGTAGGCGTGCAGGAAGCAGACGCCGACCGTGCCGATGCCGGCGTCCTTGAAGAAGCGGGCGGCCGCGCGGGCGTCGTCCTCGTCGAACGGGCGCACCTCCTCGCCGCGGTGGTCGAGCCGCCCTCGCACGGTGCGCACCAGGTCGGCCGGGACGATCCGCGGCGGCTTGACCCAGAAGTAGCTGTTGCCGTACCCGTCAGGCACCGACTGGCGGGCGATCTCGAGCACCGACTCGTAACCCTCGGTGGTGATGAACCCGATCCGGTCGAGCTTGCCCTCGAGCAGCTGGTTGGTCGCGACGGTCGTCCCGTGGCTGACCGCCGTGACCGCGTCGCCGGGCAGGTCCAGCAGGCCGAGCACCTTGCGGACGCCGGTGAGGAAGCCCTCGGCGGGGTCGGCGGGGGTGGACGGCGTCTTGGTGGTGGTGGTCTGCCCGGTCTCCTCGTCCACCGCGACGACGTCGGTGAACGTCCCCCCGGTGTCGATGCCGATGCGGACCCGGCGGGGTGGCGCGCTCATGGACGGATACCTTAGCGCTGAGATACCGCGCGGCGGAAGGTGCTGCCCGAGATCACGCGGAGCAGCGCCCGTCCGGTCCGGGGGCCCGCCGTCAGCCGGATCTCGGCACCGCCGTCAGCCCTCCCCGAGCTCGCGCTCGACGGACCCGCGGCCGGCGTCCTCCACCACGTCCTCGCGCGGGGCGACGGTCTCGGCCGGGCGCTCGACGTCGTCGGCGCCGGGGCCGGCGTCCTCGTCGAAGTCCCGCAGTGCGTCGTCGGGCGCCAGGAAGGCGTCGTCGGGACCGGTCATGGCTGCTCCTCTCCAGCGAACGTGACGTCCTTGAGTGTTGCCTGCCGGAACGCGGCCAGCCGCTCGGCCTGCGCCGCGACCGCCTCCTGCAGCGCCGTCGTCGGTGACCGCCACGGCTCGACGGCGACGGTGAGCGACGAGCCGGACTTCCGCGGCCGCCACGTGCCGGCGACCTCCCCGTCCACCAGCACCGCGCCGGGCCGGCCGAGCACCGGCCACAGCGTCGTGGCCCGCGCGGCGTCGGGCACCAGCAGGTCGCGGTCCCGGCCCTGGAGGAACAGGTCGAACGGGCCCAGCAGCCGCGTGCCGGACGCGGCCGGGACCTCGCCGAGCCGGTCGGCGTCCTCGGCGAGCAGCCAGCGCCGCTCGCCGTCCACCGTCACCTCGACGGCGTCCGCGGGCCAGTGGGCCTGCACGTCCTTGACCGGGGCGTCGAGGTACCCGGCGACCAGCTTCGGCGTCGCCGGGCCGAGCAGCCGCAGGCAGCCCCGGACGACGTCGAAGCGCGGCGGGACGGTCTCGGCCGGCCGCAGCCCCGGCACTGGGCGGAGGACCGGCGGAGAGGTGCCCGGCTCGAGCTCCAGCCCGGCGCGCAGCGCGGCCAGCCGGAACGGCTGCTCGTACAGGTGCGTGGCGTCGCAGGGCCGGCAGTACCGCAGGTAGGGCTCCGGCATGAGTTCGGCCAGCCGCCCCGACATCTCGCCCTTGACCATGGGCGCGGTCACCAGCGACCGCATCGCGGCGGCGACGGCGTCGAGGGCCTCGAGGTTGCCGATGCCGGCGGCCTTGAGCGGCCTCGCGGCGTCGAAGATGCGCTTGCCGGCGTCGGCGTCGGAGAACGGCGCGGTGGCCGCGGCGACCGAGGGTAGGTCCTCGCGCCGGTACAGGTGCGGAGCGCCCCGGATGGTCCAGACGGTCGCCAGCGCGCCGTCCGGCAGGTCCGCCACGTCGACGCCGCGCAGGGCGAGCGCCCACAGCCCGCCGTCCGGGCCGGTGTCCTGCACGCCCAGGTCGAGCACCGCGGTGTCGGCCGGGCTGCCGGTCGCGCGGTCGAGCTGCTGGGCGTGCACCCGCAGGTCCAGGACCTGCCGGCGGGTCAGGGAGAGGGCCACCCGGGGGACGCTAGCGGCGGGGGACGACGGCCGTCAGCGTCTCGGCCGGCCGATGCCCACCGCGTAGAGCACCGCGAGGACGGCGCCGGGCGGGGCGGCCACCCAGATCCACCAGGGGTGCACGAACTCACCGGAGGTTCCCGACACGAGCACCCACGCGACCAGGTTCACCGCAGCGATGCTGGCGAAGACGATCGTGAGCACCCGCATCGCCATGCCGCCGGCGTCGTCGGAGAACGCGCCGCCCAGCGGCAGCCGCCGGGGCGCCGGCGGCGCGGGTGGCGGCTCGGGCAGGTCCCGGGTGACGTGGGCGAGCTCGCCACGGGTGCGCGCGGCCCACACCGACTGCACCCGGGCGTCGAACTCGTGCAGGTCGAGCTGCCCGGCCGCGACGGCGCGGCGCAGCCGCTCCTGGACGGCGGCCCGCTCGGTGTCCGAGACGCGCAGCTCGTCGGGGCGCACCGGATCGGTCACGCCGCCGATCGTGGCACCCCGCGCCGCGCGATCGAGCCCGCACAGCTCCGGTGCGCGTCGAGTCGCACGAAGTCGCAGGCCGCGCTGATCGGCTCCGGCGACGAGCCGTCGTCAGTCCCCCGCGAGCGCCAGTCCCCGCTCGCTCAGCTCCGCCCGCAGGAGCCGGACCGCCTTCGGGCCCACGCCGTGCAGGGCCAGCAGCTCCTCCTCCCGACGGCGGGCCACCTCCGACAGCCGGGAGATCCCGGCCGCGCGCAGCGCCCCGAGCGCCGGGCGGCCGATGGCGGCGGGCAGGTCGTCGTCGGTCATGTCAGCGCAGACTCCCCGCAGCCCGAGAACTCATCCGTCGGGCCTGGGGCCGCCCGCCGGCCCCGTCCAGGGCACCGCCCCGAGCGTGCGAGGGGGTGGGAGGACGGGGTCCTCTCTCAGTCGGCGTCGGCCTGCCACAGGTCAGGACCGAACACCTCGTACTGGATGTCGCGCGCGGACACGCCCTGGTCGAGCAGCGTCTGGCGGACCGCCTTCATGAACGGCAGCGGGCCGCACAGGTAGTAGACGGCGTCGTCGGGCAGGTCGACGTCGGAGAGGTCCATGACCCCCTCGTGGACGCCGTCCACCGGCAGGCTGCTCTGGGCGCCCCGCTCGAACCACACGTGCACCCGGCCCTCGGGCAGCGTCCGGACGTCGTCGACCACCTGCTGCCGCAGCGCCCAGGACGCCTCGTCGACGTCGGCGTGCAGCAGCGTCACCTCGAGGTGGGAGCCGGCCGCGACCAGGTGGGAGAGCATGCCGGCCATCGGGGTGACACCGATGCCCGCGCTGGCGAACACGGCCGGCCGCGAGTCGTCGAGGACGACGTCCCCGAACGGCAGGGACATGGTGATCGTGTCGCCGACGTCGCACCGGTCGTGCAGCAGGTTGGAGACCTCGCCGTCGGGCTTCTCCCCGCCGTGCACGCGCTTCACCGCGAACGAGCGGTGCTCGCCGTCGTCGGCCCGGGTGAGGCTGTACTGGCGCGGCTGGGCGACGCCGTCGGGCATGTCCACCCGCACCGTGACGTACTGGCCGGGCAGGGAGGTCTTCACCAGCCGGTCGTCGATCCGCTTGCAGGTGAACCGGACGACGTCGTCGGTCTCGCGGACCTTCTCGATGACCTCCCAGTCGCGCCAGACCGTCTCCGCGCGGACCCCGCGGGCGCTGTAGAGGCCGCGCTCCTGGTTGATCAGCGCGTAGGCCATGAGCCAGTAGACCTCGTCCCAGGCGGCGGCGACCTCCGGCGTGACGGCGTCCCCGAGGACGTCGACGATCGCCCAGAACAGGTTGTCGTGGACGACCTGGTACTGCGCGGGCTGGATGCCCAGCGAGGCGTGCTTGTGCGCGACCCGGCTGAGCAGGTGCTCGGGCAGGTGGTCGGGGTGGTTGACCAGGGCGCTGGCGAACATCGCCACCGAGCCGGCCAGCGCCTGCTGCTGGGTGCCCTCGGCCTGGTTGCCGCGGTTGAACGTGCCGTTCAGCAGTTCCGGGTGCTCCCCGAACAGGTGCTGGTAGAAGCGCTCGGCGATCTTGCCGATGTTCTCGCCGACCACCGGCAGGGTGGCCTCGATCACGGGCTTGGCCTTCTCGGAGAGCACGGCGGGTCCTTCCCCTCGGGTGGCGTGACGGGTCCGTCACGCGCAACACCCGTAGCCCGCGAGCGCCGCGAGTACGCATGCGCTGCGCACTCGGGTCACTCGGCGGCGAGCGAGCGCAGGATCCGGGCGAGTGCGGCGCGGTCGGCCGGGTCGAGTCGGGTGAAGAGGTCCCGGGTGTCGGCCGCGCGTGCCGCGGCGACCTCACCCTGCACCCGCCGCCCGGCGTCTGTCGGCGTGAGGACGACGGCCCGCCGGTCGGTGGGGTCGGGGGAGCGGGTGACCAGGCCGCGGGCCTCGAGAGCGTCGGCGACCTCGGTGGCCGAGCGCGGCGCGATGTGCAGCGCCTCGGCGAGATCCGACAGCCGGGTGCCCTCCCGCGTGCAGACGACGCGCAGCGCGCGGGCCTGGTGCGGGGAGAGGTCCCAGGGCGCCAGGGCGTCGCTCCAGCGATGGCGTTGCGCGCGGGCCACCCGCAGGAGCAACTCGCCCAGCACCTCGGCGTCGTCGTCGGCCACGGCGGGAATCCTCCGTCCACTGCTACGGTTCCCTTATCGTGAGGTTACCTCAGTAAACCGGGGAGGTGGTCGTCGTCGACGTGCTGACCAGAGGCGGCGGGGGCGGGCGCTTGGGGCGCACCGTCGACCCGGCCGACCGTGCCCAACTCGAGCGCTCACCCGTCCCTCTGCGCCGGGTGGCCGCCCTCTTCGCCCCCCACCGCTGGCAGGTGGCCGCGGTCGTGGTGCTCATCGTCTGCGCCTCGGTCGTGGCGCTGGCCTCGCCGTTCCTCGTCCGGCTCGTGATCGACGAGGCGCTCCCGCGGCAGGACGTCGCCCTGCTCGCCTGGGCGGTCGCCGGGATGGTGGCGGTCGCCGGCACCACCGCCGTCCTGGGCGTGGTGCAGACCTGGTTGTCCACGACGGTCGGCCAGCACGTCATGCACGGCCTGCGGACGGCGGTCTTCAGCCACCTGCAGCGCCAGTCGCTGGGCTTCTTCACCCGCACCCGGGGCGGGGAGGTGCAGTCGCGGCTCACCAACGACATCGCCGGCATGCAGTCGGTGGTCACCTCGACGGCGACCTCGCTGGCGTCCAACGCGACCACCGTCGTCGGCACCGTGCTCGCGATGGTGGCGCTGTCCTGGCGGCTGTCCCTGCTGTCCCTCGTCGTCCTACCGCCGGCGGTGCTGCTCACCCGCCGTGTCGCGCGGATGCGGCGCACCGTCACCGCCCAGCGGCAGCGCGCGCTCGCGGACCTGCACGCCCAGGTGGAGGAGGGGCTGTCGATCAGCGGGGTGCTGCTCGGCAAGACCCTCGGCGCCGGGCCCGCGCAGTCGCGCCGGTTCGCCGACACCTCCTCCGGGCTGGTCGGCCTCGAGGTGCGCTCCCAGCTGGCCGGCCGCTGGCGGATGGCGACCATGAGCATCGTGTTCGCCGGCATCCCGGCGGTGATCTACCTGGCTGCGGGCCTGCCGGCGACATCCGGCGGCATGACCATCGGCACCCTCGTCGCCTTCACCACGCTGCAGACCGCGCTGTTCCGCCCGCTCATGCAGCTGCTCGACGTCGGGGTCTCGGTGACCAGCTCGATGGCGCTGTTCAGCCGGGTGTTCGAGTACCTCGACCTGCCGGTGGAGATCGACGACCCCGCCCACCCGGTGCCGCTGGACCCCGCCGCGGTCCGCGGCGAGGTGCGCTTCGAGGACGTCTCCTTCACCTACCCCGACGGGCACCGGCCCGCGCTGGCCGACGTCGACCTGGCGGTGCCGGCCGGGACGACGCTGGCGCTGGTGGGGGAGACCGGCTCGGGCAAGAGCACGCTGGCCTCGCTGGTCGCGCGGCTGGCCGAGCCCACGGCCGGCCGGGTGACGATCGACGGCGTCGACGTCCGCGACCTCTCCCTCGCCACGCTGGCCCAGGTCGTCGGCGTCGTCGCGCAGGAGACCTACCTGCTGCACGCGACGGTGCGGGAGAACCTGCGGCACGCCCGGCCCGACGCCACGGACGCCGAGGTCGAGGACGCCGCCCGCCGCGCCCAGGTGCACGACGTCATCGCCGCGCTGCCCGGCGGCTACGACACCGTGGTCGGCGCGCGCGGGCACCGGTTCTCCGGCGGGGAGAAGCAGCGGCTGGCGATCGCCCGCACGCTGCTGCGCGACCCGCGGGTGCTGGTGCTCGACGAGGCGACCAGCGCGCTGGACACCGCCACCGAGCGAGCGGTGCAGGCGGCCCTCGACGAGGCCTGCCGCGGCCGGACGACGATCACCATCGCCCACCGGCTGTCCACCGTGCGCGGCGCCGACCGGATCGCCGTCCTCGCGGCGGGGCGCGTCGTGGAGCGCGGCACGCACGAGCAGCTGCTCGCCGCCGGCGGCCGCTACGCCGAGCTGGTGGCCGCCGCCGACCGGGACGTCGCCCTGGCCGCGTGAGCGCGGACGCCGGCCCACCGATGAGCAGGCGGCGCGGACGCCGTCCTACCGGGGAGACCGGTCACCGCGGCCGGCCGGACCCGAGGAGGGACTCGATGCGACCGCTCGTCGTCACCACGTTCGTCACGCTGGACGGCGTCATGCAGGCCCCCGGCGGACCCGGCGAGGACCCGGAGGGCGGGTTCTCGTACGAGGGCTGGCTGGTGCCGCACTTCGACGACGACCTCGGCACCCAGATGGAGGAGTGGTTCGTCCCGGCGCAGGACTTCCTGCTCGGCCGGCGCACCTACGACATCTTCTACGCGTCCTGGCCGAAGATGCGCGACGAGAGCAGCGCGGTCTCGACCGGCCTCAACGACAAGACCAAGTACGTCGCGTCGCGGACCCTCACCGCGGTGGAGTGGGAGACCGCACGGCTGCTGGAGGGCCCCGTGCCCGCCGCCGTCCGGGCGCTCAAGGCCGAGGACGGCGGTGAGCTGCAGGTGCACGGCTCGGCCGGGCTGGTGCAGACGCTGCTGCACGAGGACCTGGTCGACGAGCTGCGGCTGGTCGTCTTCCCGGTCACCCTCGGCCAGGGCAAGCGGCTGTTCGGCGAGGGGGCGGTCCCGCGCACCTGGCGGCTGACCACGTCGAAGGCGACCGGCTCGGGCGCGCTGATCGCCACGTACCAGCGGGCCGGCGAGGTGGAGACCGGCTCGGTGGGGCCCGAGTACGAGGAGTGACACACCCGGGAAGGGCAGCGGCGCCGGATCGGTTGCTCGTGGCAACACCACGCGAGAGGTACCGCCCCATGAGCACCCCGCTGTCCATCCTCGACCTGGCGCCGATCGCCAAGGGCTCGACCGCGGCCGACAGCATCGCCGCCAGCGTCGCGCTCGCGCAGCGCGCCGAGCAGACCGGCTACCGCCGGGTCTGGTACGCCGAGCACCACAACATGCCGCAGATCGCGTCGTCGGCGACCAGCGTGCTGATCGCGCACGTCGGCGCGCACACGTCCTCCATCCGGCTCGGCGCCGGCGGCGTCATGCTGCCCAACCACGCGCCGCTGACCATCGCCGAGCAGTTCGGCACCCTCGACGCGATGTACCCGGGCCGGATCGACCTGGGCCTGGGTCGGGCCCCCGGCTCGGACCAGAGCACGATGTACGCGCTGCGCCGCGACCCCCGCTCGGCCGACCGCTTCCCGCAGGACGTCCTCGAGCTGCAGGCCTACCTGGCCGGCGACTCCCGGGTGCCCGGCGTCGACGCGATCCCCGGAAAGGGCTCGCACGTGCCGCTGTACGTGCTGGGCTCGTCGATGTTCGGGGCGACGCTGGCCGCCGCGCTCGGCCTGCCGTACGCGTTCGCGTCGCACTTCGCCCCGGCGATGCTCGAGCCCGCGGTCGCGGCCTACCGGCGAGAGTTCCAGCCGTCCGAGCAGCTCGCCGAGCCCCACGTCATCGCCGGCGTGAACGTCGTCGCGGCCGACACCCGCGCGGCGGCCGAGGAGGCCTACGCCGCCGTCCGCCGGACGCTGGCCGTCGGGCTCTTCGGCCGCGGCCGCTCGCTGACGGACGACGAGGCGCGGCTGCTGCTCGAGGGCGGTGCCGGCCTGCACGTCGACACGATGCTGACCCACACCGCCGTCGGGACCCCGGCCGAGGTGCGCGAGTACCTCCAGGGCTTCGCGAAGCAGGCCGACGCCGACGAACTGATCGTGGCGCACCAGTTCCCCGGCACGGAGGGCCGGCTGCGCTCGGTCGAGCTCACTGCCGAGGCCATGGCGACCGGCTGAGGCCATGGCGACCGGCTGAGGTCGGCCGGAGGGCCCGCGCCGCGCGGGGAGCGGGCCCTCGGTGTCTCGCGGCTCAGTACCAGCCGCTGGTCCGGGAGTGCTGCCACGCCCCACAGGCGCTGCCGTACCGCTTCCCGATGTAGATCAGCCCGGCCTTGATCTGCCGGTACGGGTCCGACGTCTTGCGGATGCCGGTCATGGCCCAGGTCGAGTCGAGGAACTGGGGGATGCCGTACGCGGAGCTCCTCGGGTTCTGGGCGTGGGGGTTCCAGCCGCTCTCCCGTTCCCAGAGCTGGTCGAGGCAGCCGAACTGGGTCCGGTTGCCACCGACCTGGCCCAGGGCGTGGTCCTTGTAGGCCTGCTTCTCGCCGGCGCTGATCCCGGCCAGGCCGTGGCTCCCCTCTGCCCGGGCGACCGACTGGGCGGCGGGGGCCAGAGCGAGGGCGAGGGTCAGGACACCGACGGCGGCGAGCCGGTGCAGGGAGCGCGGTCGGTGGGTGTGCTGGTTGTGCATGGTGCGGGTTCCTCGTGTTGTGCGGTGCCCGGCACCATCGGCGCCGGGGCGTGCGGGACCGGCCGCGGCGGTCGCCGTGTCGTCAGCTGGGCGCGCGGCACCGGCCGGACACGGGCGCCCGGCGAGGAGCCGTCGACCGACACTGCGTGCCGTGCGGCTGGTCCCTGGGGGTGGGCAGGCGGGACCGCGACGGTCCCGGACCTGGAGGGCGCGGGGGGTCGAGGCCCCGGGCGCGGTGGTTCTCCTTCTCTCCCCGGGCCGCCTACCGGGTCAGCTGACGGGTTCGGGCTGGGAGTGCCCTACCCGCTCCCGGATGATGCCCGGGAGCGGGACTCACCCCGGGTGGTGCGGGTGGGTCCCCGGCTCGCGCCCACTGCGGTGGGAGCGACTCGGCGGCGTCCGGCGCGGGCTCCCCAGGCTCGGGAGGCGACGATCGGCCGGACGCAGTCACCGTAAGAACGCCTCACACATCCCGCCACTCGACGGCCGACGATCCACTGTGGCGGCATAGTGGGTCTCGCGAGGCGCGCGTCACTGTGAGCGCCGTGACGGTCGCCGGCCGGAATGGCGACCCCTCCGTCGAGCGTCGAACTCCCCGTGGACCTGTTCTCCCCCGTGACCCTGGGCGACCTCGAGCTCGCCAACCGCGTCGTGATGGCCCCGCTCACCCGCATGCGCTCCGGCGCCTCCGGCGTCCCCGGCGACCTCGTCGTCGAGCACTACCGGCAGCGTGCCGGCGTCGGGCTGATCGTCACCGAGGGCACCTACCCCAGCCCCGAGTCGCAGGCGTTCGTCGGCCAGCCCGGCATCGTCACCGACGAGCAGGTCGAGGGCTGGCGCCGCGTCGCCGAGGCCGTGCACGCCCGCGGCGGCCGGATCGTCATGCAGGTCATGCACGGCGGCCGGGTCACCCACCCCGACGTCAACGGCGGCCGCCGCGTCGTGGCGCCCAGCGCCATCGCCATCGACGGCGAGGGGCACACGGAGAAGGGCAAGCAGCCCTACCCGGTGCCGCACGCGCTCACCGTGGCCGAGGCCCGCGACGTCGTGCAGGACTTCGTCTCCGCCGCCCGCCGCGCGATCGAGGCCGGCCTCGACGGCGTGGAGATCCACGGCGCCAACGGCTACCTGCTGCACGAGTTCCTCTCCCCGGCGTCCAACCGGCGGACCGACGAGTACGGCGGGTCCCCCGAGAACCGGGCGCGCTTCGTCGTCCAGGTGGTGACGGCGGTGGCCGCGGCGATCGGCGCCGGCCGGGTCGGCCTGCGGATCTCGCCCGAGCACGACATCCAGGACGCCCTCGAGACCGACCGGGACGACGTCCGCGCGACCTACGGCGCGCTGCTCGACCAGCTCGCCCCGCTGGGCCTGGCCTACCTGTCGGTGCTGCACCGCGAGCCGGCCGGGGAGCTGGTGCAGGAGCTGCGCCGGCGATTCGGCGGCCCGCTGATCGCCAACAGCGGCTTCGGCGCCGTCACCACGCGCGAGGAGGCGGTGCAGCTGATCGAGGCCGCCCACGCCGACGCGGTCGCCGTGGGCCGTCCGGTCATCGCCAACCCCGACCTGGTGCAGCGCTGGGCCGGCGAGCACCCGGAGAACGAGATCCGGTCGCACCTGTTCTACGCGGCCGGCCCCGAGGGCTACACCGACTACCCGCCCCTGCAGGACCGCCGGGCGAGCTGACGCCCTGTGCACCCAGCGCGGTCCGGCGCCGTCCGGGACCGCGCTGGGTGCACACCACGCTCTCGGACCGGGTACGGGAGCCGCGTGGACCTCGACGACGTCGTGCCGGCCGCCGACCACGTCACCCGCCAGGCCCAGTGGATCGACGCCCCGCCGACGGCGGTGTGGGCGGAGCTGCACCGGGTGCGGATGTCCCGGCTGCCGGTGACCACGGTGCTCAGCGCCGCCCGCTTCCTGCCGGTCGTGCTCGCCGGGCGCGGCCTCGGGCACCTCCGCGACCGGCCGTTCCTCGACGCCGTGCCGGTGCCGCTGCTCTCCTCGGAGCCACCGGCCTCGGCCGTGTTCGGTGGCGTGCTGCAGGCGTGGCGGCTCTCCGGAGGGGAGGCCCCACCGGCGCTCGACGCCGACGGGGTGCACCGCTTCGCTGAGCCGGGCTGGGTGAAGGCGGCGATGGACTTCCGGCTGACGCCGTCCCGCGGCGGCACGGAGCTCAGCTCGGAGACGCGTGTGGCGGCGACCGACCCGGCCACGCGGCGGCGCTTCGCCCGCTACTGGCGGGTGATCCGGCCGGGCAGCTCGGCGATCCGGTGGGAGCTGCTGGCCGCCGTCCAGCTCCGCGCGGAGGCCCGCGCCTCGTGACGGCGGTCAGCCGTCGAGTGACGCTGTTCGGGACGGCGTTCGCGGCTCTGTTCACGGCGCTGACGGCCGGCGTGCTCCTGACGATGCTCGACGGCGTCGCCTGGGACGCGCCGGGCGGCCCATCGGCGCGGTGGGGGCGCCGGCGCGGCGTTCGCGGTGACAGGCGGGCGTGGATGCGGCCCTGGCACACACCCCCGCGGCGTTGACCGGCCTCTACCCAGGTGGTGCTGGGCGTCATCCCGGTGGTGTCGGGCTTCAAGGCGGAGATCGGCGAGAAGCTCGATCCGGCGGACGCCGTGCTGAACCTGGGCCAGGGTGCGGAGTAGACGCAGTCGATCCTCGTCCTCGTCGCCTGGGTGGTCGTGCCCGCGGTGGCCGGCTGGGCTTCACCCACCGCCGCGCCCTGCAACAGGCAGGCCGAACAAGCCAAGGGCTCCGCGGTGGGCTACCCGTGTCCCTCTTGAGTCACGTCACACGAGTCGCGATCCCTGAATGGGCGAACACGCACAGAGACTGTGTGCATGGACTTCTTCAACGCCTCAGTCCAGGACTTAGCCATCCTGGCGCCCTGGATTGCGGTGGCGGGCATCGTGGGGGGAGCGCTCGCCTTTGCGAGCAAACTCATGGCTCTCTGGGCGAAGGACGAGAGTGGGTCCGGGCGCAGAGAGAAGGTCGCCGCACGCCTCGACCTCTACAGCTCCCTCGTGGTTGCTGCCACCGGCCTTGGCGCGCTGATTGCGGTACTGACTGCCTAGCCTGTCGATCCATCCAACGACGAAGTGCGACATCACGCTGCGGGCCCTCTCGAGTCGATCGAGAGGGCCCGCAGTACGTCGGCGAAGTCAACCCCTGCGGCGGCCCAGGAGCCAGCCGACGAGGACGCCGAGCAGCGTGAGCCCGGCACCGCCGAGAGCGCCCGTCACCAGGGTCCGGACGTCGGACGGCGCGGCGGGTGCAGCAGCGGCCCGGCCCGCGAACACCGTGGGCGCAGCGGCAGCAGGGGTGGCCTCAACGGCGGCGGGAGCCGCAGCGGCCGGAGCCGCCGCGGCCGGCGCCGGAGCGGCGACCCCGGTCAGCTCGTCGTCGATCGCCTTGAAGAACTGCCCGGCCATCCGCTTGGCCACGCCGGTGATCATCCGCTGGCCCACGCCCGCGACCGGGCCGCCGATCACCGCGTCGGCCGAGTAGGTCAGCGTCGTCGTCCCGGCGTCGGTCGGCTCCAGGTTGATCGTCACCTGCGCCCGTGCGTTCCCCGGGGCACCCGCGCCGGACGCGTGCATCACGTAGGACTTCGGCCGCTCCTGGTCGGTCAGCCGCACCTCGCCGGCGTAGGTGCCCTTGATCGCCCCGACCCCGACCGAGACGTTCATCTTGTACTCGTCGGCGCCGACCTGCTCCAGCGACTCGCACCCGGGGATCGTGCGGGCCAGCACCGCCGGGTCGGTGATGACCGACCACACCTTCTCCGGGTCGGCGTGCAGCACCGCAGAGCCGTCGAGGTTCACGCACTCACTCCTGTCCTGCGGGCGGACGCCGCCGTCCGCTCCGAATCGGGGGATCGCATCAGGTCGTACAGCTGGGTGGGGGACAGCGGCATCGCCGCGATCCGCCGTCCGGTCGCGTCCTCGATGGCCGAGGCGATCGCCGCCGTCCCGGGGATGACGCCCGCCTCGCCGGCGCCTTTGATGCCCAGCGGGTTCAGCGGCGACGGGGTCTCCTGGTGGTCGATGACCACGTCCGGGACCTCCGAGGCGTACGGCATGAGGAAGTCCATGAACGACGCGTTCTGCAGCTGCCCGTCGGCGTCGTAGGCCATCCGCTCGTACAGCGCGCCGCCCACGCCCTGCGCGACGCCGCCGTGCACCTGGCCCTCGACGATCATCGGGTTGACCACGTTGCCGCAATCGTGCACCACCGCGTACCTCACGACGTCGATCTCCCACGTCGCCGGGTCGATCTCCACGACCGCCGCGTGCGCGCCCGAGGCGAAGGTCGACCGGATCGGCGAGTAGTAGTCGCGGTGCTCCAGGCCCGGCGCGTCGCCCTCGGCCACCGGCGGCTTGGAGTCGTCGTGCGTGGCGAACTGGGTGGCCTGCTTGGCCGCCTCGTCGAACGCGTAACGCAGCGGGTTGGACAGGACGGCGACCGTCCGCAGCGGGATGGAGGCCCCGGGGGTGCCCTTCACCTGCACGACGCCGTCGTCGATGTCCAGGTCCCCGGCGTCGACCTCGAGGACGTCGGCGGCGATCCGCAGCGCCTTCTCCCGCACCCCGCGGGCGGCCAGCGCGATCGCGTTGCCGCTCATGACCGCCGCGCGGGAGGCGAACGTGCCCACCGCGTACGGGAAGCGGCGGGTGTCGCCGGTCGTCACCTCGACGTCCTCGATCGGCACCCCGAGCTCGGAGGCGACGATCTGCGCGAACGACGTCTCGTGGCCCTGGCCCTGCGTCGTCAGCCCGGTGGAGACCAGCACCTTGCCGCTGCCGAGCACCTGCACGTGCCCGCCCTCGTAGGGGCCGGGGCCGGTGCCCTCCACGTACATCGCCATCCCGACGCCGAGCAGCTTCCCGCGGGCCTCGGCGTCCGCGCGCAGCTCCTCGGCCTGCTCCCAGCCGACGAGGGCGCGCAGCTTGTCGAGCAGCCCCGGGTAGTCGCCGGAGTCGTAGATGACCGGCCGGCCGTCCTGGAACGTCAGCCGGTGGTCGTAGGGGAACTGCTCGGGCCGGATCAGGTTCCGCTCCCGGACGACGGCCCGGTCCAGGCCGAGGGCGTCGGCGATGCGGTCCATCGTCCGCTCCATCGCGTAGCAGCCCTGCGGGCGCCCGGCGCCGCGGTACG
Organism: Geodermatophilus sp. SYSU D00703; assembly: GCF_054050155.1. Taxonomy (NCBI): domain Bacteria; kingdom Bacillati; phylum Actinomycetota; class Actinomycetes; order Geodermatophilales; family Geodermatophilaceae; genus Geodermatophilus; species Geodermatophilus sp. SYSU D00703. Next base: position 27,406 of record NZ_JBJGYU010000002.1, on the reverse strand, counting down.
GCGTCACGATGACGGTGTTGGTGAAGACGCTCTCGACGATGACCTTGTACACGGGGATGGCGTACGGCCCGACCAGCTGGGTCGCGGTCACGATCGGCACGATGATCCCGTAGGGCGTGTACGCGCCGTTGTCGTGCCAGATGTGGACGTCGAGCGCGGTGATCCTCCCGTCGTCGTCGTACCCGACGGTGATCTGCTGCCGCTGCTGCCGCTCGTGGGCGCTGGAGATGAAGTGCTCGCGGCGGTCTTCGGTCCACTTGACCTCGGCCTGCAGCGCGATCGCGGCCATCGGCACCAGCAGCTCCTCCGGCCACGGGTGCACGATCTTCACGCCGAAGCCGCCGCCGACGTCGGGCGCGATGACCTCGACCGCGTCCAGCGACAACTCCAGCTTGGCCGCGATCGCCGCGCGCACCGACGTCGACGCCTGGGTGCTGGTGTAGACGCGCAGGCTCCGGTCGGCCGCGTCCCACCGGGCGTGCACGCCCTTGCCCTCCATCGGCATGCAGGCGCTGCGTTCGATGTACTGCGTGAACGACAGCGTGTGCGGGCTGGCGGCCAGCGCCGGCGCGACGTCCCCGGTCTCCTGGTGGTGCCGGGCGGCGACGTTGTCCGGGATCTCCTCGTGGACGGCCACCTTGGCCTCCCGCGCGGCGTCCACCCCGACGACGGGCGGCAGTTCCTCGTAGGTGACGACGATCCGCTCGGCGGCGTCCTCGGCGAGGTACCGGTCGGTGGCCACCACCATGACGATCGGCTCGCCGACGTGGTTGACCTCGCCGTTGGCGAGCGGGTAGCCGGTGCGCGGGGCGTGCAGCTGCGGGTGCGGGATGAGCACGGGCAGCGGCTCGGCGAGCGGGCCGGTGAGGTCCTCGTAGGTGTAGATCGCGACCAGGCCCTCGACGTCGAGCGCCGCCTCGACATCGACGTCGACGATGCGGGCGTGCGCGTGCGGACTGCGCACGAAGGCGGCGGCCAGCGTCCCGGTGGAGCCGATGTCGTCGAGGTAGCGGCCCCTGCCGGTGATGAGCCGGGCGTCCTCGCGCCGCCGGACCGGCTCCCCGAACAGCTTCGTGGTCACCGCCGTCCCTCCCCGAGCCTTGCGCCCTGCCGCGTCACCGGGCGTCCTGCATCGCCGCGGCCGCGTGGCGGACCGCCTTCTTGATGTTCGCGTAGCCCGTGCACCGGCAGAGGTTGCCGCCGACCAGCTCGTCGACCTCCTCCTCGGTGAGCTCGGCCGCCACGTCGCGGTTCTCCAGCCCGGCCTTGATCGTCATGAGGAAGCCCGGCGTGCAGAACCCGCACTGGAGGGCGTGGCACTCGCGGAAGGCCTCCTGGACCGGGTGCAGCACCTGGCCGCCCCGGCCGTCGTCGCGGGCCAGGCCCTCGACGGTCTCCACCGTTGCCCCGTCCACCTGGACGGCGAGCACCAGACAGGAGCGCACCGGGGCACCGTCCACGACCACGGTGCAGGCGCCGCAGACGCCGTGCTCGCAGCCGACGTGCGTGCCGGTCAGGCCGAGGTCGTGGCGCAGCGCGTCCGACAGCAGCCGGCGCACCGGCACGGTCGCCTTCCGCGGCACACCGTTCACGGTGACGGTGATCGTGCGCTCGGCGTCGACGGGGACGGTCATGCGGCGGTCCTCTCGGTGCTCATGGCTCGGTTCCGGCCTCGCTCCGCTCCTCGGTCGCTAGCGCTCCCTGCGATGCTCACTCGCCCGTCACCTTTGCGATCGCCTCGGCGGCGGCCTCTGCCAGCGTTCGTTCGGTCAGGACGCCGACCAGCAGGCGGCGGTAGTCCGCGCTGGCGTGCAGGTCGCCGTCCGGGTCGACCAGGGTGCGGGCCAGCGCGCCGGCGGCGGCCCAGTCGGCCTTCTCGACCGGCGCTCCCGCGACGGTCTCGGTGAGGTCGTGCACCTCGGGCACCAGCCCGACGGAGATGTAGGCGGCGCGGGCGGCGGTCACCCGCCGGGACTCGTCGAGCGTGACGACGACGCCGGCGCCGCAGACGGCGTAGTCGCCCTTGCGGCGGGCGACCTCGGCGAAGGCGGTGCCCGAGCGGTCGGGCAGGGCCGGGAAGAACGCGGACGTGACGATCGAGGGCCCGGACAGCGAGGTCTCCAGCGGGCCGACGAACAGGTCGCCCCAGTCCACGTCCCGGGTGCCCGCCGGCGTGGCGACGGTGACCGAACCACCGGTCAGGGCCAGGACCGAGGTCATCTCGCCCGAGGGGTCGGCGTGCGCGATGGAGCCGACGGTGGTCCCGCGGTTGCGGATCGCGGGGTGGGCGACGTTCGCGGTCGCCCGCGCGAGCAGCGGCTGCACGCCGGCGGCGTCGTCGGAGAGCAGGCGGGCGTGGCGGACGAGCGCCCCCACCCGGACGCCGTCCGCGGTCGCCTCGACGGTGTCGAGGCCGGGCACGCGGTTGATGTCCACGAGCGTGGCCGGCGCGGCCAGCCGCATCGACAGCAGCGGGAGCAGCGACTGGCCCCCGGCGAGCACCTTCGCGCCCTCCTCCGCGGCGAGGACCTCGAGGGCCTCGTCCAGGGAACGGGGGTCGGCGTAGCGGAACGGAGCGGGCTTCACCGGTCGACCGCCCCCCGGCTCCCCCGCGGGGTGTCGTCCCGGCGGAGCTTCCGACGCAACGCCACGAGTGCCTCCTTGCCGCGCTCCTCGCCGACTCCCCGAGGGACCCTGCCGGCCGGTCGGGTGGTGCTGGGCCGACGAGCGTCGGCCGCACCGGCGAGGTGTCAGCGTGTCACGGGGCTGATCACGGCGGAAGTACCTCAGCGCTAAATCTTCGTGTCGGCGACCCGTGCCGTGCGGGTCCCCGCGGCCGGCCCCTGAGCAGCGGAAAGGGCCCCGCCACGAGGTGACGAGGCCCTTCCCAGGAGTGCGGGACCGCGGGCGGTCCCGCGCGGGTTCACGACGTGCGCGTGCCCTTGCCCGGCGTCCGGGAGCTCGGGATGCCGGGCCGGCCGACGTCGTCGACCGACGACGGGTCGGCGCTGACCTCCTCGCCGTGGACGTGCCCAAACGACGACGCCGCGGCCGGGTGGACGCCCTCGCGGGCGAGCGCGGCCTTCATCTCGGCCGGGGCCAGCACGCGGGCCACGTGCCAGAAGACGACGGCGACGATCGCACCGAACGCGATGCCCGACAGCGAGAAGGTGTCGGTGATCTGGAGGGTGACGTTGCCGATCGCGATGATGATGCCCGCGGCCAGCGGCACCAGGTTGATCGGGTTGGCGAAGTCGACCCGGTTCTCCTTCCAGATCTTCGCGCCGAGCAGGCCGATCATCCCGTAGAGGACGACGGTGATCCCGCCCAGGACGCCGCCCGGGACGATGTTGATCAGGGCGCCGAACTTCGGGCACAGGCCCAGGAGGATCGCCACGATCGCGGCCACGTAGTAGGCCGCGGTGGAGTAGACCCGCGTGGCGGCCATGACGCCGATGTTCTCGGCGTACGTGGTGGTCGGCGAACCGCCGACCGACGTCGCGACGACGGTGGCGACGCCGTCGGCGGCGATCGCCCGGCCCATCACCGGGTCGAGGTCGCGCTTGGTCATGGCGGCGACGGCCTTGACGTGGCCGGCGTTCTCCGCGATCAGGGCGATGACGGCCGGCAGCACGAGCAGCGAGAAGTTCAGCGAGAAGCTCGGCGCGATGAAGTCCGGCAGACCGAACCAGTCGGCCTGACCCACGGCGTCGAAGTTGATCCGCTCGCGGGTGGAGACGGTCCCGGTCCCGTCCGGCGAGGTGATCGGCCCGGTGGTGACGTCCAGCAGCACCGACAGCAGGTAGCCGAAGATCAGCCCGAGCAGGATGGAGATGCGGGCCCAGAAGCCGCGCAGCAGCAGCGAGGCGACGATGACGAAGACCATCGTCGCCAGGCCGACCCACTGGTCCTGGGGCCAGTACACCCCGGCCACCACGGGCGCCAGGTTGAACCCGATCAGCATGACCACCGCGCCGGTCACTGCCGGCGGGAGCACGGCGTTGACCACCCGTGCGCCCATGAAGTGGATGATCACGCCGACGAGCGCCAGGACGACGCCGGAGACGAGGATCGCGCCGACGACGTCGGAGGAGTCCCCGCCCTGCGCCCGGACGGCGACCACGCCGCCCACGAACGAGGCGCTGGTGCCCAGGTAGCTGGGGACCTTCCCGTTCACGATGAGCAGGAAGATGATCGTCGCGATCCCGCTCATCATGATCGCCAGATTGGGGTCGAGCCCCATGACGATCGGGAAGACGAACGTGGCGCCGAACATGGCGACCACGTGCTGGGCGCCGATACCGACCGTGCGCGGCCACGACAAGCGCTCGTCGGGCGCGACGGCCTCGCCCAACGGCGGGGTCTTGCCGTCCCCGTAGAGCTTCCAACCGAACGCCATGAGTGCCTCCTCGACGTGCACCACAGACCTGGTCCCGGCCGGTCGACGGACGTTGCCGGCGCCGGGGACGCGTCAATCTGTCACGCTGCGGGAGGCGCGCGGAAGTACCTCAGTGCTAAATCGTTATTGCCAAGATGTCTCAGCGCTGAGATAAATTGTGGGGGTGAGCGCCCCTCCCTCCGGTACCGGAGTCCGGCACGTCTCCCTCCGCAGCGGCGTCTACGCCGACTCGGTCAAACTCATGCAGGTCAGCCGCGACATCGGCGCCCTCGACGGGGTCTCCGCCGTCGTGGTCGCGATGGCCACCCCGCTGAACCTCGAACTGGCCGCGAACACGGGTCTCGCACCCGATGTCGAGGCCTCTCCCGACCAACTGCTCATCGCGATCGCGGCGACGGACGACGAGGTCCTGGCCGGCGCGGTCGCCGCGGTCGACGCCGCGCTGGCCGCCCGCGAGCGCTCCGGTGGCACCGCCGAGGCCATCCCGGCGCGCACGATCGGCGGGGGACTCGACGCCCTGCCGACCGAGGGCTCCGCGCTGGCCATCGTCAGCGTGCCCGGCCAGTACGCCGTCGCCGAGGCCGCCGACGCGATCGCCGTCGGCCGCAGCGTGCTGGTCTTCTCCGACGGGGTGCCGGTCGAGCACGAGGTCGCGCTCAAGCGCGCCGCGCACGACGCGGGCGTCCTCGTCATGGGGCCCGACTGCGGGACGGCGATCGTCTCCGGTGTCGCCCTCGGCTTCGCCAACGTGGTGCGCAGCGGCCCGGTCGGGCTGGTCGCCGCCTCCGGCACCGGTGCCCAGCAGGTCTCCTGCCTGCTCGACATGGCCGGGGTCGGCGTCAGCCACGTCCTCGGCGTCGGCGGCCGCGACCTGTCGGGGGCCGTCGGCGGGCTGGCCACCCTCGACGCCCTGGCCGCCCTCGACGCCGATCCGGCCACCGAGCGGGTGCTGCTGGTCTCCAAGCCCCCGGCGCCGTCCGTGGCCGCCGCGGTCGAGGAGGCCGCCGCGCGGCTGTCGGTGCCGGTGCGGTCCGCGGCCCTCTCGCCCCAGACCCCCGACCTCACCGCCGCCGTCGAGGCGCTGCTCACCGACATGGGCGCCGAGGTGCCGCAGTGGCCGTCGCGGCCCGGGCCGCAGGAGACACCGGTGCCCGGCGCGGTGCTCAAGGGCCTGTACTCCGGAGGCACCCTCGCCGACGAGGCGATGCTCATCGCCGCGCCGGTGCTCGGCGACATCCGCTCCAACACCCCGCTGCGGCCGGAGCTGGACCTCGGGACGGACCTGTCCGCCCGCGGCCACGTGGTCGTCGACTTCGGCGACGACGCACTCACCGTCGGCCGCGCGCACCCGATGATCGACCCGACGCTGCGACTCGAGGCGATCGCCGCCCTGGCCGCCGAGGGGGAGCCCGCGGTGCTCCTGCTCGACGTCGTCCTCGGGTACGGCGCCGACCCCGACCCCGCCGCCACGCTCGCGCCGGCGCTGCGGGCGGCGCGCGCGTCCCGGACGCTGCCGGTCGTGGTCGCGCTGGTCGGCACCGAGGGCGACCCGCAGGGCTGGAGCCGCCAGGCCGACGCCCTCGCCGCCGCCGGTGCCGCCGTCTTCGCCTCCAACGCCGCGGCCACGCGGTACGCCCTCGACCTGCTGGGAGCACTGCGATGACCCTGGGAGAGCTGCTCTCCGCCCCGCCGGTGATCGTCGCCGCCGGCGTCGACGTCTTCTCCGACGCGCTGCGCGCCCAGGGCGCCGAGGTGCACGACGTCGACTGGCGCCCGCCGGGCTTCGGCGACCCGGTCGACCTCGCCGCGCTGGCCCTGGACCGGCGCCGCGCCACGGCCAACCGCACCGCGGTGGAGCGGGTCATGGCCGCCGGGTCACAACTGGTCGACGTCCGGCCGGTCCGCGACGTGCTCGACCTCCCCGACCGCACGCTCCTGCACGCCGGCCCGCCGATCGCGTGGGCCGACGCCAGCGGCCCGCTGCGCGGCGCACTGATCGGCGCCTGCCTGTTCGAGGGCTGGGCCGACACGGCGGAGGAGGCCGAGCGGCTCCTCGCCGCCGGGGAGATCACCCTCGACCCCTGCCACCACCACCGGACGGTCGGCCCGATGGCCGGCGTCACCAGCCCGTCGATGTGGGCGTGGTGCCTGCAGGACCCGGTCCACGGGGGGCAGGCGTTCTGCAACCTCAACGAGGGCCTGGGCAAGGTCCTGCGGATGGGCGCCTACAACGACGAGGTGCTCACCCGGCTGCGGTGGATGCGCGACGTCCTCGGGCCGGTGCTGCAGGCGGCGGTCCGCTCGATGGCCGAGCCGCTCGACGTCAAGGCCGTGCTCGCGCAGATGCTGCAGATGGGCGACGAGGGCCACAACCGCAACCGCGCCGGCTCGCTGATGACCCTGCGCGATCTCTCGCCGGCGATCGTGGAGGTCGACGCACCGGCGTCCGACATCGCGGCGGTGCTGCGCTTCATCGGCGGCAACGAGCACTTCTTCCTCAACCTCGGCATGCCGACGGCGAAGCTGGCGATGGACGCGGCGCGGGACGTCCCGGGCTCGACGATGGTCACGGTGATGGCCCGCAACGGCACGGAGTTCGGCATCCAGACCGCCGGCACCGGCGACCGCTGGTTCACCGGCCCGGCGCAGACCCCGGTGGGCCTCTTCCTCGGCGACTACGGCCCCGAGGACGCCAACCCCGACATCGGCGACTCCGCGATCATGGAGACCTACGGCGTCGGCGGGTTCACGATGGCCGCGGCGCCGGCGATCGTCCGGTTCGTCGGCGGCACCGTGCCCGACGCGCTGGCCACCACCGAGCGGATGTACTCCCTCACCCTCGCCGAGAACCCGGCGATGCAGGTGCCGATCCTCGGCTTCCGCGGGGCGCCGACCGGCATCGACGTCCTCGAGGTGGCCCGCACCGGCTGGCTGCCGCAGATCAACACCGGCATGGCCGGGCGCGTGGCCGGCACCGGCCAGGTCGGCGCGGGCCTGGTGCAGCCGCCGCAGGAGTGCTTCGAGCAGGCGCTGGCCGCCCTCGCCGGGGAGCTCCGCGCCGCGGCGTGACGCGGATCGAGTCCTGCGCACGCGTGACCATCAGCGGCCGATGGCCACGAGTGCGCGGGACTCGCCGTGTCGGGGCCGGCGGGCGTGCAGGCTCGTGTAGCTGATCCCGCCCCGAGGGGGCCACGCTGCGGGGCATGTGGAGCACGAGCTGGCCGCACGGCGAGCCCGATGAGGAGTACTACCGGCGGATGAGTGCGCCGGGGAACGAGATCCCGGTTGCCCTGTCCGACAACCTGCTGCTGGCCCGTACGCACGACGTCGCGATCGCCCTGGTCGGGCTGCAGGTCTACACGACGGGGATCTCCTTCGACCTGTCCGTGCGGGTGCGGCCCGGTGCCCTGCCGGGGACCGACGTCCAGCAGCTGCTCTGGCGGCACGGTCCAGGCGCGCCGGCGTTGCTCGTCGGTGTCGAGCTGGCCGACGGGACGCGTGTCGACAACGTCCCACGGCAGGAGCCCGGCGAGGACATCGTCTTCACGGAGAGCAGCGGCTCGGCCGACGAGCGCTCCGCCACCCAGACCTGGTGGCTCTCCCCGGTGCCGGGGGAGGGCTCGCTGCGGGTGGTCGTCCGCTGTCCCGAGCTCGGCATCACCGAGACCGCCGTCGAGCTGGACGCGACCCCGATCCGGCAGGCCGTCGAGCGGGTCGTGGAGCTGTGGCCGTGGGTGCCACCGGAGCTGAGCGATCCCGAGCCCCCGCAGCGGCCGGACCTCCCCGACGACAGCTGGTTCGCCCACCGCTGAGGCTCAGTCGCGCGGGCAGGCCAGCAGGGCCGTGACCGCCGCCGCGAACTCGCCGGGGCCGGTCAGCGGCCCGGGGAACGCCGTCCGCAGGTCATAGCAGCCGCGCCGGTGCTCCACCCGGAACAGGACGCCGAACCGGTCGACGCCGAGCAGGTGCACCGCGTCGTCCCCGGTCCACGCCCGGACCCGCACGCACAACTCAGCGAGCGGCTCGGCGCAGTCGGCCAGCAGGTCGTCCTCGGCGGCGCCGAGCGGGTCGGGCCGGGCGGCCGCGTAGTCCTCGGGCGTGATCTCGCTGCACCCACCGCCCTCGTGCAGGAGGACCTCCGCGAGGTCGAGCCGCAGCAGCGTGGCTGTGAGCCCGACGTCGAGGAGGACGTCGGCCGGGCAGGCCTCGGCGAAGGCGAGCACCCGGTCGGGCTCGTCGCGGACCGGCACGGGGGTGAGCCACCCGGCCAGCTCCAGCCGCGCCCGCAGCGGGTTGCGCAGCGGCAGCGGCGAGCGCGCGGTCACCGTGACGCGCGCCGCCAGGTCGCCCTCGGGTGCGCGGGCCACGGCGTCGGCCAGGCCGCCGGCGCGTGGCACGACGACGAGCACCTCGCCGTCGGCGGTGGTGGTCGCGGCCAGCAGGTGGCTGGTGCCCAGCCCGAGGGCGGAGACCGAGGCGGCGGGCCGGGTGGCGACCGTGCGGGCCCGCTCGGCGGCGCGGGGCACGGCGGCCCGGTCGGTGTGGGGCGGGGTCGGGCGGCCGGAGGTCATGGCGTCCCTCGGGGTCGACGGCGGGGAGCTCCAGAGGAGTAAGGTGAGCCTAACCAAACCAGGAGGTCCCGTGAACACCCCGCGCCCCAGGACCCGGCTCAGCCGCGCGCTGGGCATCCCGCTGACGCCGAAGGCGGTGGCCTACTTCGAGCGCCGCTCCTACCCGCCGGGTGAGCACGGCCGCAAGCGCAAGAGCACCAGCGACTACAAGACCCGGTTGCTCGAGAAGCAACGGCTGCGGGCGCAGTACGACATCAGCGAGACCCAGCTGCGGGCCGCGTTCGACCGGGCGAAGCGCTCCGGCGGCAAGACCGGTGAGGCGCTGATCCAGGACCTCGAGTCGCGGCTGGACGCCACCGTCCTGCGCGCCGGCTTCGCCCGCACCATCTACCAGGCCCGGCAGTTCGTCACCCACCGGCACGTGCTGGTCAACGGCAAGCGGGTGGACCGGCCCTCCTACCGGCTCCAGCCGGGTGACTTCGTGCAGATCACCGCGAAGTCACGCGCCAAGGAGCCGTTCCTCGTCGCCGCCTCCGGTGCGCACGCCGACGCCCCGGCCTACCTGTCGGTCCGGCTGGCCGACCTGGTCGCCCGGGTCGAGCGGGTGCCCGCCCGTGAGGAGGTCCCGGTGGTGTGCGAGGAGCAGCTGGTCGTCGAGTACTACTCCCGCTGACCGGTCGTGGGATCTGCACGGTGGCGCTCTCGGGCCGCCCGACGGCGCCACCGTGCAGATCTCGGCCGAGGGGCGCTCAGCCCAGCAGGTGGCGGGTCAGCGCCGCGTTCACCGTCTCCGGGTCGGTGGCGTTGGGCAGGTGCGCCGCCCCCGGGACGACGACGAACTCCGCGCCCGCGATGCCGTCGGCGATCACCCGCACCATCTCCGGCGGGGTCGCCGGGTCCTCGGCGCCGGCCACCACGAGCGTCGGGGCGGAGATCTCGCCCAGCCGGCTGCGGACGTCGAACGCGCCGATCGCCTCGCAGCAGGCGGCGTAGCCCTCGCGCGGGGTGTCGCGCAGCACCTGCAGCAGCCGCTCGGCGTCGTCCGGGTGCTCCCGTGCCCACTGCTCGGTGAACCAGGTGCCGGTGCGCGAGGCGACCAGCGGCTCGGTGCCCTGCTCGCGCACCTGCTGCGCGCGTGCCGTCCACGACGGCGGGTCGGCGAACTGGGCCGCCGAGGCGATGATCGCCAGCTTCTCCAGCCGCTCGGGCACGGTCAGGGCCAGCTGCTGGCCGATCGCCCCGCCGATCGAGACCCCGGCGTAGGAGAACCGCTCGACCCCGAGCCGGTCCAGCAGCGCGAGGACGTCGGCGGCGAGGTCGGCCATCGTGCACGGGCCGGGCACGACCTCCGAGCCGCCGTGCCCGCGCAGGTCGAAGCGGACCACGCGGAAGTCCTCGTCGAACACCTCGGCCTGGGCGTCGAAGAGCCCGGTGTCGGTGCCCAGGGAGGGGCCGAGCACGAGGGTCGGCGCCCCCTCCTGGCCCTCGTCGATGCAGTGCAGGCGTGCGGTCATCTACAGAGCTCTCCTGGGGACGGCGGCGCTGCGGGCCGCCTCGAGGGTGAACCGGTGCTGGTCCCATCCAACCGCCGGCGGGCGCCCAGTACGAGCACCGGACCCGCTCGACCCTGTACCGCCACCCCTCATCGGTGCGGGCCGGCTCGTCGGCGTAGCGCCCGGCGGCCACGTGCGGGACGCCGTCGACGACGCTGGCCGAGGCGCCGACGGAGGTGGTGGGCGCCGCCCTGGACCGCCGCCCGACCTCGGCGGCCGGCCCTGGCGCGCAGGCGGGAGGCGGACGGCGAGCAGGGCCACGTCGTCCTCCCGGCCGCCCAGCTCGCGCAGGACCGTGTCGCAGACCCGCTCGAGCGGTTCGTGGCCGATCCGCTCCAGCGTCGCGACCAGCCCGGCGAACCCGTCGTCCAGCGGCGCGTCCCGGCGCTCCACGAGGCCGTCGGTGTAGAGGACGAGGGTGTCCCCGGGGTCGAGCGCGACCTCGTGGTCGTCGCGCCGGGCCGTGCGGACGACGCCGAGCAGCGGGTCTACCGGGCGCTCGAGCAGCAGCGCCCGCCCGTCGGCGCGGACCAGGACCGGCGGCGGGTGCCCGGCGTTCGACCAGCGCAGCAGCGCACCGCCGTCGGGCCGCAGGTCCAGCGTCGCCACGACCACGGTCACCGGCGTCGCGACGCCCAGGTCCGCGAACGCGCCGTCGAGGGCGGTGAGGACGGCGGACGGGGTGCGGGGCCCGGTCTGCGCCAGGCCGCGGAGCATGCCGCGGGTCTGCGCCATCAGGGCCGCGGCCGGGGCGTCGTGGCCGGTGACGTCACCGATGGCGAGCATCGTCGTCCCGTTCCCGAGGCGGAAGGCGTCGTACCAGTCCCCGCCGACCTGCGCGTGCCGGCCGGCCGGCACGTAGCGCACGGCCGCCTCCAGGGGCGCGACGTCCGGCGGGTCCCCGAGCAGGTGCCGCTGCAGGGTCTCGGCCGTCTCCACGACCGCCCGGGCGGCGGCCGCCTCGGCCCTGACCCGGGCCAACTGGTCCTCCCGCCGCAGCCGCATCGTGCAGGCGGCCATCGCGACCAGCCCGGCGAGAGCGGTCAGCAGCAGCCGGGCGAGGTGGAAGGGCAGGGCCTCCGGGGTGTACTGCCGGTCATAGACCCCGAGCACGGCCGCCACGACGAGGGCCAGCACCCCGTACGTCGCGGTGGCCCGACGGCCGAGGAAGGACGCCGCCACCAGCGGTGCCATGACCACGAGCCCCACCACGGTCTGTCGACGTCCGGCGACGAGGTCGAGGAGGACGACCAGGACGAGGAACACCGCGGGCAGCGCCCGCTGCACCCGGGTGGACCCGTTCACTCGGCGCGCTCCCGTCCGGCCTGGCCGCAGTGCCCGGCCGACACGGTAGAGGAGACGATCCGCCGTCCCCCGGCACCGAGCCGCGCCGGAACAGCCCGTGTCCCCCGCGCCTTGCTCTAGCTCGTGCAGATCGACCTGGGCGGCCGCAGGGCCGTCGTCACCGGTTCCTCGCAGGGCATCGGCCTGGCCATCGCCACCGGTCTGGCGCGGGCCGGCGCCACCGTCGTCCTCACCGGGCGGGACGCCGGGAAGCTCACCGGCGCGGCCGAGCGGCTGCGCGCCGACGTCGAGGGCGCCGAGGTGGCCACCGTCGCCGGCGACGTCACCACCGACGAGGGCACGGCCGCGCTGCTGGACGCCGTCCCGGACGCGGACGTGCTCGTCAACAACCTCGGCGTCTTCGGCGCCCAGCCGGTCCTGGACATCCCGGACGACGAGTGGCGCCGCTACTTCGAGACCAACGTGCTCACCGCCGTCCGGCTGACCCGCGCCTACCTGCCCGGGATGCGGGACCGCGGCTGGGGCCGGGTGCAGTACATCGCCAGCGACTCGGCGGTGGTCATCCCGGCGGAGATGGTGCACTACGGGGTGACCAAGACCGCCCTGCTCGCCGTGGCCCGCGGGTTCGCCAAGGAAGCCGCCGGCTCGGGCGTGACGGTCAACTCGGTGATCGCCGGCCCGACGCACACCGGCGGCGTCGAGGAGTTCGTGCACTCCCTGGTCGGCGACCTGCCCTGGGAGGAGGCGCAGCGGGAGTTCATGCGCCGGCACCGGCCGAACTCGCTGCTCCAGCGGCTGATCGAGCCGGAGGAGATCGCCAACATGTGCGTCTACCTGGCCTCGCCGCTCGCCTCGGCGACCACCGGCGGCGCGCTGCGGGTCGACGGCGGCTACGTGGACGCGATCCTGCCCTGACCACGGGCCCGGTCGTCGCCGGGCCCGCGGCCTGCCTCAACGGGCCAGCGTGCCCAGGTCGACCGGCAACGCGATGCCGGTGACGTGCCGCGCCTCGTCGGAGGCGAGCCACGCGACGGCGGCGGCGATGTCCTCCGGCTGCGACACCTGGTCGGGCAGCGTCTGCATGAAGATCGGCCCGAGCGTGCTCGCGTACTGCGCCATGAGCGGCTGCATGTCGTCCACGGTCATCCCGGTGGCCACGCCGTGCGGGTGGACGGTGTTGACCCGGATGCCGTACTGCCCCAGCTCGTTGGCCATCGTGCGGGCCAGCCCCACGACGCCGTGCTTGCTGGCCGCGTAGTGGCCGAGGAACGGCAGTCCGCGCAGGCCGGCCACCGAACTGGTGATGACGATCGAGCCGCCGGTGCCCTGCTCGATGAGGACCGGCACGGTGGCCTTCGCGGTGAAGAAGACGCCGGTCAGGTTGGTGTCGATCGTCTCCTGCCACTGCTCGACCGAGATGTCCCAGGAGAGGTTGGCCGAGCAGATGCCGGCGTTGGCGACGACGACGTCCAGCCGGCCCAGCTCGGCCACGCCCTCGGCGACGACCGCGGACACGGCGTCGAAGTCCCGGACGTCGGCCTCGCGGGCGACGATCCGCCGGTCCTGCGCCTCCACCAGCCGCACGGTCTCGGCCAGGTCCTCGGCCGTCGGGCCGGGGTAGGCCGTCGTCTTCGCGTCGGCGTTGACGTCCAGGGCGATGACGTCGGCGCCCTCGCTCGCCAGCCGGACCGCGTGCGCCCGGCCCTGGCCGCGCGCGGCGCCGGTGATGAGGGCGACCTTGCCCTCGAGTCGGCGGTTGCTCATCCCGTGCTCCTCCTCGTCCACTGCACTGAGTGCAGCGAACTCTAGGGGCTAGCGTGCACCGCGTGCCGCCACTCGGCGCCCGGGAGGCGCAGCGCCGGGAGAGCTGGCGGGCGCTGCAGGCCGCCGCGGTCGACCTGGTGGGACGACGGGGCTTCGCCGCCGTCACGGTCGACGACATCGCCGCGGCGGCGGGCGTCTCGCGGCGGACCTTCTTCAACCACTTCCCGACCAAGGCGGCCGCGCTCTTCGACCCCGATCCGGGGGACGCCGACCGGCTGGCCGGTCTGCTCGCCGCCGCCGACGGCGCGGCCGACCCGTGGACGGCGCTGGGCGCGGTGTGCCGCGAGTACCTGAGCACCCACACCGGCACCCTCGCCGTCCGCCGCCGGCTGGCCGAGGACCCCGAGCTCGCCGCCTACCAGCGCGCCGCGTACGGGCACATCCAGGGTGCCCTGGACGGCTGGGTGCACCGCCAGCGGCCCGCCGACCCGTTCACCGCCGCGCTGCTGGCGCAGGCGGCGGGTGCGGTGCTGGGCGCGGCCTTCACCACCTGGCAGCCGGACGACGCCCCCGCCCGGTTCCTCGACCTGGTCACCCGCGGCTTCGCGCTGGTCTCGGTCGGACCGGTGCGGTGATCCGCACCGGCGGTGGGCCGGGGCGCGGGTGCGGCGGGAGGTGCTCGACCCCGTCTGCGCGGACGTCGTCCAGGGCGCGGTTCGAGGCGGGACCGCCGTCCTCGGCGAGCCACGAGCGGGCCTCCCGGGAGGGCGCCGACCCGCGGGGACGCCGGGGGCCCCTCCACTCGCGCGGAGGGGCCCCCGGTCGTCGTTCAGCAGGAGAGGCGGACCACCCGCTGGATGAGCGAGCGGCTCGGGAACCGGTCCGCCCGGATCTTGTCGAGCAGGATGTCGGCGTACTCCCGCCGCCGCCACGGGGGCAGCAGCTGCTCGACGTCGTCCATCATCGAGGCCGACGGGAACCGGTCCTCGTCGATCTTCTCGAGGAGGATGTCGAGGACGTGCTCCCGGACGGAGAGCACCTCGGCGGCCTCCACCAGCTCGGCCGGGACCGCGTCCTGATCGGTTTGCGACATGCGACTGTGGCTCCTCTCGTCGCCTGGTCAGCGGGATCCGGCCGGCTCCCGACGGCGGCCGCGCCGGCTGCGCGGTCCGACGTCCTCGAGCTCCGGTTCCTGCTCCTCCTCCGGCTCTTCCCCCTCTTCCTCCTCTCCCTCGTACTCGCCCTCCTCGGCCTCGCCCTCGGCGTACTCGCCTTCCTCGGCCTCGCCCTCGGCGTACTCGCCTTCCTCGGCCTCGCCCTCGGCGTACTCGCCCTCCTCGGCCTCCTCCGGCTCCTCCTCGCCGTAGGCCTCCTCGCCCTCTTCCTCCGGGGCCTGTTCTTCCTCTTCCCCTCCCCGGGCGAGGGCGGCCCGGTCCTGGGGCTCCTCCTCCTCGTCAGGGCCGCGGACGACCTCGGCGTCCCGGATCTCGCCTCGCCAGCTGCCGGTCGCCTCGCCGCGCATCGTCACGAAGCGGCGGAAGTGCTTGAGGTCGAGCCGGGTCCGGCGACCCTGGGCGCGCCAGATGTTGCCCGTCTTCTCGAACAGGCCCTGCGGGTAGTACTCCATGACCAGCAGGATCTGGGTCAGGTCGTCGGCGAGCGGGTGGAACGTGACGACGCCCTTGGTGGTGCCCTTGCCACCCTCGGTGGTCCAGGCGATCTTCCGGTCGGGGATCGCCTCGGTGATGGTGGCCTTCCAGTTCCGGCGGGACTTCGCGACCTTCACCCGCCAGTTGCTGTGGACCTCGTCCTGCGGGTCGACGGAGTCGACGCCCTTCATGAAGCTGGCGAACTCCTGGAACTGGGTCCACTGGTCGTACGCCACGTTGACGGGGACGCCGACGGTGACGTCCTCGATGATGTTCATGAACTTCTTGTTGCCGCCGGCGCCGCCGCCCTTCTTGCGGCCGAACAGGCCCTTGACCGACTCCTTGATGCCGGCGCCGACCCCTCCTATGGCCGCCTTGAGCGGGCTCTCACCCTGGACCACCCGCTTGACCGCGGCGGAGGCGGCGGTGGCCTTGAAGCCGCCGTCCTCGGCCGACTGGTTCATGGAGTCGGTCACGCCCGACAGCTTCTCGCCGACCTTCCGGACGGCGTCCTGCCCGCGGGCCTTGGCGTACTGCTTCGCGGCGTCACCGAGTTGGGACACCACGGGGTTGTTCCGCACAACGCCCGCCAGCCCACCACTGCTGCTCTGCTGACTGCTGGTCATGCCCGGTTCCCTTCCGGTCGGGGACGGCGAGGTGCGCGGCCCTCGGGGGTCCGCCTGGCGGCCTTCGCCGGCTGACGCTTGGCGGGCTCGGCGGCTCGCTTGGTGGGTGCCGCGGCGCGCTTGGCCGGTCCGGCGGCCCTGTTGGCCGGTTCAGGGGCCCGCTTCCGGGCGGCTGGCTGCTCGGGCTCCTCCTCTTCCTCTTCCTCGGGCTCCGCCTCGTCCTCTGCCTCTTCGGCCTCGGCCTCGGCCGGAGCGCCCTCGTCCTCCTCTTCCTCCTCCTCGTCCTCGTATTCGTCCTCGTCCTCGTACTCGTCCTCGGCGGGCTCGCCCTCGTCCTGCGCGGCCGGTGCCTCCTGGTCCTCGGCTCGCTCCTCGCTGCCGGAGTCCTCCGCCTCGTCCTCCGCGGCTGGGGTCTCCTCCTCGGTGTCCTCCGCCTCGTCCTGCGCGGCCGGGGTCTCCTCCTCGGTGTCCTCCGCCTCGTCCTGCGCGGCCGGGGCCTCCTCCTCGGTGTCCTCCGCCTCGTCCTGCGCGGCCGGTGCCTCCTGGTCCTCGGCCCGCTCCTCGGTGCCGGTGTCCTCGGCCTCGTCGTGACGGGCCCGACGCTTCCTGCCCTTGCCGACGAGACTGGTGACCCGCCCGAGGCCACCGGTGAGCGCCGCGGCGCGCTGGCCGGCGTCGCCGGCTCCATCGGCGGCGGACTGGGCGGCCTCGCCGGCCTTGTCGGTGACGCCCGCGGCGGTCTCACCGGCCTTGCCGGCGGCCTTGCCGGCCGTCTCCGTGGTCTTCTCCGCCGCGGCGGTCAGGGACTTCGTCCGCTGGTCCAGGGCTGCGGTCAGCGCGGCGAGCTGGCCCTCGATCGTCGCCCCGGCTGCCTTCTTGCCCGCCTCCAGCATCGGCCCGCGCACCTGGGTCAGCAGACTCTTGACCTCCGGTGAACTGGCGGCGGAGACGATCGCCTCCCGCAGCAGGCGCTTGGGGTCGAGACCCGGTGAGCCGGCGAGCCACATGGCGAGGCTCACGGCGGCCCGGCCCTTCTTCATGCGTCCCAGCATGTAGGCCCCCACGGCCACGGCGCCGAGCTTGAGGGCGCCTGGGTTCGGGGTTGTCGTGCTCTCTGTCATTGCTGCACTCCTCCTCATGAGCCGAGGGGCATCCCTGCCCCCGCTTCGCTCCCGTGGTCGCCGCCCCCGCCGACGTCGCTCACTGCTGCACGTGCCTCGTGCCGGTCACCACCCCCATCGCGACGTCGGCGCGGGCTCCGCTTCGGCGGAGATCTCGTCGAGGAAGCTGTAGACGGGCAGCGGCCCGACGTACTCGATCGCGGCCAGGCCCTCGGCCGCGGTCCGCAGCTCGGCGACGGCGGCGTCGGCGTCGGCGAGCCGGTCCCGGTGGACCAGGTACGCGCTGCGCCGGATCTGCTCGTCGGTGTGCAGGACGGCGCTGCGTTCCGCGACCTCCTCCAGGTCCTGCGTCCACGCCTCGGCCAGCTCGGCCTGCAGGTCGGCGACGCGCCCGGCGACGGCCTCGCCGAGGGCCATGCGCTCGGCGAGCCCGGCGCCCGGCGCCCGGCTGCGTTCGGCGAGCCGGAGCAGTTCGGGATCGGACTCGGCGACCCGGGTGACCGTCGCGTCGGTGTCGAAGGCGAGGTCCAGGCGCAGCTCGACCAGGTCGGCGACCGCCGCCAGCTGCTCGGCGAACTGCTCGGACCCCGGTTCGAGCACCTCCGCGCGCACCGCGTCGTCGTCCGGGGCAGCCGTGCCGAGCGCGAGCGGCAGCACCGGGACGTCGGCGACCAGGGCGACCAGCAGGTCGAGGTGGGCCACCGCGTCCTCGGGGGTGAGCTCCCGGTCGTCGTCGTCGGTGACGACCGCGGCCACGCTCCCGTCCGAGACCGCGCGCGGCCGCAGCCCCTCCTCCGGGAGGGAGGAGAGGACAGCGGTGTCGCGGTCCCGCAGGACCCCGTGGACGAGGACCATCGGTCACCCTCTCCGCGGAGCCTGCCGGTCGGCGGGGGCAGAGCGCCGCTCGGCGCGCTTCCCGCCGTCCCCCTGCTCCTCCTCGTCCCCCCGGCCGGTGAGGGAGCCGATGAACTCCTGCGCGGACTCCTTGGCACCGGTGAGCGCACCACGGGTCTTGGCCTTGGAGCCACCCTGGGTGATCTCGCGCATCAGCCCGGGCAGGCCGGCCACCTGCTCCTGCGGCTGCAGGTCGAGGCGGTTGACCGCCTCGGCGAAGCGCAGGTAGGTGTCCACGCTGGCGATCACGATGCGGGCGTCGATGGTCAGCAGTTCGATGCCGACCAGCGCGACACGGACGTAGGCGTCGATGACGATGCCCTTGTCGAGGACGACGTCGAGGACGTCCGCGAGGCTGCTGGGCCGGGGCGCGCGGTTGACGCTGGACACGGTCATGGGTCTCTCCTGGACGGGGCAGTGGTCAGGGGCAGGACGCCGTCGGTCGCGACGCGGTCGGAGCGCACGAGGGCGTTGAGGTCGATCGGCAGGTACAGGTCGTTCGGCACCACCCCGAAGTGGTCGATGAGTTCGTCGAAGGTGCGTTCCAGGTCCATCAGGGCGCGGCCGAGGCGCTCGATCTCCTCGTCGCTGAGGTCGCCCACCTCGACCCGGCGCAACGCCTGCCGCTCGACCACCTGGCGGACGACCTCCAGGAGCGTCACGACCAGGCGGCCCAGGCCGCGCCCGACGTCCTCCCCGCTGCCGGCGAGCCGTCGCCCGGCGTCCCCGGCGGTCACGACCACGCCTCCGGGGCAGTGGGCGGCGGCGGTCGCACCGGAGTCGGTTCCGGCTGGACTGCGGTGAGCAGCAGTCGCAGGTCGAGCCGGACCAGGTCGATCCCGGCCAGGCAGATCACCACGTCACCGCTGACGTAGGCGCCACGGTGGACGACGCGGTCGAGCAGTTCCACCAGGCTGGTACCGGTGCTGTCACCGCCGAGGATCCCGCGCTGCTCACGCACCATCGCGACCCCCCGTGGACTCCTCCAGCGCGGCGAACGAGTACGGCGGCCAGGGACCGGTCACCTCGACGTCCAGCCCCTCGGGCCGCAGCTCCTCGGCCAGCCCCGCGACGGCGGCGCGGAAGGCCTCCTCGCGGTCGGGGGTGACCAGGTAGGCGGCGTCGAGCAGCAGGGACGAGCCGGTGGACCCGCCGCGCCGCATCGCCTCCCGCACGTGCGGGACGAGCACCTCGTCGAGCCGCTCGGCGGCCTGCGCGGCGGCCCGCTCGGCCTCGTCGCGCTGGGCGAGGGCCTCCCGACGGCGGGCGAGGTACTCGGTGCCGGTGGCCGAGGCGCGCTCGTCGTCGCCCCGGGATCGGGTGAGAGCCGGCTCGGGCTCGAGGGTGCGCAGCAGCCGGACGCCCCACTCCCGCGCGTCGGCGATGCGCGCCAGCAGCCGCCGCGCCGCGGCGCCGTGGGCGTCCAGCAGGCGGCGGGCGCCGTCCTCGTCCTGGACGACGGTGCCGAAGCGCAGCGGCAGCACCGGCCCCGCGGCGGCGGCGGCCCGGATGACGGCGTCGTGCCCTCGGGCGAGGACCGCCAGCCGCCCCTCCTCGGACAGGTCGTCCTCGTCGACCCGCAGCTGCTCCGCCCGCACGGGGCTGACCAGCAGGGCGAGGTCGCCGGCCGTGACGCGGTCGACGCGGCCCCCGGTGACCGGCACGAGGTCGACCGGCGGCAGGTCGGCGCGGGCGAGGGCGTACGCGTAGAAGACCGTCGCCCGTTCTCGAGCCGCGTGCTCCTGGGCCGGCTGCTCGGGGGCCGTCCCCTCCTCCTGGGCCGCCGGCTCGGGGGCCGTGGGCTCCTGGGCCGGAGCAGGCGGGGGCGGCGGGCCGGGCAGGGCGGCGCCGGCCAGGGCCTGGGCGACCAGCGTGTCGGTGAGCAGGTCGGCCAGGCGGGCGACGGCCTGCTCCCGCGCCTTCTCCACGGCCCGGGCGAGGACGTCCGGCGCCAGCTCGCGGGCGAGGGCCGCCAGCCGGTCCGCCTCGGGCGCGGTCACGGCCGTCGCTCCTGTTCCTCGGCCGGGGCGCTCGGCGCCGCGGTCCCGCCGGCGGCCCGTGCGGCCTCGACGGGGCGCGCCGACCCCTCGGCCGGGGCCTCGATCCCCTGCCGGCGCAGCAGCGCCTCCAGCGCGGCCACCCGCTCGCGCAGCGCCTCCACCTCGGTGGTGTCGCTCGCGTCGGCGCCCTCCACCGCCCGGCCGGAGAAGAACGGGTCGCGGCTCCACCAGTCCATGCCCATCTGGCGGGCGGTGTCGGCCGACGAGATGAACAGCCGCAGCTTCAGCGTGAGCAGCTCGATGTCGAGGATGTTCACCACGACGTCCCCGGCGATGACGATGCCCTTGTCCAGGACGCGTTCGAGGACGTCGGCCAGGGAGTCCGGTTGCCGGCCGAGCGCGCCGCCGCCGATGCCGCGCCGCATCGCGGGCTCCACGCTCATGACGGGTCCACCGACCCGCGCGTGAAGCGCCGCAGCCGCTGGTAGCCGACCAGCCGCCCGGAGCCGTCCAGGTCCACCTGGTACGTGGCCATGACGCTGGTCGTGGACGGGACGCGCTCCAGTTCGACGACGTCCACGAGGACTGACCAGCCGTCACCGTCGCGCCGGACGCCGGTGGTCGCCACCGGCTCCATGCGGGTCAGCTCGGCGAACTGTTCCAGCGCGCCGCCGACGAGGTCGACGAGGCCCCCGCGTCCTTCGTCCCGCGCTCCGTCCTCGCTCACTGGCCAACCCACTCTGCTCGGGTCCACGGTCGACCGTCGCATACCCGTATCGCGATCACGAAAACGGTCGTGAGCAGGGAAAAGACGTCCGGGCGTGTCGCCCCGTACGCGTCGGGGAGGGGTGATCCGGCGTCGAGCCGGACCACCCCTCCCCGAGGGAGTCGTGCGAGCTGCCGTCAGGCCGTGCTCATGGCCTGTCCGCGCTCCGCGGCGGGACCCCGCCGCCCCCCACCGCTCGCACGCTCGCGGCGGGACCCTGCAGCGTGGCCGCCATCGCTCCGCAGAGCTCCCCGCGGTGCTCCCGGAGCTGTCATCGGGCGTGGACGATGGCGGCCACCGGGCCGCCCCC
Source organism: Geodermatophilus sp. SYSU D00703 (assembly GCF_054050155.1). Classification (NCBI taxonomy): domain Bacteria; kingdom Bacillati; phylum Actinomycetota; class Actinomycetes; order Geodermatophilales; family Geodermatophilaceae; genus Geodermatophilus; species Geodermatophilus sp. SYSU D00703. The sequence continues at coordinate 6,448 of NZ_JBJGYU010000002.1, read as the reverse complement.
CGACGGGCCCTGGTGCACCGCGGCGACGGAGACGAACACCGCCGGGTCGCCGGTGACCGACGCCGTCACGCCACCGACGGTGGCCTTGATCTGCCGGTGCCAGTGCACGTCGGAGTCGTCGAGCATCGCGTTGCGCCGGCCGCGCACCTTGCCGGTCGGGTCGGCCTCGCACTTGAGGAAGACGTTGACCAGCCGGTCGCCGAGGTCGGTGTGGTGCGGCCGCTCCGGCAGCTCGAGACCGGCGTTCCGGATCGCTTCCCAGATGCCGTCCTGGTCGAGGGCGTCCTTCATGACCGAGTGCCCGATGCGGTAGTCACCGCCGTGCCCGCGGGCGTTGCCGACGACGACGATCTGCGCCTGGTCCAGCTCCACGCCGGACGAGCACGACGCCACCGACGAGAACAGCGACAGGTCGCGCATGACCTGCTCCTGCGTCGGCATCTCGATCTCGCCGAGGGCGACGGCGATGCCGAGCGCGGTGGTGCCGTTGGACAGGTCCATCGACCCGTGCGGCTCGTCGTAATAGGTGGTCTGCCCGCGCTCGTGGGCGTCGCGGATCGTCTCGATCGTCAGCAGCGGCGTCTTGGTCTGCACGTAGTGGACGTCGGCCGGGTCCTCGATGCCGGCCTCCTTCATCGCCTTGCGCACACCCTCGGCGACCTTCTCCACCATGGAGATGCGGCCGATGTCCTCGGGCAGCAGCCGCTCGCTCATCGCGAAGCCGACGGTCAGCCGCGGCTCGTCGGTCTGCTCGACGGCGTCCTCCGGCAGGGTCGCGAAGATCGTTGCGTGCGGGCTGATGACGCCGTCGGTGCCGCCGGACCACACGATCGGGATCTGCTTGACCTCCTCGGCCGAGCGCGTCCCCTTCTCCTGCAGCACCTCGCGGAAGGCGCGGTCGGCGATGATCCGCGTGTAGTCGTTGACGCCGCCGTTGCCCTCGGTCTTCCCGATGACGGCGACCACCCGGTCGGCCTCGAAGACGCCCTCGTCGATGAGCTTGGCCAGCTCGGAGGCGTCACTGACGTTGTGCAGCGGGACCTTGCGGACCTCGATCGGTGCGGGCACGGCGTTCCTCTCGGTTGTCGGTGCTCAGGCGGACAGGACGGTGCCGGCGTCGTCCCCTCGGACGGCGTCGGAGATGTGCTCGAGGCTGGTGATGACGGCGCGGCCGCCGGTCCGCTCGACGAACCGCAGCGCGGCGTCGACCTTCGGGCCCATGCTGCCGCGGGCGAACTGCCCGGCCGCGGCGTGCTCGCGCAGCTCGGCGGCGGTCACCCGGCCCAGCGGGCGGGCCTGCGGGGTGCCGAAGTCCACCATCACGTTCGGGACGTCGGTGGCGATGACCAGGGTGTCGGCGCCCAGCTCGGCGGCGAGCAGCGCGGCGGTGAGGTCCTTGTCGATCACGGCCTCGACGCCGCGGAGGGCGCCGCCGGGGTGGGCCGGGTCGACGGAATCGTCGACCACCGGGATGCCGCCCCCGCCGGCGCAGGCGACGACGAACCCGGCCGCGGCCAGGGCGGAGATGGCGGGGACGTCGACGACCGAGCGCGGCTCGGGGGAGGCGACCACCCGCCGCCAGCCGCGCTCGCCGCGGTCCTCCCAGATCTGCCCGTGGGCGATGAAGGTCTCCGCCTTCTCGCGAGGGAGGAACCGGCCGACCGGCTTGGAGGGCTCGCGGAAGTGCGGGTCGTCGGGGTCGACGAGCGTGCGGGTGACCAGGCTGGCAGTGCGCTGGGCGAGGCCGCGTGCGGCCAGCGCGGCGTCGAGCTCGTCGGCCAGGGTGAAACCGATCGTCGCCTGGGTCTGGGCGACGCACCAGTCCAGGGGCACCGGGGGGACCTCGTGCGCCGCGAGCTCGTTCTTGACCAGCAGGTTGCCCACCTGCGGGCCGTTGCCGTGGGTCAGCACGACCTCGACGCCGGTGGCCACGACCTCCGCGACGTGCACCGAGGCCGCCGCGATCGCGGCTCGCTGGGCGCCCGGCGTGGCCGAGCCGTCCGGGCCGGTCATCGCGTTGCCGCCCAGGGCGATCACGACGCGGCGGGATGCGGTCACCCCGTCGACCCTAGCGGCAGTTCTCTTAGCGGTGAAGTACTTCTTCGCGATCGTCGAGCGCCGACGGTGCTCAGCGGCGCCAGAAGTCGAAGGGGTCCCGCCCGGGGCGGAAGCCGGCGGACTCGACGACGTCCACCGCCAGGTCGAAGTGCTGGCCGACGACGGCCGGCTGGTGGGCGTCGCTGCCGAAGCTGACCGCCTCGCCGCCCTCCTCGTGGAACCAGCGCACCTGGTCGACCGAGGCCAGCGGGCTGGTGGTGTTGACCTCCAGCGCCCGGCCGGTGTGCGCCAGCGCCCGGAACACGGCCCGGTACTCCTCCTCGTAGTCCTTCTCGGAGTAGCGGTCGCTGCCGCCCGGCCAGTACCGGCGCGGGAAGTCGACGTGCGCGAGCACCTGGAAGACGTCGCTGTTCTCGACCATGTCGACGACCTCGGCCAGGTAGCGGCGCATCGTGGTGTCGGGGTCGGGGTAGAGCAGCCGGCCGACGCCGTACAGCCGGCCGTCCTGGCTCAGCGAGTGCAGGGACCCCAGCACGCGGTCGACCGGCGCGTCGTGCAGGTGGTCGGCGACGCTCGCGGCGAACAGGTGCGGCTCACCGGTCTCCACCCCGGACCAGACGCGCAGCTCGGGGAAGCGCTCCCGGCACTCCTCGAGCTCGGCGAAGTACCCCTCGACGTCGATCGGCAGGTGGCGGGAGGCGTGCCGGTCGACCAGGCCGTCAGCGGTGGCGCGGTCCTCGGGCGACCAGGTGGTGAAGTCCAGGTGCTCGGTGAAGGCGATGGCCGGCAGGCCCCGGGCCACCGCCCGCTCGCAGGCGCGCACCATCGTCGCCGAGTCGGGGGTGTCCCAGGACCAGTGGGTGTGCACGTGGTTGTCCGGCGGTCGCATCGCCTGTGGATCCTCCTCCATCGTCCCCAGGATCCGCGCGGCTGCCGGTCCTGTCGCCCTCGGTGCCTACTGTCGGCTGCCATGAGCACCGCCGCGCCGACGTCCGACCTCGCCGTCGAGGCCCTCGAGGTCCTCCGCGAGCTGACCGGCCGGCCCGACGCCGAGTTCCGCGAGGGGCAGGACGCCGCGGTCGCCGCGCTGGTCGAGCGGGCCGAGCGGGCCCTGGTCGTGCAGCGCACCGGGTGGGGGAAGTCGGCGGTCTACTTCGTCTCGACCGCCCTGCTCCGCCGGCGCGGCGCCGGTCCCACGCTCCTGGTCAGCCCCCTGCTCGCGCTGATGCGCGACCAGGTGACCGCGGCGTCGCGGGCCGGCATCCGCGCGGTGGAGATCTCCAGTGCCAACGCCACGGAGTGGGACGACGTCGCCGCGCGCCTGGCCGCCGACGACGTCGACGTGCTGCTCGTCTCGCCGGAGCGGCTGACCAACCCGCGCTTCCGCGAGGAGCAGCTGCCCGACCTGGTCCGCCGGTGCGGGCTGTTGGTCGTCGACGAGGCGCACTGCGTCTCCGACTGGGGGCACGACTTCCGGCCCGACTACCGCCGCATCCGCGACCTGCTGAGCACGCTGCCCGAGGGCACGCCGGTGCTGGCCACCACGGCCACCGCCAACGAGCGGGTGGTGGCCGACGTCGCCGAGCAGCTGGGCGCCGGCGGGGTGTCGGTGACGACGGTCCGGGGACCGCTGGCGCGGGACTCGCTGCGCCTGGGGGTGCTCCGGCTGCCCACCGACCGCGCGCGGCTGGCCTGGCTGGCCGCCCACCTCGGCGACCTGCCGGGCAGCGGCATCGTCTACACGCTCACCGTCGCGGCCGCGGAGGAGACCGCCACCCTGCTCCGCGACGCCGGCCACGAGGTGCGCGCCTACACCGGACGGCTGGACGACGCCGACCGGCGCGATGCCGAGGAGGCGCTGCGGGAGAACCGGGTGAAGGCCCTGGTCGCGACGTCGGCGCTGGGCATGGGCTTCGACAAGCCCGACCTCGGGTTCGTCGTCCACCTGGGCGCGCCGTCGTCGCCGGTCAGCTACTACCAGCAGGTCGGCCGCGCGGGCCGTGCCGTCGAGCACGCTGACGTCCTGCTGCTCCCCGGCCCGGAGGACCTCGCCATCTGGCAGTGGTTCGCCACCTCCTCAATGCCGCGGGAGGACCACGCCGCGGCGGTGCTCTCCGCCATGGCCGACGGGAAGGCCTGGTCGGTGGCGCGGCTGGAGACGGTGGCCGACGTCCGCCGGTCGCGGCTGGAGCTGCTGCTCAAGGTGCTCGCCGTCGACGGGGCGGTCGAGCGGGTGCAGGGCGGCTGGCGGGCCACCGGGCAGCCGTGGGTCTACGACGCCGACCGCTACGCCCGGGTGACCCGCACCCGTGAGGCGGAGCAGCGGGCGATGATCGCCTACGCCCGGCCCGTCGACGAGGCGCAGTGCCGGATGGCCTTCCTCCAGGAGGCGCTGGACGACCCGACCGCCGCGCCCTGCGGCCGCTGCGACGTCTGCGCCGGCACCTGGTACGCGACCGACGTCCCCGAGGCCGCGGCCCAGGCCGCCTCGGCTGCGCTGGACCGGCCCGGCGTGGAACTCGCGCCCCGTGCCATGTGGCCCACCGGCGCCGACCGGCTCGGCGTGGGCGTGAAGGGCAAGATCCCGGCCGGCGAGCACATGGACACCGGCCGGGCCGTCGCCCGGCTCACCGACCTGGGCTGGGGGCAGCGGTTGCGTTCCCTCCTGGGGGACGACGGCGTGGGTGGCGTCGTCGACCTCGAGGCGCCCGGCATCGAGGAGGACCCGGACGCCGCCTTCGACGTCCCCGTGCGCCGAGCGGTCTCCGACACCCCGCCGGACGACGAGCTCATCCGCGCCTGCGCCCGCGTGCTCGGCGCCTGGGACTGGGCCGAGCGCCCGGCCGCGGTCGTCGCGGTGCCGTCGCGGCGGCGCCCCCGGTTGGTGACCGGCCTGGCGCAGGGGCTGGCCGGCCTCGGGCGGCTGCCCTACCTCGGTGAGCTCTCCCTCGCGCACGGCGGTCCCACCGGCCAGCCCGGGGGGAACAGCGCGTTCCGGCTGGCGGGGGTGTGGCAGCGGATCGTCGTCGGGCCGCAGCTGCGCGAGCAGCTCGCGGCCATGGGCCCCGTCCCGGTCCTGCTCGTCGACGACCTGGCGGACTCGCGCTGGACCATGACCGTCGCCGGCCGGGAGCTGCGACTGGCGGGCGCCTCGCGGGTCCTCCCGTTCGCCCTCGCGCTCACCGCATAGGACTCGTACACACGTTCGACTCGGCGTAGCCTGCGCCCATGTCGCTCGCGCACCAGCCGTCGATGTGGGATCTCGCCGAGGAGCCGACGATCGGGCCGCTCGCCGTCACTCGGCACCCGCTGAGCCGCGGCGCGTGGGTCGACCACCTGCCCGGGTGGGTGTCCGGCTCCGACGGGGTCCTGGAGGTCCTGCTCGGGGACATCGGCTGGCGTGCCGACCGTCGGCAGATGTACGAGCGCGAGGTCGCCGTCCCCCGGCTGCTCCGGTGGTACGGCAGCGGTGAGGTGTTGCCGCACCCGCTGCTCACCGCCGCCCTGACCGCCCTGAACGCGCACTACGCCGACGAGCTCGGCGAGCCCTTCGTCACGGCGGGCATGTGCCTGTACCGGGACGGCCGGGACAGCGTGGCATGGCACGGCGACCGCATCGGCCGGGGCCGTAGCGCGGACACGATGGTGGCGATCGTCTCCTTCGGGTCCCCGCGGCCGCTGCTGCTCCGACCCGTGGGAGGAGGCGAGAGCCTGCGCTTTCCGCTGGGGCACGGCGACCTCGTCGTCATGGGCGGCTCCTGCCAGCGGACGTGGGAGCACTGCATCCCCAAGACGGCCAAGCCCGTCGGCCCCCGGGTCAGCGTGCAGTTCCGCCCCCGCGGCGTCCTCTGACCGCCCTGTGACGCAGCGCTCGGACGCGTCGGGACGAGCAGCCCCGTGGCTGCCGTTCCACCCGGTGCCCACGGACGACGGCTCCCGAGCCGCCCGCCCGGAGGCCGAAAGCCCTGGTGGACAGGGCGATCGAGGCAGGACGTACCCCCCTCCGGGACCCCCTGCAGAGGGCCCTGGAGGTCGTGTACTGTGCTCTCTGCACCGAGCGAGAACGGACCGGGCCGCCAGCCTGGTCAACCGCCAGACGGACCCCCGCGGTTTGAACTGATGCGGAGCACGGTGTAAAGTGGGGACACCGCCTCGAACGAAGGCCGAAAAGGCTGGAGTTGGAGCGCGTCCGCTCCTTGAGAACTCAACAGCGTGCCGAAAGTCAGTGCCAAGTAACAACCCCTTTGTGGGTTTCTTTGGGTGGATGGACATGGAGAGTGCCAACTCTCGGTCCTTTCGCCTGGTATCGAATTCATCTACGGAGAGTTTGATCCTGGCTCAGGACGAACGCTGGCGGCGTGCTTAACACATGCAAGTCGAACGGTGAACT